>DATEHG010000080.1:0-9238 GCA_035279705.1 Gemmatimonadales bacterium
CGAGGGGGCAGAGAAGATGAAGCACGTTCCTTTCTACTTCGAGGCGCAAGGGAAGCAATTGAGGATGGCGCTGCGTGTGAAGCCGAGCTCGCCCTAACGTCCGCGATGGAGCGGTTGCCAGCGCTAGAAAAGCGTAAGGCGTCGCTACTACTGGCGGAGTCTCTCCGCGATCAAGGGCGCTGGCAAGACGTACTGCACGCGCTCTCGGAGGGCTCAACCTCAGATACTCCCTCTGGCATTTCGGCCTTCGCCCTATCCATGCAGGCTCAACTCAAACTGGGGGCGCTCAGCGAACCTGATGCAAAAGCCACCCTAAGAAGGTTGCTCCTCGACCTTAGACGGGCAGACACAACCGAGAGTCGATATCAGGTGCTAGAAGCTGTCGGGAATTACCTTGCGGAAACCCAATCGCGCGAATGCGGGATCGAGACCCTAGAATGCATTCGCTCGTTAAGCATCGCGGAACGCTCTCGGAAGGAGATCGCAGCGAGGGCATTTACCTATGCTGTGGCAGCCCATTACTCGGAACAAGTGCATGAGCAAGCGGCCGCGGAATCCCCGCTGCAGGAAGCTATCGAACTCTACAGTACGACGAGCACTGGCAAGGGCCTCATATCCCTCCTAATGGCCTTTGGGGCCTCAAGAATGGCAGCCGGCAGGTACGAAGAAGCGATTCCCATTTTTGAACGAGCGCGGGTGGCCGCAACATCCCTGGGCAGTCAAACACGGATTTCGCGTGCTATTTCGAATCTCATGATGGCCTACTCTAGGCTCGGCCTGCACTCCAGCGTTCTGGAGTTGGCGCAACAAGGCCAGGTGGCCGCGCGATCGAGCCGGGATGTTACGGGAGTGCTTGTTACTACGCTCGCGGCTTGGAGCGCGGGAGCTACAGGACGAGAGGAACTATCCTGGCAATACGTTTCAGACGATGAAGTCCTGTTTCGGAGCGAGTATCCGGCATGGGCAATTCAGTCAGCGCATCTGTATTTGTCGGATGTACTGTACCTGCTCCGCAGCGGCAAGCACGCGATCAAGCACGCCCGCCAAGGGACTAGCGGAGCATTTGATCAACCTCTTTCGAGATCATACTGTGGTCTCTTTGCACGGGCGGTCGCCCGACTCGGAGAGGCTGATCGTGAGGCGGAGAGTGCCCTTGTACGCATTCAGGGGCTGGCTCCCTTCGAAAGCGCCGATGTGATCGACCAACTTGAAATTGCTGCCGCCGAATTACAACTCCAGCTAAGCCTCGGTCGACCAGCGAGGGCCGCCAAGGATCGCTTCAACTCGTCGATCGGACGCTTGCCTGCCAATTCTTCAGTGTGGCTCGGACTTGTAGGGCTTCGGGAGGCTCTAGAGTACGCGACGCGGGCGCCAGAGAATAAGTTCCTGCTTGAGAGCACGCTGTGACCCGCCAAGGTCAAGTTGGGTGGACGGCTGTTTTGTCTCGCTAGAGATACTCTGAAGTTCGGAGATCACTCGGCGGACGTTCACGGAATTGATGGTTACATCGACCAGGAGGGGATCAAATTGCGCCCCCTTGTGGCGCTGCAACTCGGCAAGAACCGCCTCGAGCGGTAACCGCTTTCGGTACGGACGGTCGGTGCTCATCGCGTCTATCGTGTCGGAGATCATGATCATTCGCGCACCACGCGGGATCATCTCCCCTGACAGGCCGTCAGGGTAGCCTTTTCCATCCCATCGCTCATGGTGGCTCCGGACCGCATCCTGGACCATCCCGCGGAAGCTCGAAATAATCCCGACAAGGTCCGCGCTCTTGACGGGATGAGTTTGGAGCAGCGCCATTTCGTCTGGCGTGAGTTTCGAATCTTTCCGCAGCAGCGGCGCAAACTCCTCGTGAATCTTCCCAACGTCATGGAGCAGCGCGGCTGTATACACTTGCTCGACTTCGGCAGCCGGCATGCCGCATTCCTGGGCAATCGCTCGCGCGAGTGTGGCCACTCGAATTGAGTGACCCGAAGTGTAGGGATCTCGGGCTTCGATTGCCTTTACCATCAGGTCCAGAAGCTCCCGGCCACTACTCTGAAGCTTCCGGTACATCCCGTAGATATGGCGAATCGTGAGGATGATTACGAAGACGCCTAGAAGTCCGAATGGGCCATACGCCGCGCCCTCTTCTGCTCGGTGGAAGAGCCAGGCAACGAGCATAGCGAGCGCGCTCGCCCCGAGATCATACCCAACCACGCCCTTGGAATTGAGATACCAGACGTCGCGAAACCTTTGGCCGGAACTGATCGCGATAACCGCGCTTACCGAAATCGTATTGATTGCGAAGAATACGGCGGCGAACACGAAGAAGAAGCCCAGATCCCGTTGAAGAGCGCCAGGCTGCACCGGGCCCGTGCTCGAGAGGTAAACGGGTGGCAGGCCACCACCGATGGCCTTGTAGACCAGAATTGCAGCGGCAATCGCAAGTGAGCGCTGCGCAATGTTGAAGACGACCCGTTGAAGCGGACGCTGGTGTGCCAACTGACTCAACAGTGTAGATACCGCTGCGATCCACCCTCCCCAGAACCCTCCGTACAGTAGGCCAGCCGACATGAAGACGATGAAGCTGACAGACCCTGTGGCCGCAACACGAAGCGGGTTCGCAGCAAGATCGAGCATGAACCCGATCACGATGAAGCAGACAATCTGCCAAGGCCCTGGAGTGAGGGACTCTGCCCCCTCCGCCCATAGCACCGCCGCTGCGGCAAGCACCGCAACGCAGGCGACATACAAGTTGAGCCAAAGCTTCTGTTTCATGACCGAGCTCAGGTAAGAAGACGAGGCGTGCCCCGACAAAGCTGGAACAATCAGCTCCAGGTCTGTCCTTCAGCACTAAACAGGTTCGCGACAAAGTGAATCGTCGCAGCGAGCCAGCTGATCTGTACCATTGAGCGTCACCCCCCTTCAAGGAACAAAGGCCCCTGGGAAGTGGCAGGCTCCGCTATAGCCTACCCGACGCTCCGCTCATCAGTTGTCCGCTCAGTTCCGCTCGACCTAACGCCGAAGTCTGAGGCGCGCCTTTTTTTCTGGTGTCAGTTCACCCCATCAAGAGTGTGAGTGACCAGCTATGTGGTTGGTTACTGCCGCCGAGCCTCGGCCCAGCGGTTGGTGGCGTCGAGCACGGCAAAGACCGCCGCCCGCTCGCTGCTCTCCTTGATTTCCGCGGTGCCGATGAGCAGCAGCGCCTCGCGCCCGCCCAGCCCCTGCACCGCCACCATCACGAATTCCTTTTCGAACGCCTCCACGATCTTGGCCCCCTCGAGCGCCACGGAGTGATCCGACAGCAGCGCGTCGAGCACGGTGACGGCCGCCCGGGCCGCCGCGTCCACCTTGCTGCGCGGCGTGTCGGAGCTTTCCTCCTCCGCCGTTTCGGTCTTGCCCATGAACGAGAGGGTGACGCGGATGATGACCCGGTGCGGCCGGCGGCCGGGGGCCACCTCGAGCTTCTCGAACAGCGCCGCCCGGTGCATCGAGCGCTCGCGCGCCACGCCGGCCTCGAGCGCCTCGATGGGCCGCACGTCCGCGGTCTGCGCCACGCTGATCTTGCGATGGTCGATCTTGAGGCCCAGCTGCGCCAGCAGGGCGGATTCGATGTTCCTGACCAGCTGCTTGGGGCTGAGCCCGGCCTGGGCCAGCACGTGCACCTCGCTCACCTCGCCCAGGGGGGTAGTGACCACCCGCGCCGAGAGCACGCCTTCGAGGCTGGTGAGAAGGTTCTCGGCGCGGCGGACGCCCCAGGGATCGGGGGCGTTGTCGATGGCCGTGCCGGCCGGCCGCGGGCTGGGGCCCGAGCCGGGAGTGGTGCGGAACTGCGAGGGTCCGGTCACGCGTGCGTTGTCCCGAGTTCGAGTGTCGTCAAACGACCACGTTGCGTCCGGCCGACTTGGCCTGGTAGAGCGCACGGTCCGCGGCGACCAGCAGATCCTCGTGGGGCGGACGGCGCGCATCGTACTCCGCGACGCCCACGCTGGCGGTCACCAGTCCCACCGGGTACCCCAGCCGCCGGCCCACCCCTTCGATCCCGGCCCGGATGGCCTCGGCCACTCTGCTGGCCCCGGCCAGGTCGGTCCGGTTGAGGATCACCACGAATTCGTCGCCGCCGTAGCGGGCGGCCAGGTCGGATACGCGCACCGCGTTCCGGATCTCGTTGGCCACCGCCTTGAGCACTTCGTTCCCCGCCTCGTGGCCAAACAGGTCGTTGACCTGCTTGAAGCGGTCCAGATCGAGGAACAGGAGCGCGAAGCCTTCCCAGCTCCGTTTGCTGCGCTCGATCTCGTGGCTCAGCCGGTCCCGCAGCACCCGCAGCGTCGCGAGACCCGTGAGCGTGTCGATCGCGGAGGCCTGCACGGCGTCTTCGGCGCGGCGGGCCTGCCAGGGCACGCACTGGCGGAGACTGGCCCGGCCCAGCGCGGCGGCCTCGGCGAACTTGCGGCAGCTGGCGAAGCCGCACGCGCGGCAGTCCCACGGCTTGCCGTTCGGCCCGGGACCGATGGCCTCTAGTACCCCTTCGACGGCCACCGGGTCCGGCTCGAGCTTGTGGGTCCGGATCTCGAAGATCGCGCCCACGCTCGCCACCACCGTCTCGTCCACCACCGGGAAGCGGCTCCGGGGCGGCTCCACGCTCTCGACCAGGGCGCGCCGCCAGTGCAGCTCCTCGCGCGGCCCCGAGAGGGGATGGTCCAGCGCCCCCTCGTACGACAGGATGTCCACGAAGCCCAGGTCGAGCCGGTCCGTCGACACCGCCCGGGCCAGCGAGGCCAGCTCGCCGAGGCCGCGGATCTTGCGGAACCGGCGGCTCGAGTGCCGCGCCTCCTCGAGGATCGCGAGAGGCATCCCGCCCGCGGCACTCAGGTGGCGCCGCCGCTCCTCGGGCACCCGCACGAAGTACTCGGCCTGGCTCAGCGGGTTGGCGCCCCGCAGCTTGAGCAGGTGCGCCAGGTCGGCGAACACGATTGCCGCGTCGACTTCGCTGTTGCCCACCGGCGGGCTCACGCCCGCGAACACGATCTCGAGATCTTCGCCGTACAGCGCCCGGAGGTAGCGCGCCTCGGCCACCGCGGGAATCGCGACCGGCGCGAGATACGGCACCAGCTCGGGGTACTGATTGCGGATCGCTTCGACCACCACCGGATCCGTCGAGCGGATCAGCGTCCCGAAACCGGGATCATCCCAGAGCCTGAGATACTCCGCGGCGATCAGCTCGTCGCCCACCACTCCGCGCGAGACGATGCGGAAGCCCGCGGCATAGCATGCGTTGACGACTTGCTCCGGCGTGGCCGGATAGAAGTGCGCCGTTGATTCGGCGCTGAGAATCAGGACTCCGGTGCCTCGCGCCGCCACGGCGATGGCGCGGCCAAGCTCGCCGCTGGCGTCGATCGCATCGTGCGGGCACGCCGGCACACAGAGGCCGCAGTGCACGCACGCGTCGTCAACGATTCGTACTGCCTGATCGGTGACCGCGACCGCTCCAGACGGACAGACGCGGACGCAGGCCAGGCAGGCCACGCAGGCCTGCGGATCGATCGAGTACACTGAGGATCCAGATTCCTCTGAATTTTCGAGACGGGGTGCCGTGCAATATGGGACCAGCCCCCGGCAGTGTCAATCGACTCGACCGTCAAATTTTTACTGTCTCGATACTTAACTCGCCCGACCTATTCCAATTTGTAAGCCTTGATCTTGCGATAGAGCGTCCGCTCCCCGATGCCCAGCATCTCGGCCGCCCGGCGCCGGTTGCCGGTGCTCTCCCGGAGTGCCGCCTCGATCGCGGCCCGCTCCATGTCAGCCATAGTCATGCCAGCTCTGTAGATAACTGATTCCGGCTGGCTCTCCCCCTCTGACGAGAAATCTGACAGCCCATTGGTCTGGGGCACTTCGATCAGTTGTACCCGGTTAGGGACACTGTCAAGACGCCGTCGCAACTCCTCGACCTGGAGCCGCAAGTCCATCAGGCTCCTGAGGATGAACTCCACCTCCTGGGCCCCTACATCCCCGTCCCCGGAGGCCAGGCGGACCGGAACCAGCCGGTTGGCGCCCTCCAGTATGTCGGCGGGGATGTCGCTCGGCTCGATTTTCCGGCCGGGGGCAAGGACCACCATCGACTCGATGAGGTTCCGGAGCTGCCGCACATTGCCCGGCCAGGGCGCCTCCACCAGGCGTCCCAGGGCCTCGGAGGTCAGGCCCTGGAAGGGGCGGTCGTGGGCGGCGGAGAATTCCCGGATGAACCGGCGGACGAGGAGGGGGATATCGCCCCGGCGCTCCCGGAGCGGCGGCAGGTACAGGTTGAGCACGCTCAGCCGGTAGTACAGGTCGTCGCGGAAGTTCCCCAGCCCCACCGAATCGCGCAGGCTCTTGTTGGTCGCGGCGACGACCCGGACGTCCACCTTGATCGGCGCCACGCCGCCGACCCGGAAGAACGTCCGCGTCTCGAGCACCCGCAGCAGCTTGACCTGCACACTGGCCGGGATCTCGCCGATTTCGTCGAGGAAGATCGTGCCGGTGTCCGCCAGCTCGAAGCGGCCCAGCCGCCGCTCGGCGGCGCCCGTGAAAGCGCCCTTTTCATGGCCGAACAGCTCGCTCTCGAGCAGCGTTTCGGGCAGCGCGGCGCAGTTGACCGCGATGAAGGGCTTGCCCCGGCGCGGCGAGAGATCGTGGATGGCCTTGGCGACCAGCTCCTTGCCGGTGCCCGATTCGCCCTGGATCAGCACCGTGCTGCTCACCGGCGCCATCTGCTCGATCTTGATGAGCAGTTCCTGGATCGCGGGGCTCTCGCCCATGATGCCGGTGCGCCGCTGCAGCTGGCGCCGCTCGATCAGCCGGGCGATGGTCTGCACCACCTCCTCGGGGGAGACCGGTTTGGAGAGCAGCGCCGTGGCGTGGAGATGCTCGTCACGCGCACCCGGTCCCGAGTCGGTCGCCTCGAGCAGCGCCAGGGTCGACACCTCGGCGTCGTGCGCCATCTGGGCCAGCTGGCGGGCCGGCGGCTCGTAGACGGCGCCGGTGAGCAGCACGAGGTCGGGATTGGCCCGGCGCATGGCGCTCTTCGCATCGTCGAGCGAGGAGACCATGGTGGTGGTGTAGCCTGCGGCTTCGAGCGCGGCGTTGACCCTCACCGCCGTCTCGAGGTCATCCATGCTGAGCAGAATGCGGTAGGCCATCGCTCAGTGCCCGGTGCGGATGCCGCGGACCAGCTCCACCGCGTGCGCCACCAGTTCCTCGAGGACTTCGAGCCCGTCCCGGACGCCGGCCGGACTCCCCGGCAGATTCACGATGAAGGTCCGGCCCCGCACTCCGGCGACGCCGCGGGACAGCGCCGCCCGCGGGAATCGCGGATACACCGTCATCCGCATCGCCTCCGCAACGCCCGGGGCCTCGACGTCGAGTACCGCCCGGGTGGCTTCGGGCGTGCGGTCGCGGGCGGTGAGGCCGGTGCCGCCGGTGGTGAGAACCAGGTCCGCGGCGTCCGCATCGCACCAGCTCCGGAGCCGGGCGGATATCTGTGCCGGCTCATCGGGGAGGAGTTCGCGCGCGACTAGGGTGTGCCCGTGCCCCACAGCCCACTCGGCGATGGCGTCGCCCGAGGCGTCGGCGCGCTCGCCGCGGCTCCCGGCGTCGGACACGGTGAGAATCGCCAGGCGGATAGTGGTCACTTCTTGATTGACCCCTTGGTCCAGAACGGCTTCTTCACCACGGTGGCGGGCAGCTTTTCGCCGCGGACCTCGATTTCGAAGCTGGTGCCGGCCTTGGCGGACGCCTTGGGGAGGTAGGTGGTGCCGATGGCCTTGCCGAGGCTGGGGCTCATGGTGCCGCTCCGCACCGTGTCCACCTTGCGACCCTCGCACCAGACCTGGTAGCCCGGCCGCGGGAACGCCTTGCCTGCCATCTCGAACCCCACCAGCTGGCGGGCGAGCCCCTGCTGCTTCTGCAGCCGGAGAGCATGGTCCCCGGTGAACTGGGCGCCCTTGTCGAGCTTCACGATCCAGCCGAGCCCCGCTTCGAGCGGCGTGGTGCTGTCGTCGATGTCGTTGCCGTAGAGGGCGTACCCCATCTCGAGACGGAGCGAATCGCGGGCGCCGAGCCCGATCGGCACGGCCCCGCCGGCGGTCAGCGCCTTCCAGAGCTTCGGGGTGTCCGACGCGCGGCAGTAGAGCTCGAAGCCGTCCTCGCCGGTGTAGCCGGTGCGGGAGATGAACGTCATGGCACCGGCCACATCGCCGACGGTAAAGCGGTAGTAGCCGATTTCCGAGAGCCTCACGGGACTCACGCTCTGCAGCAGCGCCTCCGCCTTCGGCCCCTGCAGCGCCAGCAGGCCCACATCGTCCGAGATGTTCTTGAGCCGGACGTTGATGCCGCCCTTCTGGTCGACGATGTGCTCCCAGTCCTTGGCGATGTTCGCAGCGTTGACCACGATCATCACCTTGTCCTCGAACCGGTAGACGGTGCAGTCGTCCACGATGGTGCCGTCGTCCCTGAGCAGCGCGGAGTACTGCACCCCGCCGGCGTCCAGGGCGCCGACATCGTTGCAGGTGACCCGGTTGACGAAGGCATTGCGGTCGGGGCCGGTCACTTCGAACTCGCCCATGTGGGACACGTCGAAGATCCCCACGCCTTCCCGCACCGCCTTGTGCTCGGCGAGGATTCCGGTGGGATACTGCACCGGCATTTCCCAGCCGGCGAAGGGCACCATCTTGGCGCCCAGCGCGACGTGGGCGGCGTAAAGGGGCGTACGGCGAAGTTCGGTTGCGTCAGACATTCGTTGGTTCCCCGAAAACGTGAGAGGTCAGAGGTGAGAGGGAGGTGGGAGGGGCAAACCCTCTCACCTCTTACCTCTCACCTGTCACCGGTATTTCCCCCCATCAGCATCAGCAACAGTGCCTTCTGGGCGTGCAGCCGGTTCTCGGCCTGGTCCCACACGCGGGACGCGGAGCCTTCGATCACGGCGTCGGTCACTTCCTCACCGCGATGGGCGGGAAGGCAGTGCAGGAAAATGGCGCCGGGCTTCGCGAGAGCCATGAGGCGCTCGTCGACCAGGTAGCCCTGAAAATCGTGGCCCCGGACCGCCTGCTCCTCCTCCTGGCCCATCGAAGCCCACACATCCGTCGTCACGACATCGGCGCCTTCCGCCGCTTCCTCGGGCAGCTCGGTGATGAGGAGCTTCGTGCGGGCAGCGTGGCGGGTGTAGGTCTCCCGGTCCGGCTCGTACCCCTCGGGGCAAGCCAGGCGGAGCTCGAAG
>DATEHG010000081.1:0-5512 GCA_035279705.1 Gemmatimonadales bacterium
TCAGGATTGCGGGCGGCACCGCCCGTCCTCGTGTCGACCAGCACATTCCCTTCCGCATCGCGGCGCACGAAGTCGCTCCAGCTCAGGATAAAGTGGGAGGCCGGCCACCGGTGGGTGTGAACCGGGGTCCGTTCGCCGGGAGCAATCCGGGTGTCGAGCACCCGGACGTGGTCGTTCTCGAGAAGGAGCCGGTGCTGCGCCGGAGCCGCGGTGAGGGCGTCGAGCGACTCGGCAAAGGGCCACTCGCCGCCCATTTCAGCTCCCCTGCAGCTGCCGCTGGTAGTCTTCCTGGTCGTAGTGGCCCAGCGAGCGGGCAATGAGGCCATCCTTCCCGATCGTCCACTCCTCGTACCCGCTGATCTTGACCGGCCGGCCGGTCCCGCCGGGGCCGGTGTTGGTGCCCTTGAGCGTCCAGTGATACTGGACCGTGGAACCGGCGGTGTGGAGGCTGTCGAAGAAGACCAGCATGTCGGGAAAGGCCGTCATGAATCCCTGGGCGTCCTTGGCAATGGCCGCCCGACCCACCGCCGGCGTTCCGCCGTTGATGGTGAGGGAGCCCTGCGGGGAGTAGAACGCGGCGACGCTGTCCGCCTGGTGGCGGCACCAGGACGCCGTGTACCGGTTCGCGAAGTCCAGCAGCTGGACCTGGTTTTCGCTGGGACGCGAGCTCCCGCAACCGGCAACAAGGACCACGAGACCGAGCCAGCGAAGGGCGACGGATGGCGAACGGGGCATGGGGTGGCGAGGGCTGAAGGTGAACAAAAACAGGAGAAAGGAGAAAGGAGAAGGGAATCCCAATCCCTGGCTCGCTAACGGCTAAAGGCTAACGTCTAACGGCTGACATTCCCATCCACCTGCCGGTACTCGATGAATTCTACCGGCGCCAGGCAATTCGGATAGAGAGTGCCGGCAAACTTCTTTACCGCCGCCGATTCGCCGTGGATCCGGTTGGCCTCCTCGTCCCGCCAGACGAACAGGTGGACAAAGCGCGTCGGGCGCTCCTTTTCCTGCCACACCTCATAGCGCAGCGCCCCCGGCTCCCGTTCCCGCACGTAGGCCACGAATTCGTGAATGGCGGCCAGACAGGCGTCCAGCGCCTCGGCTCTGACCTCATAGCGGGCGAGTTCGTGAATTTCGCCCGGATTACCCTGGAGTGGAGGCATGTGGACCTCCCTAAAGTGAACAGTGAATGGGGAACGGGAAAAGGAGAAAGGAGAACGGAGCAGTTCCCTGACCCCTCGACCTCTCGACCTCTCGACCTCTCGACCCCTGACTCCCAACTCACGGCACCAGAGCCAGAAACAGAAACGCCGCAAAGAGCACCAGGTGTACCGCCCCCTGCATCATGTTCGTCCGTCCGGTGCCCAGCGTCACCGCCGAGACGAGGAAGGTCACCGCGAGGAGGGCGAGGCCCTTCGGGTCCAGGCCGAGTACCAGTGGCAGGCCGAAGGCGATCGAGGCAATGACCACGAGCGGAATGGTGAGGCCGATGGAGGCCAGGGCGGATCCGATAGCCAGGTTCATGCTGCTCTGCAGGCGGTTGGCCCGGGCGGCTCGGACGGCCGCCCACGTTTCCGGCAGCAGCACGACCAGCGAAATCGCGATCCCGACGAGGCTCCTGGGCGCGTTGGCGGCGATCAGCGCCTTTTCCAGCGAGGGCGAGAGTACCTTCGCCAGTCCCACCACCACGACGAGGCTCACCAGCAGCCAGCCGAAGCTGGTCCAGGCGGTTCTACTGCTCGGCGGCTCGGCGTGGGTCTCGGGATTGACCTCATCGGCGACGGGAATGAAATAGTCCCGGTGGCGCTTGGTCTGCACAAAGATGAACAGCGCCCACAGCACGGCCGAGGTGACGGCCACGAAGGCGTGCTGGGAAGTACTGAAGGTCCCGGAGCCGGTCGTGGTGGTGTAGACCGGAAAGGCCAGGGTGAGCGTCGACATCACGATCAGCGCGGCGAGCCCCGACCCCGCTCCTTCCACCCGGAAGCTCTGCTCCCGGTGCGCCAGCCCGCCCACCAGGATGCACAGCCCCACCACGCCATTGCAGATGATCATCACCGCGGCGTAGATGGCGTCCCTCGCCAGCACCGCCATCTCTTCGCCGCCCGCCAGCATCATCGAAAGGATCAGGGCCGTCTCGATCGCGGTGACCGCCAGCGCCAGGACCAGGGTGCCCAGCGGCTCTCCCACCCGGTGCGCCACCACCTCGGCGTGGTGCACCGCGGCGAGCACCGAGCCGACCAGCGCCGCCAGGCAGAGCAGCGCGACGATCGGCCCGACGCCGAGTGCCAGCGCCACGGCGAGCAGCACGAGGCCCACGAGAGGGGGAAGCCAGGTGGAGGAGCGCATCAGCCTCAATTGTATCCCCTTTTGCAGGGCTGGCGACTACCCGCTCGCCTTCCGCGCCACCGCCATCCAGTTGAGCGGCCCGAGGCGGGGTGCATCGTTCCGGCCTTTCAGGTAGCGCGCGCTGAGGGCGGCAGGATCGATCAGTTCGACCTGGTCGAATCCGGCCTCGACCAGCCAGCGGCGCATCTCCTCCGGCGGCACGGGCGGCTTGAACGGCTCGCCCAGCCTGGCCACCCGGCGGCCCCGGGCCCAGAGAATCAGCCGCACGAGGAGCTGCCATCGCCCCGGTGGCGTCAGGAAATCGAAGGCGATTCCACCGGACGGCCCGCTGAGCTTTGCGGCAGTGGCAAGCGTGGCCCGGATCGCGGGCGGCTCGAGATACTGCACCACACCGAGCCACGAAAAGAAGGTGGGTTGCTTCGGGTCGAGGCCGGCCTTGAGCAGCTCCGCCTCCACTTCCTGCCGGGTGAAATCCACCGTGACGAAGTGCAGCGTCGCCGGCACCGGGAGTCCTTCCTCCTCGATCCGCCGCCGCTTCCATGCCTGCGTGTTGGGGTGGTCGACTTCGTACACCTGCAGCGCCGGATCGGCGTTGCGGAGCCCGAAGGTGTCGAGCCCCGCGCCGAGCACGACGAACTGCCGGACACCGGCATTCATGGCTTCGGCCAGGGTGTCTTCCGCCACCCGGCTCCGGATTGACAGGAACGCCCGCAGCATTTTGGCGAAGATCGTCTTCTCGCTCCTGCCCGATTCCAGCGCGGCCCGGGCGCGCGAGCCCAGGATCCGCTCGGCGAGTGGGTCGACGAAGATCGGCGGGTGATCGAGGGTCTGGTGGGCCGCGCGATGGATGGCCACACCGATGGCGGTGCGGCTGGGGCCGGATTCTCGCATGACGAATGGTAGTCGGGAACGGGCGGACCGGCGGACCGAAACTTCAGCGACATCTCATCCTGAGCGCAGCGAAGGATCGCTGAAGCCGAGAAGGCGGTCCCCGAAGAACTCCCACGGCGGCGATCAGTCGCGTACGCCGGCCTGACGGTACGCCGCCAGCGCCTCGGGCGAGAAGCAGGCGAAGATGACTTCCTCAATGGAGGTGCCAGGGGCCTCCAGGCGTACCGTGTCGACCGCGACGGTGGTCGCCTTGTCGACGGGATAGCCGTAGACCCCGGTGCTGATGGCTGGGAAGGCGACGGTCTTCATCCGGTGCGTCGCGGCGATGCGCAGCGACGACCGGTAGGCGCCGGCGAGCAGCACCGCCTCACCCGAAATGCCCCCCTGCCAGTGGGGGCCGACGGCGTGGATCACGTAGCGGGCGGGAAGATTGAATCCCGGGGTGAGGCGCGCCTCTCCGGTGGGGCAGGGGGACACGGCTTCGCAGGCCAGCGCCAGCTCATGGCCGGCGACCCGGTGAATGGCGCCGCAGACGCCCGCCCCCGCCAGCAGCTCTTCATTGGCGGCGTTCACGATCGCGTCCACGGCGAGCGTAGTGATGTCGACGATCCGCGCGGTGAGGCGCATGCGTCCCCGAGCCCGGGCGGCGGCCCCGCCCGACCCGTCTCAAGCTACTCGACGGGACGCGTCCTGCCAGATGGATCGGGGCGGCGGGCGGCGGCGGGGCAATCGACGGTGTAGACCTGCTGGAGAGAAAACCGGACTTTGAACTGGCCGGCCAGGTGGTGGCGGACCCCGGTATCCGGAATGGTCGCCGCATCAAACGCAAACGTGCCGGTCAACACACTGTCGCTCCGGTCCACGGCGTTGATGTGCAGCGTGCCCGGCGAGTCGGCCCCGGTAAACCAGTAAAGCCGTGCCCCCCGCGGTCCGGGTGTGGTGGGTCCTGTGCTGAAGGTGGCGAAGGTGCCGGTGGAAGAATCGCCCAGGACATACTGGCCCACCGCCGGGTAATGCCGGAAGTAGATGCTGAGGAGTTCCAACCGCTCCGCGATGAGCCCGCGGGGTGCTGCGACCAGGGAGCTGGTGTCGCAGAGGGTGGCGTAGCTCAGGCTTACCGCCGTGTCTACAGGCCACCTGGCGCCATCGAGCGTGGCGGTGAAATACTCCGCATCGGTCGACGGACCGGCGTCCGAGCAGGCGGCCACGGCAACAATCAGCGCAGCCGCAATCCAGCGGGAGAGTGGCTTCATCACGTCCCAGGTTAATCGTGAAACAGTCGGGGAAAATGATTCGAACGTCAGCCGGGAGACGCCAGCCCGCCCTGGCGGACCACAGGCGGAGTCCGGCTAGTGCGCCATCGTCCCCTGGGCATCCCCCGCCTTGAACACGCCGACCGCACCCTTGGTCGCGTCCGCAAAGGCGTGCGTCACGAACGGGTACAGCCCCGACTCGGCGAGGTGGAACTCGAATACCGCGCCGCCGCCGACCGGCACATTCCAGGTCTGCATCCCCTCGAACCCCTTGGTGAAGCCGTCGGCCAGCACCCGGTCGAAGATCGCGCCCACGACGTGGAAGTCGCTGATCCGGTTGGGACCGGCGTTGACCACGAACAGGCGAATCGGGCGGTTGACAGGCGCCGGGATGGGATGGGTCGAGTAGCGGGAGGCGGCGCCGTTGAAGACGACGTAGTCCGGTGCGGCGCCAAGCACCTTGTCCCAATCCAGCGAGCGCAGGGAGTCCGCGCCCGCCGGCGCGCCCATGTAGAACTCGCTCTGCACCAGCACGAACTCCTGCGCCGGCGGTCTTGGGACGACCGGATCCACGATCAGCGCGCCGTACATTCCGCTGCTGATGTGGGCGGCCACGGGAGCCGTGCCGCAGTGGTACATGAACGCGCCCGGCACCCGGGGCATGAACCGGAACTGGATGCTGTCACCCGGCATGACGTTGCGGTAGGCGCGATCCGGGGCGATTTCGGCCGCATGGAAGTCGATCGAGTGGGGAATCGGGGCGCCGTTCACCAGGGTGAAGTCGAGGGTGTCCCCTACGCGGAGCCGGAGCGTCGGCCCCGGCACCATCGAGTCGAACGTCCAGGCGTCGTACACCACGCCGGGCGCCACCTGGTGATGCACGTGAGCCGTGACGAGGCGGACATGCTGGTGACGCACCTTCGGCGGCGGCGGGGCGTCGGCGGCGCGATCGGGGGCGGTCAGCGGCGCGCCGATCACCGCTTCGCCGTGCGACATCGCGGCCGGCGAACCGGCCGCCG
>DATEHG010000082.1:0-35691 GCA_035279705.1 Gemmatimonadales bacterium
GCACGTTTTCCGCCGCGGCCACGGACCAGGCGACGGGACGGCGGCCGAGATTGTCCTGCAGCACCCGGAGCACGAACACATCGTGAGGAAAGAAGACCGTGCCGGGGGGATAGCTGACGCGGACCGGCCCGATCATCACGGCCAGGGAATCGCCAAGGCGGACAGCTCGGCCTGCAGCGCCGATGTCGGCGTTCGTCATGGTCGTCAACGGCGCGGTGGGTCTCACCGCGTGCCGGTTCCTCCAGTAGACCGGAGCCGATCCCTCGTCGAACTCCCCGGGAACGCGGTCTCTCATCTGGCGCATGTACCAGGATGTCTGCGCCAGCGCGAGACAGACCACCGTCACGTCGCGCCGGACCCCCTCGACCTCCTGGGCCCACCAGAGCGGGAAGGTGTCGTTGTCGCCGTAGGTGAAAATGACGCCGTACGGTGGCACACTGTTCAGCAGATTGTACGCGTAGTCGCCCGGAAGGCGCGCATCGGGTATCTGCCGTCTCGTGGCGGCCGCGAAGTTGAGCATGAACGGGAGCAGCCCGAACGCGAGGATCAGGCCTGCTGCTGCCGACGCGCCGCCCGTCATTCTCTCGCGAACCCGCCGGGCCAGCTCGGTGAGCCCAAGTCCGGCCCAGAGGCCCCAGACCACGAAGCTGACCACGAAGAAGTAGTCGCGGGCCCGCACCTCGTGCTGATCCGCTGAGGGAAACCGGTCGTATCCCATGTCCGCCAGCTTGAAGTTCATGTAGACCACGAGGCCGAGGCCCGTGGTCAGGAACAGCGTGGTGCAGAGCCACCATGCGCCACGATCGGTCCGGCGCTGCAAGCGGAATCCCTGGATGCCGAGGGAGAAGAAAGCCACGGTGACCAGGGTGCGCAGGAAGAGTGCACCACTCCCCAGGCGAATGTGCGCCTGGAGGGCATTGGCCCACTGCCAGTCGAAGTACTCGAGGTAGCTGAGCAACTGGTAGCCGAAGATCAGCAGGGTGCGCCCCGGATTGTCCGGCCCGTGCAGCACCGTCGGATCATCGAACGGCGTCCGCGGCGGGTACTGCGCCCGCCGGATGACCGCCAGCAGGGCGTCCCAGTGATCCGGCTGGGCCTCGTTGAGCGGGGGGTGCTGGCCGGCGCGTATATAGAGGAAAGCATAGGTGGTCACGCCGACTGCCACGAGCGCGAGCCCGATGACGCCGAAGCCAGCAACCCTGCCCCGGATCGCCAAAAAGAAGGCCAGCAAGAGGGCCACGACGCTGAAGGAGAGGATGAGCCGGCTCCCGAGGCCGATGCCCACCATCAGCAACCAGGTGGCGGCGAAGACTGCCAGCATTCCCCATTCGGCCCGGCGTCCCTCCTCGGATTCGGCGGGTGCTTCGCGGAGAGTGGCCCACACCAGCACGACGATGGCCGGGCCGGCGAGCAGTGCGAGGAGGTGGCAGCCGATCGAGAGGCCACCCAGGTAGAGGATCAGCAGGAGCCAGCGCGCCGCCGGCTCGCCATTCCTCCGGTCTCGGCGCCAGACCAGCGCGAGCCAGGCCATGAGCGCGATGGTGAAAACCGCCACCGCATAGACCTCGGTCTCGTTGGAGTTTTGCCATTGCGTGAAGGTGAACGCGCCCGCGACGGCGGCGGCAGCCGCCCCTCCGAGTCGCAGGAGCGGAACATCCCTGAATGCCTCGGCGGCCCCGAGCGCCTCGTGAGCGATGAGGAAGAACCCGCCGGCGCCAAGGGCGCTGAACAGGGCGCTCAGGAAGTTGAGGCGGGCGGCATACTCGCCGACCGGGACCAGGGCGCCCCACAGGTGCGCCACCATGACATAGAGCGGGGTTCCCGGGGGGTGCGGAATGCCAAGGGTCCGGGCGGCAGCGATGAATTCCCCCGCGTCCCACCAGGTAACCGACGGCGCCAGCGTGAGGAGATAGCCCAGCAGGACGAACCCTGAGACCAGCGCGGCCGAGCGATACGGAGGCGATTCGCGAGGCTCAGTCACACGGTGCGCCGGGAGGCCAGTGGATTCAGGCCGGCTTGCGGCTGGTCGCCGCCGCGGCGACGGCCAGCGCATCCCGGCTGGTGGCCACGTCGTGCACCCGGAACAGACGGGCGCCGCGCTCCCAGGCCAGGGCGCAGCTTGCCGCGGTGGCGACGTCGCGGTCCGCCACCTCTCGTCCCGTGACCAGCCCTAGGAAGCGTTTGCGGGAAGGACCTACGAGGATCGGGCGGCCGAGTGAGCGAAGTGCGCCGAGGCCGTCGAGCAGCGCCAGGTTCTGCTCGGCAGTCTTGGCAAACCCGAAGCCCGGATCGAGGACGATGCGGTCGGCGCTGACTCCAGCAGAGGTTGCCGTGGCAAGCGCGTCGGCCAGCTCGCTCGCCACCACCTGCACCACATCCCCATCGTACTCGGCATGATCGAAGGTTGCCATGCTCTGCACCGTGCCCCTGCTGTGCATGAGAACGGCCCCGGCCCCGCTCCCGGCGACAACGGCGCCCATCGCCGCATCGAGGCGGAACGCGGACACGTCGTTGACGACGGCGGCTCCCGCGTCGAGAGCCGCGCGTGCCACGGCGGACTTGACGGTGTCGATGGAGAACAGACCCTGAGGATGGGCCTTGACCAGCGCCTCGAGGACCGGAAGCACACGCCGGCACTCTTCTTCCGCACCAACCGATTCCGGGCGCCCCGGCCGAGTCGACTCCCCGCCGAGATCGAGCATGTCGGCCCCGGCGGCCAGCAGCTGTTCGGCATGGGCGACCGCCGCCGAGGGGGCGGCGTACTTCCCGCCGTCACTGAAGCTGTCCGGAGTGAGATTGAGGATTCCGATGAGAACGGGACGATCGAGTGCGACGACCCCGCGCGCCGTCTTCCACTCGACGACGGGCTCCGCGGGGAGCGCGATCCCGATCCGGAACGAGACCTCGGCCAGCTCGGGCGGGAGCGCCCAGGGACGGGCCAGGGCACCGAGTCGCGAATAGGGCCCGGCCACCAGCGCCCAGTCGTCACCGGTCAGGATGTCGAGGCCTACCTTCGCAATCAGCTTGACCAGGGCTTCGAGCGTCGCCGCGTCGAGACCGCTGATCCGGACAGCAGAAGGGCCGAGGCCCGCGGCTGCGGCCTCGGCCCTCTGCTCTTCCCATCCGGCTCTCAGCAGAGCATCCCGGACGGCCCGCGGCGAGTCCATCGCCAGCGGGGTGACGATCACGCGCCGGCGGGTTCGGCGGGAGGCGCTCCCAGCATCGGACTCCGTTGAGGTACCACCTCGGTCTTCGACGGGAGCGGTGACGCCGGGGGCGGCGGCGGCGGTGAACTGCTTACCGGCGGCAGCGTCTTGCCATGCACCAGCAGGTCCAGGTCCTCGCGCCCGATGGTTTCCCGCTCGAGCAGGGTCGTGGCAATCGTGTCGAGCAGCGCCCGGTTCTCGCTGAGAATCCTGCGGGACTTTTCGTGGGCCTCATCCAGCAGGCGCTTGACCTCGTCGTCCACCAGCTCGGCGGTGCGCTCGGAAACCTCGCGGCGCTGGCCAAACTCGCGGCCCAGGAAGATTTCCTGCTCCCGGTCGCCTACCGCCATCATGCCGACCTTGTCGCTCATGCCCCAGTGGGTCACCATGCGGCGGGCGATGGACGTTGCCTGTTCGATATCCGAGCTGGCGCCGTTGGTCACCTTGTCGTGGCCGAACACCAGTTCCTCCGCCACCCGCCCGCCGAACGAAATGGCGAGCCTCCCGACCAGCCACTCGCGCGAGTGGCCATGCCGGTCCGTGTCGGGCAGGGACATCATGAGTCCCAGTGCCCTGCCCCGCGGCACGATGGTGACCTTGTGGATCGGATCCGAGTTGGGCGTCTTGAGCGAGACGACCGTGTGGCCCGCCTCATGGAAGGCGGTATTACGCCGCTCTTCTTCGGTCAGTACCAGACTCTTCCGCTCGACGCCGAGCATGACCTTGTCCTTGGCGTCCTCGAAGTCCTGCATGTCCACGAGTGACTTGTTGCGCCGGGCGGCAAGCAGCGCCGCTTCGTTGACCAGGTTGGCCAGATCGGCCCCCGCCATCCCCGGCGAGCCCTTGGCGATGGTCTCCAGCACCACGTCCGCCGCCAGCGGAATCTTGCGGGTGTGCACCCGGAGGATCCCCTCCCGCCCCTTCACGTCCGGCGCGTCCACCACGATCTGGCGATCGAAGCGCCCGGGGCGGAGCAGCGCCGGATCGAGGACGTCGGGACGGTTGGTCGCCGCGATGAGGATCACCCCGTCGTTCGACTCGAAGCCGTCCATCTCGACCAGCAGCTGATTGAGCGTCTGTTCCCGTTCGTCGTGCCCGCCGCCCAGGCCCGCGCCGCGATGCCGGCCGACCGCGTCGATCTCGTCGATGAAGATGATGCAGGGCGCGTGGGCCTTGCCCTGCTCGAACAGGTCACGGACCCGGCTTGCGCCGACGCCCACGAACATTTCCACGAAATCGGAGCCGGACATCGAGAAGAACGGGCGGCCGGCCTCGCCGGCCACCGCCTTGGCCAGCAGGGTCTTGCCGGTGCCCGGAGGGCCGACCAGCAGTGCCCCCTTGGGCAGACGGCCACCCAGCCGGGTGAACTTCTGCGGGTCCTTGAGGAACTCGATGATTTCCTGCAGTTCGACCTTGGCCTCATCGGCGCCGGCCACATCCGCGAAGGTGATCTTCGGTGTGTCCCCGGTGAGCAGCTTGGCCTTGGACTTCCCGAACGAGAAGGCGCGATTGCCGCCGGCCTGCAGTTGCCGCAGCAGGAAGAGCCAGAGCCCGATGATCACGATCCAGGGCAGCGCCGCCAGAATGAAGCTGGCAATGCCGATCTTCGGCTCTTTGGCCGAGATCGGGACGCCCGCCTTTTCCAGGGCGGTGAGCAGCTCCTGGCTGTTGGCGATCGGGAGCAGCACGGTGAAGCCCTTGGCCGGGCGGCCATCCTGCGCCACCGGGGCGCGGAACTCGCCCTCGAGCTGCTTGCCGTCGTACACCGTGACCGACGCGACATTGCCGGCCTCGAGCTGCTGCTTGAATGCCGAGTAGGTGAATTCCTGCACGGCTCCGCGCTGGTGGCCCATGACCTGGAACAGGGCGACTGCCACGACGCCGATCAGCAGCCAGAGCGCCAGGTTCTTGCTCAAGCTGCCCAGCGAAGGCCGGGGGGGACGGGATGGGGTACGATCAGCCATTTATGAAACGTCCGCGATATACGGGAGATGTCGATATTCCTCCGCCCGGTCCAAGCCGTAGCCGACCAGAAACGCGGGCGGCGCATCGAATCCCACAAACCGGATTTCCGGTGGCGGATTCTCCGCGATGTGCTTGTCGAGCAAGGCGCAGATGGCCAGGCTCCTGGGCTCCCGTGCCCGGAGCAGTTCCATCAGGCGGGCCAGTGTCCGGCCCGTATCAATTATATCCTCGACGACCAGAATATGTCGTCCTTCCACCGGGACCGCCGGGTCGTACAGCAGGCGAACGTGTCCGCTCGACATGGTGCCCTGCCCGTAGGAACTCAGCACCAGAAAGTCCACTTGCAGGGGCCGGTGGATTTGGCGGACCAGATCGGCCAGGAAGACAAAGCTCCCTTTGAGCAGCCCCAGGACGAGCAACTCCCCATCCGGGTAGGCTTCGGTAATTGCCTGCCCCAACTCTCTTACCCGCCCCGCCAGGGTGGCCTCGTCGTACACCACCCGCACCCGGCCCCCAGCTTGCCGGTCCGCCGCTTCAGCGCCCACGCGCCTCCACCCTGAGGGCAGGCTGGCCCGGTTCCGGCATCCGGTCGGCCGAACGACAGACACCCGGGACCCAGACCAGGCGGCCTGCTGCCTCGAGGACCGGCCACCGTTCACGCCGGGACCTGGGCACCCGGGCATCCTGGAAACACCGGGCAAGCAACCGGTGTCCCTGCCCCCGCAGTGGCTGAATTCGCTCCCCGGCGATCCAGCGCCTGACAGTCATCGGTTCAGGGATGAACCATGCGCTGAGACCGTCGCGCTCCTGTTTGGGGGGCGCCCGCTCGAGCCACCAGTCGAGCACCCATTCGACTCCCCAGATCGCCGAGCCGGCACTCCCTTCGATGGTGAGCGAGGCGGCGGTTTCCACATCGGGCTCGCGCACGAGGCGTACCCGGTCGAAGGCCCGCTCGGCGCGCCACGCGCCGCCGAGTTCGACCGTGGCCCCGCTGGCGCCTTTGCGGGCGAGCGTGAGGATCCGGCCGGCGCGGGTTGGGCCGAGGATGGCGCCTACCCTCCGGCCGGCCGCCGAAAGCAGGCGGAGGGCCAACGGCCCATCCCAGGCCAGCAATCCTTCGATCGCCAGTGACGCCCCACCCGCCTCATTGCGCCAATCCAGCTCCGGCGTCTGATCCAGGAGCTGGTCCCACGCTTCGCGATCGAGTGCCGCCTGCCTCCCGGCCCGGAGCAGATCGCGGTCCACCTCCGGAAGGCGCTCGCGCAGGGCGGGCAGCACTTCATGGCGCAGCCAGCTGCGGAGGAATCGGGAATCGGCGTTGGCGGGGTCGCTCCATCCTTCGATCGCTCGGGCGGCCGCATGTTCGGCGAGCTGGGCCCGGGTGAATGGCAGGAGCGGACGGATCAGGACGCCCTCGCGGTCGGCCATGGCGGCAAGACCCGCCGGCCCGGAACCGCGCAGCAGCCGCATGAGGACCGTTTCCGCCTGGTCGTCGGAATGATGGGCGGTGACGAGCCATTCGGCGCCGCACTGGCGCCGCACCGACTCGAGCCAGGCATAGCGCGCTTCACGGGCCACGGTCTCGGTCGCCGAGGAACCAAGCGTAAGGCGGCCGATTTCGGCGGGAAGGTCGAGGGAGGCGGCCACGGCCGCGACCCGATCGGCGACAGCTCCGCTGTCGGGGTGAATGCCGTGATCGGCGTGGGCCACGAGGAGTTCGACGCCGTGCTGCTCGCGGCCGCGGGCCAGCAGGTCGAGCAGGACCAGCGAGTCGACACCGCCGCTCACCGCGACCACGGCGCGGCTCCGCCCCAGGTTGAAGCCGGCCAGATGCTGGAGAAACGGGGCAAGCAGCGGCATGACTCAAGATAATCAGGGGTACGGGAGGGAGTTCAGTGCATCGGGCCGGCCTCGGCTCCGGCGTCGAGCTGAAAGCGGGGAATTTCCGCGGCGAAGTGGGTTCCGTCCTCGCCCTCGAAGAAGTATTGCCCCTCCATGTGCCCGGCCTGCGACCGCAGCACGCAGAAGCTCTGATACTGGTGGACCTCTCCGGGCTCGAGCACGGGCTGCTGACCCACCACGCCATCGCCCTCGACGACCTGGTCCTCCCCGATCGAGTCGTGGATCAGCCAGCGCCGGCGGAGCAGCTGGATGGTGTGTCCCGTCACGTTCTCGATCCGGACGTGATAGGCAAAGACAAACTCCCCGGCCGCCGGTCGTGAGCGGTCGGGGAGGTAATGGGGCCGGACGGTGATCCGGACGCCGTTGGAGATACGATAGTAGAATCGCGCCGCCATGATGCTCATTGCTCGGCCATAAGCCCTAAGCCTTAAGCCGTAAGCAAAGCGCTTGTGGCTTAAGGCTAATGGCTTACGGCTTATGGCTTCGCCGGCGGCGCCTTCTTGGCAAAATCTCCCGCCTTGACGATGGTGATCTTGCTCGGATCGATGTAGCGGCGCAGCGCCGTGTTGACCTGCTCCGTGGTGAGCTCACCCACCTTGTGCTGGAAATCCGCGTCGTACGAAAGATTGCGGTCAATGTAGAGGTCGGTGGCCAGCTGGCCGGCGAGCTGGCCGTCCTGGGCCAGGCGCACCTGCTCGTTCTGCAGCCAGCCCTGCTTGGCCTTGTCCACTTCCTCGGCGGTGAAGCCTTCCTTCATGGCCCGGTCCACCTCTTCCTTGAACGCCGCCTCGAGTCGCGCGACGTTCTCGGGTGCGTAGATCGCATACGTGGTGAAGGAGCCCGAGGTGTCCTGCGACGAGGCGCTCACGCTGGAACCGACCCCGTAGCTGATGCCTTCCTTCTGCCGGATCCGCACCGCCAGGCGGCTGCTCAGCGCCCCGCCACCCAGGATGTAATTGGCCAGCACCAGCGCCGGATAGTCGGGGTTGTCATCCCGGATCCGGATGTTGGTCCCGGCCAGGAAGAAGGCGTTCGCCTTGTCCGGCGTCTCGATCGAGATCGTGGTGGCGGGCACATCCTTGTACTCGTTGGGAATCCGCTCGAACGTCTTGCCGCTCCGCCAGTTGCCGAAGAGCGTCGCGATCTGGGCCTGCGCCTCGGCAAGATCGAAGTCGCCGACGATCGCCAGCTGCCCGTTCTCCGCGCCGTAGTACTCCGCGTAGAACTTCTGGGCGTCGTCCAGCGACGCACTGGTGTAGTCCGCGATCTGCTCCTCCGGGGTCGCGGTGTAACGGGGATCGCCCTTCTCGCGCGGATTCAGGTAGCGCTGGTACGCCGCCGAACCCTGCGCGATGGGGTCGGACTTCCCTTCATCGAGGCCGGCGAGATTCTGCTGGCGCAGCTGCTCGAATTCCTTGGGATCGAAGGCCGGCTCGCGCAGCACTTCGGCCAGGAGCTTGAGCGATTCGGAGAGATTGGCCCGGGTGGTTTCCATCCGCACCCGCAGGGAGGTCGGCCCGCCGCCGAGGGACACATTGGTCTGCAACTGGTCGAACGCGTCCTTGATCTGCTGGCGGCTCTTGGTCCGGGTGCCGCGCATCAGCATGTCGGCCGCGAGATCGGAAGCCGCCGCCTTGCCCTTCACCCCGTCGAGGGTGCCGAAGCGGAGCGTGAGACTCACGTTCACCGTATGGCCGCGGGTGGCCTTGGGGAGGAACGCCAGCTTCATGCCGGTATTGAGCGCGCCGCGGGTGGTGCGGGCCTCGATGTTGCCCGGCGAGGGGTCGAACGCCTCACCGGCCACACGCGCCGTATCTCCCTTGTACGTCGCCACGAGCGCGGCCACGTCGGGAGTCGGCGGAATCTCGGCACGGTCCGGCTTGTCGGTCGGGATGAACTGACCATAGGTGACGTTGCTCGGCTTGAGGTACGCCGCCGCCACCCGGGCCACATCATCCGGGGTGACCTGCTTGATCCGGTCCCGGTAGAGGAACATCATCCGCCAGTCGCCCATCGCGGCCCACTCGGAAAGCTGCAGCGCCGCCCGCTGGCTGTTGTTGAGCGTCAGCTCGAACTGCTTGATGATGGCCGCCTTGGCCCGGTCCACTTCCTCCTTCGTGGCCGGTGTGGCGAGCACTGCGGCTGTGGCTTCCCGCATCCCGCTCATGGCCGTGGCCAGGGTGTCGTCACGGCGGACCTGGGCGCTGGTGATGAGGACGCCGGGCTCGCGCAGTCGATAGGTGTACGCCGAGACGTCGGCCGCCTTCTTGGACTCGACCAGCGCCTTGTAGAGACGGCCCGAGGGCGCGTCGCCCAGGATATGGGCCAGGACGTCCACCGCCGGGAAATCGGCGTGCGAGCCGGCCGGGACGTGATAGACCGCCATGGCCACCTGCACGTCGCCGACCCGGCGGAGCGTGACACTCCGCTCGCCGTCCTGCACCGGATCGACCGTGTAGGTCGGATAGATCTTGAGGACGCCGCTCCGGTCCGGCTTCGGCACGCCGGCGAACTTCTGCTGGATCAGCGCCAGGGCACGCTTCTCATCGAACTTGCCGGCCACGACGAGCACCGCGTTGTCGGGCTGGTAGTACCGGCGGTAGAAGGCCTGGAGCCGTTCGATGGGCACCTGCTCAATGTCGCTGCGAGCGCCGATGGTCGAGTGGCCGTAGTTGTGCCAGAGGAAGGCCGTGGACATGGCCCGCTCTTCGAGCACATTGTCGGGGCTGTTTTCCCCCAGCTCGAATTCGTTGCGGACCACGGTGAACTCGGTCTCCAGATCCGCCTTGGCCACGAAGCTGTTGACCATCCGCGCGGCCTCGAGATCCAGGGCCCAGACCAGGTTGGTATCGGACGCGGAGAAGGTCTCGAAATAGTTGGTGCGGTCGAACCAGGTGCTGCCGTTCCAGTTGGCTCCGTGGTCGGAAAACTCCTGCGGGATGTTGCGGTGCGTGGGAGAGCCCTTGAACAGCATGTGCTCGAGCAGGTGCGCCATGCCGGTTTCGCCGTAGCCTTCGTGGCGAGACCCGACCAGGTAGGTGATGTTCACGGTCGTCGTGGGCTTGGACTGATCGGGGAAGAGCAGCACCCGGAGCCCGTTGCCCAGCGTGTACTCCGTGATGCCTTCCACCGAGGGCCCCGGTACCATCGCGGGCGGCCTGGCCGCGCCCCTGGGTGCGGGCTTGGCGGCGGGACGGGCCGGCGGAGGCGCGGGTGGCTGCTGCGCCAGCGCAGGGAGTGTGAGTGAGAACACCAGGACGGCGGACAGCCAGCGACGGGCGACGCGCATCAGCAGCTCACGGATAGAGGATGGAAAACCGCCGGGCAACCGGCGGGGAAATCTGGGTCTGCGACCGCAGGGCGACAAGTCTGCCAGGGAGTCACGCGCGCCACCGGACGATGACGCCCGCTCCCGGTTTCACTGCCCGCCGGATGGCCGGATATCGGACGATACCGCGGTCTCAGAGCACCAGTTCATACACCCGGAACTCGGTGTCGTGACGGTACCCGAGGGACTCGTACAGTGCCTGGGCGCCGGTATTGGTATGCGCTGTCTGGAGCATGACCCGGCCAAATCCCTCCTCCCGGGCGTAGTGGTGCGCCCGTTCCATGAGTTGCCGGCCGATTCCGTGCCGCCTCCCCTCCGGGGCCACGAAGAGGTCGTAGAGCACGAGGAGGCGGATGGCGGCGGTCGAGCAGAAAGTGGGATAGAGCTGGGTGAAGCCGAGGCCGGCTCCGGTCACCGGATCTGTGGCGAGGAAAATGATGGACTCCCGCCGGCCGATCCGATCGGCGAGGAAGCGCTCCGCGAGGGCCGGGTCCGCCGGGTACCGGTAGAACTGGCGGTACGCATCGAACAGCGGCACCAGCTGCGGCAGGTCCCGGAGTTCCGCCTGCCGGATCGTCGTGGTCATCCTTCCCTCCCCGGTCTCCATCGGGATTGTTGTTCCAGTCGCCGGCCCCTTGGGCCGGCATTAGGTTAGGGCGGTACCGGTTGCTGCCGGTGCGCCAACCAACCCGAGCCCCCGAACCGCCATGAGCCGACCACTGTCCGTCCGACTCAAGGAAGACACTGCGCCTGCGCACCACAGTGCCGAGCGCACGGGCATCGTGGCGGACATGCTGCACCGGAGACTCAAGCGCGATGACTATATCCGTTTCCTGCGCGACCTCCATGCGGTCTACGAGGTGATGGAGGCTGCGCTGGAGCGCACCCGCGAACATCCGGCGCTTTCAGCGCTCCGCTTCCCCGAGCTGGACCGGGCGGACTCGGTGGCTGCCGACCTGGCCACGCTCCACGGTTCGACCTGGCGGCGGGATCTCCCCCCGAGTCCAGCAGCGCGAACCTACATCGACCGGATTGGTCAGGCCGAGGCGCGCCACCCCGAGCGACTCGCCGCGCACGCGTACGTCCGCTACCTGGGCGATCTCTCGGGTGGCCAGATGCTGAAGAAGCTGATCGGCCAGTCCCTCGGTCTCAATGGCACCGAAGGCCTGGCATTCTACGAATTCCCCGAGGTGCCGGACGCGGGCGTGTTCAAGGACGGCTATCGCCGCCGGCTCGATGCAATGCCGCTCTCGGCGGAAGAGGCCGACGGTGTGGTGGCCGAGGCTCGGGATGCCTTTCTGCTGAACATGGACCTGGCCCAGGCCGCGAGCGACCGGGGCTAGCTCTCCGCCTCCGCTGACAAATCCAGCAGATCCAGCGCTCCCTGCCCTACCAGGTCCAGGGCGAGTGCCGCTCCCAAGTCCCGCCCGTGCTGCTCGCTCTCGACCCGCTCGGAGGTGACCCCCTCGAGCATCTGCGTACCGTCAGGTGTCAGGATTCGCACCGCCAGATCCATCCACCCGCCGCCGCGGCTCTCGTCCGACCAGGTGGCAAGCGCGGCAAGAGTGGCGGACGGACCTGCCGCCAATGCGGAGCGGAATCCCGCCTCGGCCGCGGCCGCCGCGCCGACTCCAGGTTCGTGCAGCGCTGCCCGCATCGATTGCAGGGTCGCCCGTTCCGATTCGCGCATGGCCACCACGAAGATGCCTTGCAGCGGTGGCGGGAGGAGGATTTCAGGTTCGAGTCGACCGACGTTCCACTCCCGGGGATCGATTCGACCGAGCGCCCGCGCCGGGAAGACCACGGCATCCGCGGGATGCTCGAGGACCGCGTGGCCGGGCGAGACTACAATCAGGTCGGGACGGTAGCGCCGGAGCTGCGCCGCACGAGCGCTCCCGTTGACGCAGACTCTGGCTCCCGCTGGCAGCGTGGCCTGCGTGAGTGGTGGATGGGTAAGCAGGACATCGAGCGGATCCTGACGCTCGCAGACTGCCGCAAGCGCGATCCCGTATGGCAGGTGCAGCGGCCAGTCGTCGATGCTCGTCACGCCGAAGTCGATGCTCCCGTCAGCCAGGGACTGGAACAGGTCCTCAGTTGTCCGGGCAATCGTGGCGTCCGGCCTCGTGGCCATTCCAGCTTCCGCCAGTCGACGCTGGACGGACGCGAGCGCGGACCGGAGGCCGGTAGTCCGGACTGCGCCGGCGGTAAGGGGCCTGGCCGCTGCACTCATGATGGATGCCGGGGGCCGGAAGCGGGTGGATAGCGGGACGCGGAACCGGCAGAAAGTAGTATCCCCGGCGCCGATCCGTAGCCACCGCCCGCCGGGGCGGGTATAGTGAGACCGGGTGGCGGCGTGTCATCGACCGGTCACCTGGTGGCGTTACCATCGTCGGTCGCCCATTTCTCCGGAGCACTCATTCTGACTTCGCGCGCCCGCCGGCCGAGCGGCTGGCTCCTCTGCCTCGGACTCCTCTGGCCCATGCAGAGCGCCGCCGCCCAGGCTGCCCCCCAGCCCGCTGACAGCGACAGCGTGGCCGCCGGACCCCGATTCCATCAGAAGGCCATCCGGCCCTGGCACGCCGCCGTGGCCCTCGGCGGCATCGCGGCCATCTCCCTACTGGATCAGCCGATCCATCATGCCAGCCAGCAGCGGAACGATTCCAAGGACGACGCGGCCGGTATCTTCCGTCATTTCGGGCAACCGGAAGTGTACGTCACGGTGGGCCTCGGCACGATCGCGACGGGGCTCATCGCGGGCAACAACCGGATCACAATGGCGGGAGTACGGATCAGCAGCGCGGTGCTGCTGGCCGGCGGCACCACGGTGATCATCAAGCGGATTGTGGGACGGTGGCGCCCCTACCAGACGGACCACGCCTGGCAGTTCTCTCCGTTCGACAAGGATTACGACGCCTTCCCGTCGGGGCACACCTCGGTCGCCTTTGCGCTGGCCACCAGTGCCTCCGATGAAATCCACCGGACCTGGGCCACCATCCCTCTCTATATCATCGCCACCGGTACCGGTCTCTCGCGGCTCAACGACGACAAGCACTGGTTCAGCGACGTGGTCGCCGGGGCGGCGCTCGGATTCACCAGTGCCAAGTTCGTCAACGGCCGCTGGCGAGTCTTCGGCCTCAGCGCGCCACATTTCCTGCTCGTCCACGGCGGCGCCGGTTTCAGCATGAGCCTTCCGATGCCCGTTCTGCGGTAGCCCTGCCCTGTCATGGTCCGGTCACCTGGCCGGCATAGCTTCCCGCCCGTCTGCCAGGGTCCCCAACGAGTGGGCCCATGAGTACAGCCTCCCTGCTCACTGCCCTGTTTTCGACCGGCGCGGCGGAGAGCAACAGCAAGCCGTCCTGAGGCGAGCGAGCCCTGGAGCCGCATGCGGATTCTGGTTGTGGAGGACGAGCCGGAGGTTGCCGATCTCCTGCGCCGGGCGCTCAGGGAAGCAGCCTGGGCACCGGACGTCGTGGGCACCGGGCGGGCGGCGCTCGAATCGCTGGCGGTGACGGAGTACGATCTGGCCATCCTCGATGTGGGCCTCCCGGATTTCGACGGGTTCACCGTCTGCCGCCGCTTCCGGGCGGCAGGGGGCCGCACCCCGATCCTGATCCTCACGGCACGCGGCGAGCTGAGCGACCGGATTACCGGACTCGACTCCGGTGCCGACGACTACCTCTCCAAGCCTTTTGCCATCGAGGAGTTGCTGGCCCGGCTGCGCGCGCTGGCGCGCCGCCCTTCGACGGCGCTGGACGTGGTGCTGCAACTCGCCGACCTCGAACTCGATTCTGCCACCCGTTCGGTGCGCCGCGGCGGCGTGCCGATCCGGCTCACCGCCCGCGAATTTGCCCTGCTCGAATTCCTGATGCGCCACCCCCACCGGGTGGTGACGCGGAGCCAGATTCTCGAGCGGGTCTGGGATGACAACTTCGATCCCGTGGCCAATGCCGTAGACGTGCTGGTGGGCCGGGTACGCCGGAAGATCGAAGCGGCGCCGGGGCCGAGGCTCCTGCACACGGTGCGCGGCGCGGGTTATCTCCTGTCGGATCGCGAGCAGGCCGATGCCACTTAGCCGGCTACGCCTCCATCTGGCGGCCTGGTTCGGCGCCGCATTCGTGATCGGGCTCCTCGCGCTCGACGCGGGCTTCTACGGGTACTCGCATCACAAGTCCGAAAGCCGGGTGACCCGGGACCTTTCGGCGGCCGCGCGAGGGCTCGCCGACGCCATCCGGGCCGAAGAGCCAAGCCATCCCGGAAACGAGACGGCCGCCGTCAGCGATGCGGTCGGGGAGTGGCCCTCGGGACAGGACGCCCTGATGGTCTGGGGCCCCGACGGCACGATCCTGGGAGGACGCGGTCCCGAAGAATTGCGCCGCGTCTTTCCCTCCCCCGCCGGACTGACGCCGGGACTGACGCAGCGCCAGGTGCCGCTCGACCGTGAGGCGGACGCGCGGATCGCGTTCTACCGCGACGGCACCAGCGGTGTCACGGTCGCGGCACTCCTCACCACGGCGCAGATGCGCGAGGACGAGGAAGTGCTGGCGGGATGGCTGCTGGTGAGTCTGCCGCTCATCGCGCTGCTGGCGGTGGCAGCCGGCTACGGACTGGCGCGCCGGGCCCTTGCCCCGGTGCGCGAACTGGCCGGGCGCGCCGCGGCGATCGATTCCGATGCGCTGCACCAGCGCCTGCCGGTGCGGCGCCCGGCGGACGAAATCGACGCGCTGGCCCAGCAGTTCAACCTGCTCCTGTCCCGCCTGGAAGAAGCGCAGGCCAACAACCGGACCTTCCTGGCGCGCGCCGCCCACCAGCTCAAGACGCCGCTCACGGTGGTCCGCGGCGAGAGCGCCCTCGGCCTCGAGCGCACCCGGGTGGTCGAAGAACACGAGGCGATCCTCCGCCGCATCCAGCTGGCAGCCGAGCAGATGTCACGCCGGGTGGCTGATCTGCTGCTGCTGGCCCGCGCCAACGCCGGGGATCGCCCGCCGCTCAACGACGACGTCGAGCTGGACGGACTGGTGTGGCAATGCGCCGACCTGATGCGGGCGCGCGCCCAGGCAACGCATCACCGCCTCGAGCTGAGCCTGATTGAGCCCGTGGTAGTGCGGGGCAACGAGGACCTGCTCCGCGAAGCCTGTCTCGAATTGATCGAGAACGCCTGCCGGTACGCGCCGGCCGACTCCTCGATCCGGTTGTCCGTGCTGGCCGACGGCGGTGCCGGACTCCTCAGGGTCGAGAGCGCGGGCGAACCGCTGGTGCGTGAGGCTGCGCCAGCGGCGCGCGGCGACTCGACGGGCGACCGCCTGGGTCTCACGATCGTCGAGTGGATTGCCTCGGTGCATGGTGGAGCCCTGGCCATCGACGCCGGGAACGGCGGGAACTCGATCGTGCTCCGGCTGCCCACCCTCCTGGGCGTTGCGGCGCCGGGCGCCGATGCTCCCGAAGTCTCTGCCCTGCTCTCGGACCGGCCCGGCGCCTGATGCTGCTCCTTCTCGCCGCCTCCCTGCTGCAGGCCCCGGCCGACTCCGGGCTCACTCTCGCCTCCGCCTGGCGGACCGCACTGCGGCAACGTGGGGCGGTCTTGTCCGCCAGCGCGACGATGGCCGAAGCCGGCGCCCAGATCCGGCTGGCGGGCCAGGTGCCGAATCCCACGGCCAGCCTCAGCTACACCGGTGCGGCGCCACGGGGTCATTTCATCGTCGAGCAGCCGCTTTCGTGGATGCTCGTCAACGGCCCGGCCAAGGACGCTGCACGCGCTGCCCTTTCGCGTTCCGCAGTCGATTCCACCCTCGTGCTTGCCCGGCTCGGAGCCGATGTGTCCCATGCCTTCTACGCCGTCCTCGGCCACGAAGCCCGGTATCGCCTGATGCTGGACCAGCAGCAGGTGGCGGACTCGGTATCGGGAATCGCCCGCCGGCGCTACCGCGCCGGCGACATTGCGCTGCTCGAGGTCGAGCAGGTCGAGCTCGAATCGAGGCTGCAGCAGCAATTCGTCTCGGCGGAAGCGGATGAGCTGGCCGTGGCGCGTGGCGAGCTGGCCGCGGTGATCGGATGGGTGGGCGGTTCGCTCCCCCCGACCGCCGGTGACCTGGCCGACGGCCTCGACGCGGGGGAGGTGGAACCGGAGGCTGGGACCCCGCCGGCCGTCGCGGGCGCCCAGGCCGACTCTTCACTCGCGGCGCTTTCGGTGTCCGTCGCCGAGCGTGATCGCATCCCCTTCCCTTCACTGCAGGTGGGGACCGAGTGGAACGATCCCGCGGATCCGGGCCACGCCTTTGGTGTCGTCGGAATCTCGATTCCGGTGCCACTCTGGAACTGGGGCGGGAGTCAGGTGGCCGTGGCGCGGGCCCGGGCGGCCTCTGCCGCGGCGAGCGTGACCGAGGCCCGACTCGACGCGCAACAGGCGGTCAATGGCGCACGGATTCGCCTCACCGGGCAGGCCTCGCGGGCCCGGTTCGCCCGCGATTCGCTGGTGCCGGCGGCCGCCAGCCTCCGCCAGCGGGCGCTCACCGCCTACCGATCCGGGGAAACGGGAGTGATTCCCGTGCTCGAGGCGATCCGGCGGGAGCGGGAGGTTCAGCTGGCCGAGGTTGATGCGCTGGTCGCGTTCCATGAGGCCGCCGCCGCGCTCGACGAACTGCTGGGGAAGACACCGTGACTCGACGATTGCTCTCGATAACTCTCGCCGTCGCTCTGCTCGGCTGCCACGGCGGCGCCAGGGAGGATGACGCGGAAACCGCGGTGCGCGCTCCGGTGTCGACCGCGACTGTCCGCCGCGACAGCATGGCAGAACAGGTCGAGATCCTCGGGGAGCTTCGACCTTCACCCGGCCACGCGGCCTCGCTCACGTCGCCCGTCGCCGGCGTCATCCTGGAAACCGCGGTCCAGGCCGGTGACGCCGTCGCGCCCGGCACGCTGCTGCTGCGGCTCGATGCTCCCGAGCTTGCGGCCGCCGCCGCCTCGTCCGCCGCGGCGGCCGACGCTGCCGAGCGGGACGCATCGCGTCAGCGGGGACTGCTGGATGAAGGGGTGGCCTCGCGGCGTACGGTCGAGGAAAAGGAAGCGGCCGCAAGGAGCGCCAGGGCCGACGCCACCGCCGCCGCCGCGCAGCTCGCCCGGACGGCGATCCATTCGCCGATCAAGGGCCACGTCCAGCGGGTCGCGGCCCAGGTCGGTGAACGGGTGGAGGCGGGAGCACTCCTCGTCGAGGTCGTCGATCGCTCGAGCCTTGACCTGACCGGCGCCGTACCGGCCTCCGCGCTGCCGCGGATCCACCCGGGCCAGACCGCCCTCATCTCGGTGGAAGGCCAGGCGGCGCAGTTCGCCGGCGTCGTTCATGCCGTGGCCCCCGCGCTCGACTCCGCCTCCCACAGCGGCACGGTGATCGTCAGGCTGCGAAACCCCGGGGCCCTGCCGGCGGGAATCGGCGCCCGGGCGCAGGTGCGGGTCGGCATCCTGCGCAACGCGATCCTCATTCCCGATTCGGCCATCGTGGTCGTCGGCGACTCGGAGGCGACGTTCGTGGTCGGGGCCGATTCGGTCGCTCACCGCAGGAGCCTGGTCGTCCTCGCCCGTCACGCCGGGTGGACCGCGGTTCGCGGCGACCTCGAGGCCGGGAACCTCGTGGTCACGACCGGCGCCTGGGGGCTGGTCGACGGGATGCATGTCGTGGTGAGCAAGGCCATCGAGGACAAGTGAGCCTCACCGGCCTGGTCCTGCGGCACAAGCAGGCAGTCTACCTCGGCACCGTCATGCTGGCGATCGGCGGTTTCGTTGCCATGCGGACGCTCCCGGCCGGGGCGTACCCCGAGGTGGAGTTCACCAGGATCGTGGTCCTGGCCCAGGGTGGTGGTCTCGAGGCGCAGGATATCGTCGTGGCCGTGACGCGCCCGCTCGAGGAGGCCATGAGCTCGATTCCGGACCTGAACCGGATCCGCAGCCGCTCGGTGCGGGGCGCGGCGGAGATCAGCCTCGACTTCCGTCCCGGGGCGGACATGCGGTTCGCGCTGCAGCAGGTGCAGAACCGGGTCGAGACCGAGCGGCCCGCGCTCCCCTCCGGCCTGGACGTCACGGTCGAACGCCTGACCCCGTCCGTTTTTCCGATGATGCAGTACGAACTCACCGGCGGCGATCCGGCGCTTCTGCGGGACCTGGCCCAGTACACCATCCGGCCCCGGCTGGCGCGGCTGCCGGACGTCGGCGTTGTCGAGGTGGAAGGCGGCCTGGTACGCGAGATCGCGGTGAGCGTCCCGGGCTCCCAGCTCGCCTCCCGCGGCATCAGCGTACCCGAGATCGCCGACGCGATCCGCAGCACGAACAACGCGGTCGCCGCCGGGCGGGTGGATCAGAACTACCGGCAGTACACGGTGATGATCTCGGGCCTGGCTACGACTCCGGCCGACGTGGCCGGGATGGTGGTGCGCCGGGCCGGCAGTGTGGCGATCCGGGTGGGCGATGTGGGCCAGGTGTCCTACGGAACCGCGGACCGGTTCCAACTCGCTTCCGGCAACGGCCAGGAGGCGGCGCTGATCAACGTGTCCCGCCAGCCGCTGGGCAACACGCTGGTCGTCGAGCGCGGGGTGGAAGCCGAAATCGCGGCGCTGCAGCGGGAGCTCCCCTCCGGCGTTCATCTCGAATCCGTCTACAACCAGGGCGCCCTGGTGCGTGAATCCATCGGCAGCGTGCGGGATGCGATGCTGATCGGCGGAGCCCTCGCGATCCTGGTACTGGTCTTCTTCCTGGGCAGCCTGCGGCCCGCCCTCACGGCGGGCCTCATCGTTCCTCTGGCCCTGGCCGGCGCGCTTGCGGGACTGGCCCTGCTGCATGATTCGATCAACCTGATGTCGCTGGGCGGACTGGCGGTCGCCATCGGGCTCATCATCGATGACGCGGTCGTCGTCGTGGAGAACATCGAGCGCCGCCTCGAGCTCGGGCGATCGGAGGCCGGCCATCAATCCATCCAGGAGGCCACCGACGAGATCCTGGCCCCGGTTGTCGGCTCGACCCTGACCACCATCGTTGTCTTTGCCCCCCTCGGGCTCCTCGAGGGCGTGGTGGGCCAGTTCTTCCGCTCCTTTTCGCTCGCACTGGCGTGCGCCGTCCTGCTCTCGCTCGTCCTGGCCCTGACCCTGATCCCGGCACTGGCCGGTCAGCTGCGTCTCGCCGCGCCCGCCAGCGGGAAGGAGCCGCTCGGCCAGCGATGGGTCCGCCGGCTGCACTCTCGCCACGAGTGGCTGCTGGACCGGCTGCTCACGCGCCGGGGCCTCGCGCTGGCGGCCGGCCTCGGACTGGTCGCAATCATCGTCGGCGCCGGCCTCCGCGTCGGCACCGGCTTTCTTCCCGAGATGGACGAGGGCGGATTCATCCTCGACTACTGGACCCCGACAGGCACCTCGCTGCCGGAATCCGACCGGCAACTGCACGAGCTCGAGGCAATCCTTCGAGCCGATCCCGACATCCAGGCCTTCACCCGGCGCACCGGCTCCGAGCTGGGGTTCTTTGCCACCTCCCCCAATCGTGGCGACATGACCGTTCGGCTCAAGCCGAGGAGCAGTGGCCGGGCGTCGGTGTACGCGATCATGGCGCGGGTGCGGACCCGGGTGGAAACGGAGCTACCCGGCCTCCGGATCGAATTCGTGCAGATCCTGCAGGACCTGATCGGCGACCTGGCGGGTCTCGCCGAGCCGGTGGAGCTCAAGGTGTACCACGCGGATCTGGCGACGGCGCAACGAACGGCGGCACGGCTGGCCGAGGCGGTGGATTCGGTGCCGGGGCTGGTGGATCTGTTCGACGGTAACCAGGGCGAGGTGCCGGAATTCAGAGTTCAGCTCGATCCCGTGCGGGTGAGCCGGCTGGGACTCACCTTCGATCAGGCCTCGGACCAGGTGCGCGGCGCACTGTTCGGTGCGGACGCGGGGGCGATTCGCGAACGGGACCGGCTGGTGCCGATCCGGGTGCGGCTGGCCGACAGCGAGCGGTTCGCGCCGTCCATTGCGGCGACCCTGCCGATCGTGGGCCCGGGCGGGTGGGCATCACTCGGCGAGCTGGGCACCGTCCTCGATACCGCCGGGGCGGCCGAGCTCACGAGAGAAAATCTCCGGCCGGTTGTCCGGGTCACCGGCGCCGTCGACCTCACCCGGTCCAACCTGGGCTCCGTCATGGCGGGCATCCGCCGCAGGGTGGCCTCCATTCCCCTTCCCGCCGGCGCCGCGCTCGAACTCGGCGGCCAGTTTGCGGGGCAACAGGAGGCGTTCCAGCAGCTCCTGCTCGTCTTCCTCCTTGCCGCCGGTGCGGTGCTGCTGGTGATGGTGCTGCAGTTCGGCGACATCCGGGGGCCGCTGCTCATCATCGGCGCCGCCATCCTGGGACTCTCGGGAGGGATCCTGGCGCTGCTGGTGACCGACATCCCGTTCAACGTGTCGAGCTTCATGGGCCTGATCCTGCTGATCGGGCTGGTCGTGAAGAACGGGATCATTCTGCTCGATGCCGCCCGCGCCCGGCTGGCCGAAGGGCTCGAGCCCCGGGCCGCACTGCGAGTGGCCGGACGCCTGCGGCTGCGGCCGATCCTGATGACCACGCTCTGCACCCTTGCGGGCCTGCTGCCGCTCGCGCTCGGCATCGGCCCCGGGGCCGAGCTCCAGCGGCCTCTGGCCATCGTCGTGATCGGCGGGCTTTCGGTGTCCACGCTGGTGACCCTGTTCCTCCTCCCGGTGGCACTCGATGCCGCCGGCGCCCTGACTTCCCGGCGGGATGCGTGATCGTTCCGCCGTGTTTCTCCACTTCTCTCCCCGAGGTCCCGATGTTGCGGCGCACGCTGTATACGGCCCTGATCCTTTCCGGCATCGCCGGATTCCGTCCGGTCGCGGCACAGGATGCCGGCGGCTATCACCTCGCGAAGAAGATCACCGTCGGCGGTGATGGCGGATGGGACTACGCCCTGGTCGACGCCGCGGCCCGGCGCCTGTACGTCTCGCATGGCACCAGGGCCGTGGTGATCGACCTCCGCAACGATTCCATCATCGGCGAGGTGAGCCCCGCCAACGGCATCCACGGCATTGCCGTGGCGACCGAATTCAAGCGCGGGTTCACCAGTAACGGGCGGGACACGACTGTCACCATCTTCGACCTGGCCACGCTCAAGACGATTGGCACCGTCACCACCACGGGCGCCAATCCCGACGCCATCACGTACGATCCGGTCTCGAAACGGGTGTTCACCTTCAACGGCCGCTCCAGCAACGCGACCGCCATCGACGCCGCGACCGGCCAGGTCCAGGGCACCATCCCGCTTCCGGGCAAGCCGGAGTTTGCGGTTGCCGACGGCAAGGGACTCATCTACGTGAATATCGAATCGGACACCGGCCAGATCGTGGTGCTCGACACCAGGGCGATGAAGGAAGTCCGCCGGTACTGGCTCACCGGATGCGCCGAGCCTTCGGGCCTGGCGCTGGACCGGGCCGACGTGCGGCTGATGTCGGTGTGCGACAACGAGGTAATGGTGGTGTCTGATCCGGCCAAGGGTGCGGTGCTCGCCTCACTCCCGATCGGCCCCGGGGTGGACGCCGCGGCGTACGATTCCGTCACCCATCTGGTTTTCGCCTCCAACGGAGGGAACGGGACTCTGACCGTGGTCCGCCAGGACGGGCCGGACAAGTACACCGTGCTCGGCAATGCCGCGACCCAGCGCGGCTCCCGGACGATGGCGCTCGACCCCTCGACGCACCGGATCTACCTCTCGGCGGCAGAGTTTGGCGAGGCGCCGGCCCCCGCCACGCCCGGCGGGCGCCCGGGACGGCCGCCGATGGTGCCGGGATCGTTCGCCGTACTCGTCATGGACCGGCAGTAATACAACCCGGATCAAAACGTTACAGGCACGGGCGGGTGGACCGGAGGCCGTCGACATACAGTGCGGGTTCAACAATGCGGGCCAATCCGGTGAAATAGAGAGGAAGGTCGGCATTTCCTCCTCCAGATTGGCCCAGCGCCGGTGTCAATGCGGATCGCGGTCGAAGCCACCAGTCTGGTGCAGGACCGTCGCGGGATCGGCCGCTACGCCCGCCGGCTGATTCAGAGCATGGCGCTGCTCGACCCGACGCTCCGGTTCACTTTCTTCGTCAAGCAGGAAACCCTGTCCGCCACCAGGGCCGAAGTGGCGCTCCTCGAGCTCGCAGGATCGGAGATGGTGGTCGAGCCGGTGTCGCGGATCCCCCGAGCCGACTACGACCTGTTCTGGTGCCCCTGGAGCTACACCCGTCACTGGCCGTCCCGGGGCCCGATTGCCGTCACCCTGCACGACGTGACGCCACTCTGTTTTCCCGATCAGTTGCCCCGAGCGCTCATCCCCCGATTCAAGCGGCGGTACCGGTTGCGCCGGTCCGGCCGGCGGGCCGACCTCGTGCTGACGGATTCGGAATTCTCCCGGCGGGAGATCATCAGGGTCACCGGGGCCCGCCCCGACCGGATCCGCGTGGCCCTGCTGGGAACCGGGCGTTTCTGCACCGGCGATCGCGGCGCCGCGAGCCTCGTGGCCCGCAGGTACGGAGTTCCGGGACCGTTCCTGCTGTACGTAGGAGGGCATGAGGAGCGCAAGAACCTCGGCCGGCTGATCCGCGCCTTTGAGTTGCTCCGGGGGCATCACTCCACCGAGTGCCACCTGGTTCTCGCCGGCCCGGCGCCGGCTCCGCCGACAGCGCTGGCGGGACTGATCGCCGGTTCCAATTGCAGCGGCGTTATTCACTACGTCGCCTCGGCAGATGACGCCGGCCTCCAGGCGTTGTACCGGGCGGCGGAAGCGCTGATCTATCCGTCGGTGTACGAGGGATTCGGGCTCCCGATACTCGAAGCCATGGCGAGCGGGACACCGGTCGTCGCCTCCTCGGCCCCCGCACTGGTTGAGGTTGGCGGGGATGCGGCACTCTATTTCTCGCCGACCGACGTGGGCGAAATGGCACGGCAGATGTGGCGGGTCCTGGCCGACGCGGGGCTGCGGACCGGGCTCGCGACCCGAGGGCTGAGCCGCGCGGCGCGCTTTCGATGGGAGGATACCGCCGCCACCACGCTGGGGGCATTCAGGGAGCTTGTGGCCCGGCCGGCGGTGCGACCGGTCGTTCATTGGCACCTGCCTGCCAGGCGCACACTCGAAGCGAAGTCAAAGTGACGCAGCGGTGGGAGTCGAGCCGCAGGCCGAGGCCCAAAGAAAAAGCCCCCTGTTGGGGGCTGATCCCTCGCGCCAGCGCTCGGGAGGGGTGGGACTCGAAACCGAACGCCGAGTCCGGCTTTCGGTTCGCACGTCCTGCGAACATAGCAGGGGTGGGACTCGAACCCACGACCCCGGCATTATGAGTGCCGTGCTCTAACCACCTGAGCTACCCTGCCGTACAACGGGCGACAATTCTAACCCAGCGGGGGGGCGAAATCCAATCGGGGATGTGCCCCCTTTCACCTCTCACCTCTTACGTCTCACCTCTCACTATCCGGCCCCGCCGGCACGATCCGGTACAGAAACTCCCCCTTCCGGATCATGCCGAACTGCTCGCGGGCGATGCGTTCCTGCGTCGCGGGATCAGTCTCGACCAGGTGCAGGACCTGAGTGAGGGAGTCCACCGTCTTCGAGAGGGCGGCCACGGCGGCCCGCTCCTCACGCTCCTGCCGGCGGACCTGCCACCAGTTCCACGTGCTGTACTCTCCGGCCTCGACCGCGAAGATCAGCGCCATCCCCACGACCACCAGAGCGGCCCAGCGCGCCCGCGTCACAGTGAATAGAGATCCCGCCCCGGATAGTGGGCAATATCACCCAGCGCCTCGGCGATCCGGAGCAGCTGGTTGTACTTGGCCACCCGGTCGGTGCGGCTGGCGCTGCCGGTTTTGATCTGCCCCGCCCCGCTGGCCACGGCAAGATCGGCGATGAAGGTGTCCTCGGTTTCACCGGAGCGGTGCGAGATGATCACCCCGTAACCCGTGCCCTTGGCCAGGTCGATGCACTCCAGCGTCTCGGTCAGGGTGCCGATCTGGTTGACCTTCACCAGGATCGCGTTGCCGACGGCCTGTTCGATCCCGCGAGAGAGGCGATCGACGTTGGTGACGAAAATGTCGTCTCCCACGAGCTGCACCCGCTGGCCCAGCTGTTCGGTCATCAGTTTCCAGCCGTCCCAGTCATCCTCGGCCAGGCCGTCCTCGATCGACACGATCGGATAGCGGTCTACCCAGCCGGCGTACAGATCCACCATGGCCTTGGCGGAACGGCGGCTGCCGTCGCCCTTCTTGAAGACGTACTCCCCGTCCTGGTACAGCTCGCTGGCCGCCACGTCGAGCGCGATGGCAATGTCCCGGCCCGGCTCGTATCCCGCCTGGCGGATGGCCTCCATCACGACATCGAGCGCAGCCTCGTTGGAGGGCAGCATCGGGGCAAAGCCGCCCTCGTCTCCCACCGCGGTGGAGAGCTTCATCTTGGTGAGGACCTTCTTGAGGGCGTGAAAGATTTCCACCCCCATCCGGAGCCCGTCCCCGAACTCATCGGCCCCGATCGGCACCACCATGAACTCCTGCGCATCCACGTTGTTCGAGGCGTGGGCACCGCCGTTCAGGATGTTCATCATCGGCACCGGAAGCACGCGGGCCATCGGGCCGCCCAGGTAGCGATACAGCGGCAGGCCGCAGTCCTGCGCCGCCGCGCGGGCGGTGGCCAGCGACACGGCCAGCATCGCGTTGGCGCCGAGGTTCGACTTGTTGGGCGTGCCATCGAGGTCGATCAGCGCTTCGTCCACCACCACCTGCTCCTCGGCAGGCATCCCTTCGAGGCGTGGACCGATGATCTCGTTGACGTTCTGCACCGCCTTCTGGACGCCCTTCCCCAGATAGCGCCCGCTGTCCCCGTCGCGGAGCTCGACGGCCTCGTGTTCGCCGGTGGAGGCACCACTCGGTACGGCCGCGCGACCCAGCGTTCCGCTGGACAGGATGACCTCGGCCTCAACGGTCGGGTTGCCTCGGCTATCGAGAATCTCACGGCCGCGCACTTCGATGATCGTGCTCATGGAATCCAGGACTGGGGTGAAAACGGGGCAACCAGGCGAGCGGGAAACGTAACGGGGAGACGGGACGGAGGGAAATTGCGGTTCCGAGTATGAGGAGATGTCGGATGGGGGGATGGGGGGATGGAATCTCTTTCCTCACATCACCCCATCCCCCCATCCCTCAATCCTTCAATCGCAGTATGGCTTCCCGGCACCGCGCCACGAGCGCGTCCCGGTCCTCGTACCTCAGCCCATCGGTGGAGAGCGGCGTCCCGATCCGGACGCGCGTCGGCCCGGGGCGGAACGCCAGTGAGTTGCGGGCCAGCATTTCGAAAGTGCCATCGATGCGCACCGGCACCACGGGCACTCCTGCCGCGATGGCCAGGACGAATGCCCCCTTCTTGAATTCCCGGAGCTGGCCGTCCCGACTCCTCGTCCCTTCCACGAAGACGATCGCCGACATTCCGCCGCGCATGACCAGGGCAGCCTCGCCGTAGGCCTCCAGCGCCCGGTCCCGGTTGCCGCGGTCGATGAAGATGTGTCCCGCCGCCCTGAGGGCCCGGCCGAGGAACGGGTAGTAGCTCAACTCCCGCTTGGCCATGAAGCGGAGCCGGCCGGGCAGCGCCACGAGCAGCAGCCAGATGTCCACCAGCGAGAGGTGATTGGCCGCGAAGACACAGGGCACTCCCGGCGGAATCCGGTCGAGGCCCTCGACCTCCATCGTCACCCCGTTGACCTCCATGAGATCGCGGGCCCAGTCGTGCGGCACACGATCGTACACGCCACCGGGCTCGTTGGGGACGCCGCGGAAGCCGGCCCAGATCACCTCGATGGCGTACCAGGTGGTGAGCCCCACGCAGCTGACGATGAAGCGAAGCGCATCGATCATGCGAAGTGGTCAAAGCCCCTGAGCTCCACCGGCTGACCGTGGGTCAGGAGGATCACCCCCGGCGGCGCGGCTGGACCTGACGCCAGGCACGACCCGATCCGCGTGAGCGGTACTCCGGTCTTGCGGAGACACTCCTCGGCGGAGTTGAAGGCGGCCGGCAGCGTCACCAGCAGCTCATAGTCTTCACCACCGGCCGCCGCGAACGGCTCGGCAGCCTGCCCGCTGGCCGCCGCGGCGGCGCGAACTTCCGGGGCAATCGGCAGGTGACCCAGATCGATCTCGAGGCGACAACGGGATGCGGCGGCGATGTGGCCCGCATCTCCCGCCAGTCCATCGCTCAGGTCGAGCATGGCCGAGGCTCCCTGCGCGGCCAGCCACTGCCCGGCTGCGATCCGCGGCTCCGGATGGGAGAACTTTCGGCGGGCGGGCTCGGCGGGAATTCCCCCGTGGAGCCAGGTTTGCAGGGCGGCACGAGGCAATCCCAGCAGACCAGTGACCCAGAGACCATCGCCGGGCCGGGCTCCCGAACGGCGCACCGGCTGCTTGACCGTCCCCACCACCGTGATCGTGAGGCTCAGCTCCCGGCCGTGGGTCACGTTGCCCCCGATCACTACACCACCAACCGACACCGCCGCCGCACCAGCTCCCGCCATCAGCGGCTCGGCTTCGCTCCGATCGGGCACCGTCAAGGCCGCCAGCACCCGCGGCGCTCCTGCACCCACGGCCGCGAGATCGGAAAGCGCTGCCGCCGTGGCCCGCCAGCCGACCTCTTGCAGTGTCAGCCACTCCCGGCGGAAATGGACCCGCTCCACGCAGCTGTCGGTGCTGAGCGCAAGCTGCTCGCCACCCACGCTCAGGAAGGCGCAGTCGTCACCCAGTTCTGTCGCCGCCGCGCCCAGTGCCGCCGCGATCCGGCGAATGGTGTCGAACTCCTTCCCTGGGCCGAGCTCGGTCATGGCGCTATGGCGTCGAGGCGCCAGCGAACAACGCCCTGATTGGTCGCCACCCAGAGGTAGGTGTCGTCCACGGCGAGGTCTCTGGGCGCCGCCGGAAGTTCGATGGGAACGGTCAGGGGTCGTGCAGGCAATTCGAGCAGGCGGACGAACGCCACGGCATGATCGCCGGCGACGAACACACCGTCGAGCCAGGGAATCATTGTCCGGAGCCGGCCGAGCGATGCGCCGAGCAGCGGGCCGAGACTCCAATGGCCGCTGGCCGGGTCCCGCCACTCCAGCCGCTCGGTCGTGAGCGCCACGAGGGTGTCGGCAAGCCTCCCCATCGCCAGCACCGGGGAGCGGTACGCCGGCGCCCGGTCCATCCCATTGGGCCACTCGAACTCGCCGCTGGCGGGATTGAATACCAGCGGGCCCTGCTCCGTCCCCACGAGAATGGTGTCCCCCAGCATCTCGATTCCGTCGATCCGGTCGGCAAACGTCGGCGCAAGCCGGGTGACCTTGCCGGTATCGTCGACGGAAACCAGCCCATGCATCGTCCCGGCGAGCACCCGGCCGCGGCGGGCCAGTACGCTCAGCACTCTGCCGTCGGGCAACCCGCGCGATTCATCGAATCGTTCGACACTTCGGCCGTCCCCACCGATCCGGAGCAATCCGGCATCGGTGCCGAGCCACAGGTAGCGGTCGGCACCGGTCAGGCGAGTCACGTAGCGGAATGGCAGACCCGTCGCCATCGGGCCTTCGTTCCAGTGCACCGCGGTCAGATCGGTCGAGACCCGCGCTAGCGCCGGGTTGGCTCCAGTCGACTGATCAGTGGCGATCCACACCTCGCCCGGCGCGGCATAGACAGCAGCGGCCGCCGCGGACGGCAGCCCGAATGGCACCTGCTCGGGAACCACCTGTCCGAACGGCACGAAGACGAGTCCCACTCCGGCCGTGCCGACCCACCATCCGCGCCCCGCCGGGTCGGTGGCTGCGCTGGTAAACCGGGCCAGTCGCCCCCGGGGATCTGTCAGCACACCTCCCGTCATCCCCGCAAGACCGGTGGCCTGGCTCATCAGTTCCGGAATCGAGAGCGGCCGGATTGGATGCTTCGGTGCGGAGGACGGGACCGGAAACCCTGAGCCGCGCGGCACCAGGTACCAGGAAGCCCCGACCAGGAGAAAGAGGCCGGCGGAAGAGTTGTCACCATCGAACGCGATCTGGCTGACCGGTCCGGGCGCCACACCGGACTCCCAGAGTTCAATCGTCGGTTCGAAGTGGAGCCACCCGCCGCCGAGTTGCACCCACAAGGACTGATCCAGTGGGTCGAGCAGCCCCGCCCGCGCCGAAGCGAGCTGGCCTGCGTCAGGCGGGAGAAACGGGCCGGTCCAGTGGCGTGAAATGGGATCGAGCAGCAGCACACCGGTGGGGGTGCACACCATGACCCGGTCGATGGCCGCGGCCACGGCGAGCACGACCGATCCGTCGCCGATCACCGTCCGGTCGGCAAGGGGCCAGTCGGTCCGCTGGGCGCGAGCGGGGACTGCCACAAGCAGTGCGACGGCTCCCGCGAGCATTCCCACGGAATGAAATCGCACCGGTCACCCCGCCGGACGCAGCAGTTCGAGGAGCCGGGGAGGCCGGGGCGATGGCCTTGCAGCACGCCGAATCTCGAACGCGCGCCAGAGATCGGGCAGTGCCGCGAGGACATCCATGGGCCGCAGCCCTCGAGCGGTATGCCGCCTGGCACCGATCTCGGCCGCCCGGCCGAGGATGTGGGCCGCGACGGCGGCGGCGATGGTGGCCTCGAGTCCCTGGGCCAGCAGGGTGCCGGTGAATCCGCTCAGCAGATCCCCGCTCCCGCCGGTCGCCAGTCCCGGATTGCCCGCCGCGATGGTCCACGGGACCGTTCCGGCGGTGGCGACCACACTGGGCACTCCCTTGAGCAGCAGGCTGGCATTCACCTCGCTGCTCGCGCCCGCGGCCGCGGCCCACGGGTCGGATTCCAGCGCACCCGCATGGCCGGGAAAAAGGCTGCGGAATTCGCCCGCATGCGGAGTGAGAATCAGGGGCGCGCCCCGCGCCGCCGCGGCCAGCGCCGCAGGATCGCCGGCAAAGAGGGTGAGTGCGTCGGCATCGACGACCGCGGCCTTCGCGTGGCCGAGCAGGCGCGTCACGAATTCCTTCCGGGCCGGATGGCGGCCGAGGCCAGGTCCGACGACCAGTGCATCGGCCCGCGCAATCAGCTCCTTCAGCGGCGGGGCCAGCTCTCCTTCGAGCGGATGTTCCAGAGTCTGCAGGTCGGGCTCGGCGCCACGCAGCGCCTCGATCGTCGCGGCGGGCGCCACGGCATGCACCAGCCCGGCACCGGCCCCGAATGCGGCGCGTGCCGCCAGGCGCAGGGCGCCGCTCATGGCGCTGTCTCCACCGACGACGACGACCCGCCCCCGCTCGCCCTTGTGAGCCCGCGCGGCGAACCGCCCCACCTGCGCGGCGGCCACATCGTCGGTCACGAGCTGCGGCCAGCCGGTGACCGGGGGGTGGCCGATATCGACCACGCTGATATCGCCCACCTCGTCGCGGGCCATGAGATGGCCGCGCCGCACCCCTCCGAAGGTCACCGTGATCTCGCTGTTCACCGGTTGTCCGTGCGAGTGACCATTGAGCAGGTCGACACCGCTTGGCCCGTCGACCGCGAGAGCGGGGAGGGCCAACTCGTTGAGCCGGTCGATCAGCGCCTGCATCGGTGGCCGCGGCGCGCCGCGCGCACCCGTCCCGAGCAGGGCGTCGACCAGGAGCGCGACGCCGGGCCACGGTCCGTCCGGGGAGACTTCCCGCACCCCTTCGCGGCGGGCGCGTTCCGCCATTTCGCGGCAGAGCGGGCTCTGCTCGCCGGAGACGCCGGTCACCCAGACCGGTGCCCCGAGGCGATGCAGCACGCGGGCGACGACCCAGCCGTCGCCACCGTTGTTGCCGGTCCCCACCGCCACGAGCACCCCCTGCCCCGTCCGCTCAGGCCAGCGCTCGACCAGCACGGCGGCCACCGCACGGCCCGCGGCGTCCATGAGGCGGCCGAGATCGATACCGGCAGCCGAAGCCTGCCGGTCCCACTCGGCGGATTGCTCAGGGGTGAGGACTGGAATAATCATGGGGAACAGGGAACGGGGAACAGGAAACGGTCACCCCGTTCCCCGTTCCCCGTTCACCTACTTGAAGCTCGGCCCGATCGTCCGCCCGATGGAGATCTCGCCGTTATCGATGCGGAGATTGAAGCCGCAATCAGGGTTGTTGCAGACCCAGGCCTTGTAGGTGATCGGCGCCCCCTCGCGCCCGTAATCCGACAGCGGGATCAGTATGCCCTGGCCGCATTTGCGGCAGGCCGGCCATTCCTTTGCCTCCATTGCCCCCTCCTCCCCGGTTCAAACCTTGCCGACGCCTCCCCAGTCATAGTCCTCGCTGAAGGCATCCTCGAATGCGTACACGGCGGCGAACTCCTCTTCGCGATCGGTGGGCAGCGCAGCGAGCAGCCCCGCCTGCACCAGCGAGTAGACGATCCGGCCGATATCCTCGGTGCGCCGCACTCCCCAGTGCTCGAGCACCGGGCGGGCCAGGAGGCCGAAGCGCTCCACGGCGAAATCCCGGCACGCCCAGGCCAGTTCCTGTCCCGTCACATGACGGCGGACCTCGAGGCGCGACTGCAGGAATTCGATGGTGGCGAGTACGAAGAGATAGGCCCGCTCGTGGTACTCCTCATCGGAGCCACGAAGGCGGGCCAGGACCGAGTCCGAGAAATGGAGCTCGTTCATCCGGCGAAGCACAGTTGCGTCGAGGGCATATGCGAAGCTAGGAGGCCCCCGGCGGACGGTCAAGCTTTGGCGCGCTGATAGAGCGGGAATCGGGCGGTCAGTGACTCGACTTCGCGCTTGACCTGCGCCGCCGTGTCTTCGTCCCCCCTGGTGAGAACCCGATTGATCAGCTCGGCAATGCGCTTCATCTCGGCCGTGCCCATGCCGCGCGTGGTGAGCGCGGGCGTGCCCAGGCGGATGCCGCTGGTCACGAACGGCGACTGGGGGTCATCGGGAATGGTGTTCTTGTTGACCGTGATCCCCGCCTTGCCCAGCAGCGCCTCGGCGGCCTTGCCGGTGAGATTCTTGGGTCGCAGGTCCACCAGCATCAGGTGAGTGTCCGTCCCGCCGGACACGATGTTGAACCCGTGCCCGATCAGCGAATCGGCCAGCGTCTTCGCGTTGGCGATGACCCGCTCCCCATAGCGCTTGAAGTCGGGGGTGAGCGCCTCGCCGAATGCCACGGCCTTCGCGGCGATGACGTGCTCGAGCGGTCCGCCCTGGGTGCCGGGAAAGACCGACTTGTCCACCGCCTTGGCGCGCTCGGTACCGCAGAGGATGAAGCCCGCCCGGGGGCCGCGCAGGGTCTTGTGTGAGGTACTGGTCACCATGTGGGCGTGCGGGACAGGCGAGGGATAGAGGCCTGCGGCCACCAGCCCTGCGAAATGGGCCATGTCCACCAGCAGGAACGCGCCCACCTCATCTGCGATCGAACGGAAGGCGGCGAAGTCGATGATCCGCGCGTAGGCGCTGCCGCCGGCAATGAGCAGCCGGGGACGTTCCCGCTTGACCTGTTCCCGCAGCTGGTTGTAGTCGATCCGGCCCGTGGCCGGATCCACCCCGTAGTGCGTGGCCTTCCAGACGGTGCCGCTGTGATTGACCGCGGCGCCATGCGACAGGTGTCCGCCGTGCGGCAGCGACATCCCCAGCAGCGGCTCCCCGGGCAGGATCAGCGCCATGAACGCGGCGAAGTTGGCCTGCGCCCCCGAGTGCGGCTGCACGTTGGCGTGCTCGGAGCCGAACAGCTGCCTGGCCCGGTCGATGGCCAGCTGCTCGACCTTGTCCACCACCTCGCAGCCCCCGTAGTAGCGCTTGCCCGGGTATCCCTCGGCGTACTTGTTGGTGAGGGGGGTGCCCATCGCGTCGATCACGGCCCGGCTGGCGAAATTCTCGCTGGCGATGAGCTCGAGGCCGTGCTGCTGGCGAAAGAGCTCCTCATCGATCAGCCGGGCGACCAGCGGGTCAGCCTGGCGCAGCGGGGCATTGTGGTCAAGCGTCATGAAGGTCCTCGATCTTCTGGATCCGGCGGGTGTGACGCCCGCCTTCGAACGGGGTGTCGAGCCAGGCACGGAGAATCTCCACGCCTTCGTTTTCGGTCACGAACCGCGCGGGCAGCACCAGCACGTTGGCGTCGTTGTGCTGCCGGGCCAGCCGGGCGATCTCGGGATTCCAGGCCAGCGCCGCCCGCACGCCATGATGCCGGTTGGCCGCGTACGCCATGCCCTGCCCGGTGCCGCAAAGCAGCACGCCTCGCTGCGCCTGGCCATGCTCGACCTGCCCCGCCACCGGATGAGCAAAGTCCGGGTAATCGGTGGAGTCGGCCGAGTGGGTGCCCAGGTCCAGGGGCTCATACCCCAGGCGCTTGAGCTCGGCCACCAGCTTTTCCTTGAGGGCAAAGCCGGCGTGATCGGCACCGATGGGAATCCGTTCAGACATGGCGGCCATGATTCCGGGATGAATAAGTATGCAAAGTCGGGATCGCGGGAAAGGGGGGCGGCCTAGAGCTTCCGCAGCCCCGCCACCGCCCCGATCCGCTGCTCGGCCATGTGGTCGGCCGCCTGGTAGCTCGGGATGCCCTGCTGCTTGGCGATGGCGTAAATGGTGAGCAGCGTGTCGTAGATCTGGGCCGCCTTCCGCTTGGCGCGGTCGGTGTCCCACTGCAGCAGCTCACCGTAGACGTTGATGACCCCGCCGCCGTTGATCACGTAGTCGGGGGCGTAGGTCAGCCCTTGCTTTTCCAGGGCGTCGCCGTGGCGCGCCTCGGCCAGCTGGTTGTTGGCCCCCCCCGCGATGACCTCGACCTTGAGCCGCTTGAGGGTATCGTCGTTGATCGTGGCGCCCAGCGCGTTGGGAGAGTAGATGTCGCCCTTCTGATCGTAGATCGCGTCGGGAGCGACCGCGGTGGCGCCCGTCGCCTCGACCACCCGCTTGACCTTGCCGGCGTCGATATCGGTTACCACGAGCTTGGCCCCTTCGGCGTGCAGGTGCTCGCAGAGATTGCGCGCCACGTTGCCGCAGCCCTGCACCAGGATGGTCTTGCCGCTCAGACTGTCGGATCCCCAGCGCACCCTGGCCGTGGCCTTCATGCCCACGTAGACGCCGTACGCCGTCACCGGCGAGGGATCGCCGGAGCGGCCGTGCAGCCCGGCCACATGGGTCGTTTCCATGCGCACGTACTCCATGTCCACCGGCGAGGTGCCCACGTCTTCGGCAGTGATGTAGCGGCCCCCCAGGGTTTCGATCAGGCGGCCGTGGGCGCGGAACAGCGCCTCGCGATCGGTCCGCTTGTTGTCCCCGATGATCACCGACTTGCCGCCGCCGAGGTTGAGACCGGCCACCGCCGACTTGTACGTCATCCCCCGCGCCAGGCGCAGGGCATCAATCGTGGCCTCCTCGGTGCTGCCGTACTGCCAGAACCGGGTGCCGCCCAGCGCCGGCCCCAGGCGGGTGTCGTGAATGGCCACGATGCCGCGGTAGCCGCAGGACTCGTCGTAGCCGTAGACGATCTGCTCGTGCCCCAGGGTGGCGATGGTCTGGAAGAGATCCATGCGGATGAAGACTCCCCAAATGGTTGAATGGTCAGATGGCGGGATGTTGGGATGGGGGGATGGAAGCGAGTTCATCCATCCCCCCATCGCCCCATCCCCACATTAATAGCTGTAAAAGCCCTTCCCCGTCTTCTTCCCCAGCGTCCCGGCCGCCACCATGCGGCGGAGCAGCGGGCAGGGCCGGTATTTGTCGTCGCCCAGCCCCTGCTGCAGCACCTGCATGATGGAAAGGCAGGTGTCGAGTCCGATGAGGTCGGCCAGGGCGAGCGGGCCCATCGGGTGCGCCATGCCGAGCTTCATCACCGTATCGATCGCTTCGGGCGTCGCGACGCCTTCCATCACGCAGAAGATCGCCTCATTGATCATCGGCATCAGCAGCCGGTTGGAGACAAACCCGGGATAGTCGTTCACCAGCACCGGCGTCTTGTCCAGGGCGCTGGAGGCCTCGACCACCGCGGCCGCGGTGGCATCGCTGGTGGCCTGGCCCCGGATGATCTCGACCAGCTTCATGACCGGCACGGGATTCATGAAGTGCATGCCGATAACCTTGTCCGGCCGCTTTGTCCGGGCCGCGATTTCGGTGATAGAAATCGAGCTGGTGTTGCTGGCGAGAATCGTCCCGGGCGGGCAGGCCGCGTCGAACTGCTCGAACAGGCTGTACTTGAGTTCGCGCCGCTCACTGACCGCTTCGATCAGCAGTTCGGGTGTGCCCATCCCGTCGAGGGTGCTGGCCGGCTCCACCCGCCCCAGCACCTCCGTTACCCGGTCGGCGGTGAGCGCGCCCTTCTTCACCAGGCGCCCGAGGCTGCTCTTGATCGCCGCCAGGCCACCCTCCAGGGCCTGCGCCGAGTGGTCCACCATCCGCACCGTGGTGCCGTGCATGGCGAAGACCTGCGCGATCCCGTTTCCCATGGTGCCCGCCCCGACCACGACAACCTTTTTCACGTCCCCTCCCTCGCAGTGCGTTTGCCGGCCCAGATGAGGCCCAGCACCAGGACGATCGTCGCCACGACCCCGCCCTCCGGACCGAAGCCTGCGCCGGTCAGCCAGTCGGGGCCTCCCGGCGAGTAATTGATCCAGGGAATGGTGAAGGGCAGCCCGCTCACCGGAGCGTCGGTCGACGCCAGCGTCGCGTTCCAGGCCAGGTGAAGTCCGAAAGCCGTCCAGATGCCCCCGGGGAGGTAGAACGCGGCGCCGAGGAACAAACCGGCCAGTCCGATGTTGACCAGCGCCAGCGGCTGGACGCCGGGATTGAGCAGGTGCGCCATCGCGAACAGGACAGAGGTCAGCAGCACCGCGTTGCGGCGGCCCAGCGGCCGGGCCAGCAACACCAGCGGCACGCCGCGGAACACCACTTCTTCGCTCAGGGCGGCAGGCGCCAGTACCACCACCGTCAGGAACACTTGTCGGAGGTAGTCAGCAAAGGTTCCGCTGTCCGGCGTGAGGCGGGCCCCTCCGAATCCAAAGGCGAGCACCAGCGTCAGGCCCGCCGCAACCGCGCCCACCACCAGGCCAACAGCGACACCCGCGACTCTCGGCTGGATCACCTGCCAGCGCAGATCGGCGAGCGTAAGGCGGTTCCACTTCATGCCGATAGCCCAGGTCGCAACGCCGAATCCACCCAGCGCCGCAAAGGCCTGGACCAGGATGGCCGCCGGGCCAGGCTGGTTCAGCATCGAGAGCGGCTTTCCCGCCGGGCCGAAGATGAAGGCGAGACCCACCGCGAAGAGGGTCGCGAGCAGAGTGCCGAGCACGAAGAACAGCACGCTCCATCCGAGCGCGACCACG
>DATEHG010000083.1:0-5978 GCA_035279705.1 Gemmatimonadales bacterium
TTGAGCTGCGGGCGCCCCCGATGGCGCTGCAGGTGCTGCATGATATCGGCCGGCGCCGTGAGCTTCAAATCGTAGTCAGGTGGCAGCCTAGGCTGGCCCGTGCATCTGCCTGATGGTCGGCGCTGTCACGAAGCCAAGCAACCCGCCGCCACACGCGAGAAGACCGAGGTACTCGAGCGCGCCGATGACTCCTGCTACCCGGTGGCTGCGAAACAGCGCATCCGCACTCCACGCCGCGACAGCCGCGAGCAGCCAGCCAAAGGCACTTGCGACCACCCAACGGCCTCGGGGCCCCGCGAGCAGGCGGGCTTGAAGCGCGCCTACCGTCCAGCCGCCGACGGCGACACAAATCAGCAGATAGTACGGGACGTGTCCACCAAGGAGGCGAATCAGGTCGATCGCGAGGAATGGCGCCGCCAGGCCAAGCGCGGTTGCAGTGACCCATGGTGTCATGCCGACGCCGACAGGCCGAAGGGCGCGGGCCTGTAGCACACCGACCCCGATTCCCATGCCGGCGCCAACCCAGCCTTGGGCGCCACCGAGGCCAAGCAATTCTCCCAGCAAGGCAAGCACCGCAACAGCCGGGATGCCCAGAAGCCATCCGAACCACGTTGCCCGAATCCACCGAAGTGCCGACACACCGACTAGCTCAGACACGCTGCCACCTGACGAGGATGTGACTTCTGTGTGCCCCTGACACAACGGATGCTCCGATCACCGACCGCCCAGGTCCCTCGCCAACCCCTCGCTGTCCCCATCGCTTCGCTCAGGGCTTCGGCTCAGGGCTCGGTTGGGGATGAGGTGCTGAATACACCCGCTCGCCTTTCGCCCTTCGCTTTTCGCCTTTCGCCTAATACCCCGACCCCCCACCGCCATATCGCGGATCGGTGACGCCCTCCCACCCGCTTCCGGTGCGAATGATCGCCTCCACATCCCCCCACCGTCCCTGCACCGACACCCCATGCCCCATGCTCCTGAGCGAATCCAGCGTCGCGGGCAGGAAGCCGTTCCGCTCCACCCGGATCGAGTCCGGCAGCGCCTGGTGGTGCATCCGCGGCGCCGCCACGGCGTCGGCCAGGGTCATGTGATGGTCGAGCACATTCGAGATCACGTGGTACACCATCGTGATGATCCGCGGGCCACCGGGCGTGCCCACCACCATGTACAGCTTGCCCTGCGGGTCCAGCACCAGGCTCGGCGTCATCGCCGAGAGCATCCGCTTGCCGGGCTGGATGGCGTTGGCCTCGCCCTGGACCAGGCCGTACATGTTGGGCTTGCCGGGCGCGGTGGCAAAGTCGTCCATCTCGTCGTTCAGCAGGAAGCCGGCACCCTGCACGGTCTCGGCGCTGCCGTAACTGTCATTCAGCGTCGTGGTGCAGCTCACCGCGTTCCCCTCGGCGTCCACCACCGAGTAGTGCGTGGTCGAACTGCCGCCCCGGATCTTGGGATCGAACGCCGCGGTCTTGGAGGCGTGGCTCTTGTCGATCTGGGCCCTGAGCGTCGCGGCGTACTCCTTCGAGGTCAGCCTGGCAAGCGGCATCTGCACGAAGCCGGGATCGCCCAGGATGGTGTTGCGGTCGGTAAAGGCCCGCCGCATCGCCTCGGCCTCGAGATGCAGCAGTTCCGGTGAACCGAACGGCGGCAGTGGCCCGAACCCCTCGAGAATGTTGAGGATCTCCGCCATGGTGACGCCGCCCGACGACGCCGGCGGCATCGAGTAGATGGTGTTGTCCCGGTAGCTGATCTTGATCGGCTCCCGCCAGATGGCCTGGTACGCCGCCAGGTCCGCCTTCGAGATCAGCCCGCCGCCCCGCTGCATCTCGGCGACGATGAGATCGGCGGTCATCCCGTGATAGAAGCCGGCGGCGCCGCTGTCCTGGATCCGGATCAGGGTGCCGGCCAGGTCGGGCTGCTGCAGCGTCGAGCCGACCTCAGGAGGCGCGCCGTTGGGCAGGAAGCTGTTGCGCGAGCCTTCGAACAGGACGAGGCGGCTGCTGTCGCCCCGGATCGAGCGGTTGCGAAAGCTGTCCACCACGAAACCTTCGGAGGCCAGGCGGATGGCCGGCGCGATGACGTCACGGAACGGCAGCTTGCCCAATTTCCGATGGGCCTCGGTCAGGCCGGCGACGGCGCCGGGGACACCCGCCGCCAGCGCGCCGGTCAGGCTCTTGTCGGTCGGCTCACCGTTGGCGTCGAGGTACATGTCCCGGCTGGCGCCGCCTGGCGCCATTTCCCGGTAGTCGAGGGCGGAAACGGAGCCGTCCGCCATCCGGATGACCATGAACCCGCCGCCGCCGAGGTTGCCGGCCTCGGGGTGCACCACCGCGAGGGCAAAGCCGACGGCCACGGCGGCATCCACCGCATTGCCACCCTTCTCCAAGATCTCCCGGCCCACCGCGCTGGCGATCGGGCTGCCGGAGACCACCATCGCGTGGGGCGCGTCCACCACGCGGGACTTGCCGGCCAGCGGCCAGTTGGGGTTGACGCCGGCGACCGGCGCCGCGGGAGCGGGGGCGGGGGAGTGGCAGGCCAGGGTGGCCAGCAGGACAAGCGATCCGGCGCGGAGGAGTCGGGTCACGTGAGTTCGGATTGGGGGGTAGACCCGAGCGGAGTTGCCGCGGGCCGGAGACGGCCTCTAATTTAGCCGGACCAGCCGCCCGCGACACTCCCGCTTCCCCGGCGCCATGCATTCCACTCCTGAAGACGTTCGCCTGACCGAGCGCCGAAATCCGCGCACCGTGGGCCTCGATGCCGCGAGCCCGCTCGACATCGTCGACCTGATCGGCGCCGAGGATGCCGGCGTCCCCGCGGCGGTGGCCGCTGCGCGGGTGGAGCTGGCCCAGGCCATCGAGCTGGTCGAGGCCGCCTTCCGCGCCGGCGGGCGCCTCTTCTACGTCGGCGCCGGCACCAGCGGCCGCCTGGGCGTGCTGGACGCGGCGGAATGCCCGCCGACCTTTGGTAGTCCCCCGGAAATGGTGGTGGGACTCATCGCCGGCGGGTACCGGGCGCTGGTGCGCTCGATCGAAGGGGCGGAGGACGACGTGAATGCCGCCATCGGCGAGATGGATGCCCAGCGGGTCCGCGCCAACGACGTGGTGATCGGCATCGCAGCCAGCGGGACGACACCTTACGTCCGCGCCGCCCTCGGACGGGCGCAGGCGCTCGGTGCCCACACGGTGTTCCTCTCCTGCAGCGAGCCGCCCGCACTGCTCAAGGAGACCTGCGATCTCTGCATCACCATCCTGGTCGGCCCTGAGGTGGTGACCGGTTCGACCCGGATGAAGGCGGGCACCGCCACCAAGCTGGCGCTCAACACCATCACCACCGGCGCCATGGTGCGCCTCGGCAAAGTCTACGGCAACCTGATGGTGGACCTGCAGGCCACCAACGCCAAGCGGGTGGACCGGGGCCAGCGCATCGTGATGGAGACGACGGGGGCGTCCCGTGAGGCGGCGGTCGCCGCGATCGAAGCGGCCGGAGGGAGCGTGAAGACCGCGATCGTGATGGTGCGCCGCAAGGTCGAGCGCGCCGAGGCGGAGCGACTGCTGGCGGAGGCGCGGGGACAGTTGAGGGTGGTGGTGGGTGATCCGCCGCCGGTGTCCGGCTCATGACCGAACGCGCGTCACTCGGCGTCGGGCTCATGTCGGGCACCAGTCTCGACGGCGTCGACGCCGCGCTGGTGCGGTTCACCGGGCCGACGCATGTCGAGCTCAAGGGGTTCGTCACCCGTACTTATATGGAAGGGGAGCGGGAGCGGATTCGCCGGGTGCTCAAGGGTGGTACGCCGGCGGAGTTCGCCAGGCTGCACGCGGATCTTGCAATTTGGGCAGGGGAGGCGGTGGAGGAGGTGCTCGACAAGTCGAGCACCCTCGCCTCGGATCTTTCCTTTATTGCGTTCCCCGGCCAGACCATCTGGCACGAGCCGCCGGCCGTGACCTGGCAGCTCGGCGAGCCGGCCATCCTCGCCGAGCGTTTCGGGGTGAAGGTGGTAAGCGGGTTCCGGGGAAGGGATGTGGCGGCGGGAGGGCAGGGAGCACCACTAGTGCCGATGGCGGATGTGCTGCTGTTCGGCGATCACGTGCACCCACGCGCCCTGCTCAACATCGGGGGGATCGCCAACGTCACCTTCGTGGCTCGGCGGGATGTGGAGGAGGGCGCCTTTGCGTTCGACACCGGTCCCGGCGTCGTGGTGATCGACGCGGTGGCGCAGATGGTGGACCGGTCCCTCGCCTACGACCGCGCTGGTGCGCTGGCTCGCCGCGGCCAGGTGAACCAGGCCGTGCTGGCCGACCTGCTGTCGGACCCCTTCTTCAATGAGATGCCGCCCAAGAGCACCGGGCGGGAGCGGTTCGGGTCGGCGTACGCAGAGGCGCTGGCGAAGAAGGTGCCCGGCGCCGATGGCGTCGCCACCGCCGTCGAGCTCACCGCCCGGAGCATCGCCGAGGCCATCGGGCGCTGGATGCCCCGGTGCGGTGAGGTGGTGGCCTCAGGGGGCGGCACCCACCATCCCGTCTTGATGGAACGGCTGGCGGCGCTGCTGGGGGAAGAAAAGATCGCCCTCAACCGCTTCGACGATCTCTTCTTCGACGGCGACGCCAAGGAGGCGGTCGCCTTTGCGCTGCTCGGCTACCTGACCATTCACGGGCAGCCGGGGAATCTGCCCGCCGCCACAGGCGCGGAAGGGCCACGAGTGCTTGGCGTGGTGACGCCGGCCTGAGAGACGCGACTCTACTGCAAGCGGTGTCGTCCCGAGTCGCCGCCCCGAGCAAAGCGAGGCGGCAGCGAGGGACCTCAGTCAGCCGGAGGAATGAACCAATCTTTGGCGAGGTCACGCCACTTCGGGTTTACAGATTGAATGAGCGCGACGCGTCTCTGCCTGCTCCACGATTTGATCTGCTTTTCTCTGGCAATGGCGTTCCGAGGGCCTGCGATAATCTCGAAATAGACGAGACGGGTAATCCGGTACCTGGCAGTGAACGTGCCCGGGCTCGCCATCCCGTGCTCGGACACGCGCCTACCCAAATTGTTCGTCACGCCTGTGTAGAGCACTCGCGAACGGCTGGCCATGATGTAGACGTACAGGCTTCGCACCCCGGCTCCAGGACGACGGGACCTAAGAGTCGGCTCCTGGCGTCAACTGCGGCTCAACGGGCTACCGTGGGCGCCGGGTTGCACTCAAGCGGTGTAGTGCCGAGCGGAGCGAGGGCCGCAGCCAGCCCGTCATGAAGCGATGTCATCCCGACCCCGAGCAAAGTGAGGGGGAGGGACCTCAGTCAGCCCGCCCTCAAGCGATGTCATCCCGAGCGCAGCAAGGGACCTCAATCAGCCGGGACATCGAGCGGGACTCCGCTGCCCTGCAACCCTGTTGAGACCCCTCGCTTCGCTCGGGGCGACACGGCCCGTTCCTTAGGATCTGACGCCCCTCGCTGCGCTCGGGGCGAGTTGCCGCCTCGAGGCTCCCGCTCACCGCTCCCCTCGCTCCAACACCTGCCCGGAATCCGGTGTAGTTGGGTCGACCGGGACCGAACCCGGCCCCCTTCACAGGAGTTGGACCTATGCTGACACGTCGCCTCGCCGCCCTGGCGTTCTTTACCGCCTTCGCCGCCGCGCCGCTCATGGCGCAGACCCCGACCACCAAGCCCGCTGCACCCGCCGCCGCGGCGCCGGCTACGACCGCGCCGGCCATGGCCAAGCAGCTCGACATCAACACCGCCACCGCCGATCAGCTCAAGGCGCTGCCGGGCATCGGCGATGCCTATTCCTCCAAGATCATCAAGGGCCGGCCGTACAAGGCCAAGAATGAACTGGTGAGCAAGGGCATCATTCCCCAGGCCACTTACGACAAGATCAAGGACATGATCATCGCGAAGCAGAAGGCGATGTGAGGGGGGCAGCTGGGCAGGGGGGCAGGGGGGCGGTGACTGCACGCCCCCCTCATCCTGAGCGCAGCGAAGGATCTCGCGGGCGGCCCTCCTAAC
>DATEHG010000084.1:0-11415 GCA_035279705.1 Gemmatimonadales bacterium
AAGATGTAGACCCGGCCGGTTCCCTGGTGGCTCGAGGGCGAGCCGCCGGCGATGTCGGGACGGCCGTCGCCATCCACGTCGCCGACGCCGGCGGTCGAAACCCCCAGGTCTCCGTCGGCGGAATCGCCCTTGAGCGTGAGCAGCGTCTTGCCATCCCGCCCGGAAAAGACCAGCACCGTGTTGCTGCCGGGGGCCCCGGCAACCACATCCGGAATGCCGTCGCCGTTCACATCACCGGCGGCCTCGAGTCCGGTGCCGAGCACGGAGCCGGAATCACCGGCGCGCTTCCACAGAAGGGCTCCCGACTTGCCGGAGTAGACGTACACCGCCCCGCGCGTCGAGCCGTACGGCGGGTTCATCGTGGCCGAGACAACCACGTCGGTGATCCGATCGCCATCGATGTCGCCCACGCCGCGCGCGATCCAGCCGAATTCATCTCCGGCCGCCTCGCCTCGCCATTCGTGGATGATCCTGGCATTCGCCTCGACAAACGGGGGGTCGAACCTGACCCGGTCGGGAAAGAGGACATCGAATCGCGGATCGCCCTTCAGATTCCTGACCCCCGGGATGGCCGCCACCGCGGTGAGATCAACCTGCCCTTCCAGCTTTTGCTTCATCCAGTCATACGCCATCTCTCGTTTGCCCGAGTCGGCGTACATCCCGAAGAGACTCATCGCCGCCACGGGGACGGGCCCCAGAGTAAACTCACTCGCCCGGCCCAGGGCCTCGCTGGCTTCCTTCATATGGCCGAGCTGGCGATGGGCATTGCCGAGAGTGAGCCAGGCGCCGCCGTTCTGCGGATGCGCCTGGACGAACGGCGTGAGCATCGCGACCACGTCCGTCTGCTTCTTCTGCCCCATCAGCTGCCGGGCCTGGGCCAGCGTGTCCGATGGGGATGGGCCCGAGGGGGTCTGGGCAGCCGCCGATGCCGCCGCGAGAAGTGCCGAGAGGAAAACAAGTCTGGTCATCATGGCTCACGCACCAAAGGACAGGCGAAAAGCGAAGAGCGAAAGGCGAAAAGTGCTCGGTGATCAGTGACTATCTGCCAGCCGCCATCCAGCAACTCCCATATTCCAAATCCCATCTCCCGTCTCCCGTCTACCGTCTACCGTCTAACGACCGGCAACCATCACCCCCCACCTGAAGTTCCCCCACTCCATGATCAGCCGTCCGGCACCGGAAGTCGGACCGGGCTCGATGCGCATGGTGTAGCGTTCGACGCTGTTCGCCACCGAGTCCACGGTCATCGGGCGCCGGGCGATGTCCCTCCTCGCGTCGTAGTAGGTGCCCCACTGCCCCGATTCTCCGTTGATGATCAGTTGCACGCCCTGCGGGCTCGGCAGCGTGAAGAGGGTGTACGTCCCCGGCTGCAGCGCCACACCGGCCAGGTGGATCGGGGCGGAGGTGGTGAGCTGGGTGGCGGCATTCGCGCCCGTCCGCCAGACCTCCCCATAGGGAATCAGATCGCCGACGAGTGTCCGGCCGCGCCGCGCGGGGCGGCTGTAGTCGATGGTGAGGTCGGCGCTGCCCAGCCGGGCGTGGACGGTATCGCGCGGGCTCAGTGAACTGGCCACACCGGTGCGCCGCTCATCGGCCGCGAACCGCGCCGTGATCGAATCAATGTCCGGCAGATCGGTGGTGCGCCGCACTTCCTGCTTGTACGTCGTGCCCTGGCCGGAATAGGAGAGGAGACGACCGGCGGAATCGACGCGGGCCAGGCCCGTGCCCGCGAGCCCGGTGCTGCTGATCGCCCAGGCGCCGTCGGGCTGGCGCACTACATCCGCGTATCCGACATGCCCTTCATCCCACCCTTCGAAGAAATACTGGCCGACCCGCACACTGTCGGTACGGGTGCGCCGCGCCGCGTCGAGCAGCGATTCCCAGGTAGCGTACACGAAGGCATTCCAGGGCACGGTTTCGCCGTATCGCTTCTGGTAGGCAAACGACTTCGGGCCCGCGCCCGTGTCGCGGGTGAATGAGCTCGCCTTGTCGCTGAATCGGGCCGAGTGGTGGAGTCGCTGGCGCTCAGGCGGCGCGTTGGGGATCCAGGTGTCCATCCGCCAGCTCGTGATTCCCCCGTTGCCATCGAGTTCGGCTTCCCAGTGCCGCCGGGTCACGGTCGGCGAGCGCCCCACCGCGTCCCCCACGATCCGGTGGGAGGTGCGGGTCACCCGTTCGACCGACGTCGTGTCCCGGCCCAGGGTGGCGACGAAGCCGTACTGTTCGGAATGAGCGCAGGCGGGAAGCGCAATCAGCGCCGCCGAGAGCGCGACAAGGGGAGAGGAACTCCGGGACCATCTGGCGAGCGTGGCGATGGGGCACCTGCCGTCGAGGCGAACCGGGAATCCAGAAATTGAGTCGAGGAAGCTCCTTAAGAGGGTGACGGCCGCCCGTCGTTCAAGGTTTCAGGGCCTGGCCGGGATAGGTGGAAGGGGGACAGGGGACCAGTTGGACGGAACTTCCGGAATGCTGACCAAGCTCAGGGTGCGGCCCGGTACCTCTCCCGCGCCGTGTTCTTCTCCGCCAGCCACTTGCCCCGCACTCCGCCGTACACCTGCTCCGCCAGCCAGGCGAACTCGGCCTCGGCCAGGTCTTCACTCACTTCGCACCACCAGGCCTTCTTCCGCCCGTCCTCGCCGTTGCTCCAGCGGTAGCGCCGGGTCTTGAGCAGGTCCTTCTTGTCGAAAGGGGCATCGATCGCGTAGATGCGCAGCGTGGCCTTGCGCGCCGACTCGAGCAGTCGCGCCATGGGGCGCACCCCGTCGGGGAACGGCTTGGCCAGCAGGTGCAGCATGGCCAGGCAGTCTTCGTCCGCCCGGTGCGCGTCGTAGAAGGCCTCGCAGTGCCACGCCGCGAGCACCGCCAGCGCGCTCGACGGATATCCCCCCAGCCTCCTCCAGTCCACCTCCGAAACAGAACAGGCCCAGGCCTTGTCCCGATAGGCGGGGAACCGGCGCTCGACAAAGGGCCGGTCGAAGCCGGCGTTGTGCGCGATGACGAGGGCCGACGCGGCGGCCAGCGCGCCGGCGCCGGCGTCGTCGAGCCGCTGGCCCTTCACCATGTCGTCGGTGATGCCGGTGAGTGTCACCACTTCGGCGGGAATCGGGCGCCCCGGATCCTCGAAGCCGCTCCACACCGGGCCCACCCGGTGGATGACTCCCGTTTCGGGACTGTAGTCGAAGGGGATGGCGCTGAACTGGATGATGCTGTCCCGGCCCTGGTCGAATCCGGTGGTCTCGACGTCGAGGGCGAGGCCCTGCAGGAGGCGGGTGCCGGGCGGCGCGGCGGTTACTTCGAGCGCGCCCATCCGCCGGAGGATCCGGTAGTCACCGGAAGCGGCGAGTTCGTCGGCCATCCGCTCCCGGCCCGGATCCCGGCTGCTCATGGAACCGGCATCGCCTCGCGCATCTCGGCGGCGCTGCCCCACCGCTCGACGGGGCGCTTGGTCATGGCACGCAGAATCACCTCGGCGAGTGCGGGCGGAGTCTCGGGCCGGTCACGCCGCACGTCGGGCGCCGGCTCCGTCTGATGCATCTGCAGCACCACCACTTCGTTGGAGTGCTGGAACGGCGGCCGCCCGGCGAGTCCCTCGTACAGCAGGCACCCCAGGCTGTAGAGATCGGTGCGGTGATCGATCGTGGCCTCGGCCGCCACCTGCTCCGGGCTCATGTAGCTCGACGTGCCCACCGCAATGCCGCTCCGGGTGAGGCGTTCCGTGCCGGCCACCTCGACGGCGCGGGCGATGCCGAAATCGAGCAGCACCGCGCCATCCTTGCCCAGGATGATGTTCTCCGGCTTCACGTCGCGGTGGATGATGCCCTGCGCGTGCGCGTAATCCAGTCCGGCCAGCATGTCCCGGCCGAGGCGGATCGCTTCCGGAATCTCGAGGCGGCGCCGCTGTTCCAGCGCATTCTTCAGCGTCGGCCCGGGGATGTACGGCATGACATAGTAGACCAGCCAGTCCCGCTCTCCCGAATCGATCAGCCGGGAGACGTTCGGATGGACCAGCCGCTTGAGAATGTTGATTTCGCGGAGAAAACGGTCGGCGGTGACACTGACGAGAAGTTCGGGATGCAGAATCTTGACCACGACGGCGCCGCCGGAGGGGTCACGGGCAAAGAATACCCGTGCAGCACCCCCCCGGCCGATCTCGCGCTCGACCGCGTACAGGTCCGCCATGGCCTGGCGGACGAGAGGTAGAAGATCGCGACGGATGGTCTCTGCTCCCGGGAAGAGCGTCTAAGCTCCACCCGGGCGCAGAGTTGCGCAAGTGCCTTCCATCCCAGCCCGGCTCAGCGCCCGCCGTACTTCTTGAGGCTCTTCGCCAGCGTCTCCAGGTACCGCGCCACCGACTGTGGCGAGATGGGCGGCGGGGGCGGGGGCGGCGGCGGCTTGTGCGGCGGGAAGGTGGTTTCCGCGACAGCGGTTCTCAGGATCCGGAGATCCTTTGCCGTATACACCGGAACGCCCTTGAGCTCCTTGGCTCGCCGGCGGAGCAGCACAGCCAGCTTCTGGACCGTGATCGGGGGTGGCGGCGGCGGAGGTGGCGGCGGCTTGATGGGGAAGCTCTCGGAGAGCTTCTTGACGCTGTGCGTCATCGCCTTGCTCAGCCGCTTGACCTTGGGTGAGGTTTTCCTGGCCACTATGGTCTCCTCGCAAACGGGTGATCGGATTCTGGAACAACAGGCTCAGGGCTGGCGCAGCATGGCAAGCCGCTGCCTGAGCACGCGGGCCTGGTCGATCCTGCCCAGGCGCTCGAGCGCCGCGATGCGCAGCTCGAGACTTGCTGGAAGATACGGTAGAAACGCGAGCGGCTGGCCGTCGAACACCGCCGCATCGGCCAGCGCCCGCTGGGCATCGCCCCGGGCCAGCTCGAGGCGGGCCAGCGCCAGGCGTTCGCCCGGACAGGGGGAGCGGAGGTCCCAGTCGAGCGTGCCACCGGCCGGCCGGGCCAGCAGCTGGCGGTAAAGCGTCAGCGCCTGCGTCGTATCCCCCCGCAGCCGGGCCAGTCCCGCATCGAGCGCGAGCAGGCTGCCGGCATCGTTCGGCGCCGCCCGACCCGCATACCCCCGAACATCCCGAAGCAGCGCCGAATCGCCTCGCGCCGCGGCCAGCGAGCCGAGCCACCAGAGCCAGTCCGCCGGCAGAGTGGCTTGGCGGCTCTTGAGCCGGGCGATGAACGCCTGTCCCGAATCTCCCACGTCGAGGCCGGCAGTCGCGGCCATTGCGACGTAGATCGTGGCCGCCCGATTACCCGACTCAAGATTGTTTTGCAGCCGCCGGGCGACCTCGCTCTGCCTCCCCTGCGCGGCATCGAGACTGAGCAGGAGCCCCAGCGCAGGATAGGAGTAGGCCCCGGTCGCCGCCAGACCCGCGAGCGCCCCGCGGGCGCAGCGCGGCTCTGCTCCGCCGACCGCCAGCAGCTTGGCGGCGAACAGGGTCGCGGTCGAGTCGCGCCGGGCCGCCGCGGCCCAGTCGAAGCGATTCGATTCATCGCTCAGGCAGTCCAGGGCGAGCGCATAGGGATACCAGGAACTGCTGTCCGCGTCTCCCGCCTGATAGCGGGCCAGGCGGTGGCGGCTGGCGGGCAGGTCGCCGCGCCGCAGCGCCGCTTCGATCAGGTGCGGCAGTGCCGGCGTGAACCCCGAGTCGGCGCTCGCCGCCGTCTCGAAGGCCGCGTCGGCGAGCGAATCGAGCGGGGCCATCGCGCGGGGAAACTGGTGGTAGTACACCTCGCCCAGCATGGTCCACGCTTCGGCCCAGCGGGCATCGGGCAGCAGCGCGACGCCGAGGGACGCCACCGCGGAATCGGACAGGCCGGCCAGGTATGCCGCGACACCTCCCGCGAACGACGCGTAGCGGTGGGGCAGCCGCTCGGCGTGCCGCAGGGCAAGGGCCGCGAGTGGCTCGGCCGCGGCGTCATTGCCGGACCAGATGGCGGCCTGGGCGCCCTTGAACGCCGCGATGGCCAGCGTCGAGTCGCGCGCCACCGCCTCCGCATAGAGCTCCTGGGCCCGGGCATAGCGGGCCCGCCGGTAGGCCGCGTCCCCCTGCATCCAGAGGGCGACCGCCCCCGCGTCGCCGGATGCGACGGCCGCCAGCGCGTCCGATGAGAAGGGAGCGCCGGGCGCCACCATGCGCGGCAGCAGCTGCATGAGGGCCCGCAGGCCGAGCCGCACGGGCACGGCGGTGGCGCGGTCTCCGGAGGCGGAAGCCTGGGCCACCTGGGAGTCGGCCACCGCATCGAGCAGGCGGAGGTCCACCGTCACCGAATCGCGGGTGGTGACGAACGTGCCGTGAATCGCATACCGGGCACCCTGGTCCAGTGCCAGCTGACGCACCTGGCTCACCGTCAGGCTCCGGGCATCCTGGCGGGCCAGGGGATCGAGCAGCGACCAGCCGTCGATCCAGCGCAGCACCGGAACCTGCTGCATCGCCTCGCTCAGCATCCCGGCGATGCTCTCGCCCGTGCGGAGCAGTGTGTCCCTCTCGCCAAGTTCCGCCAGCGGATAGCCGACGACCCAGTCGGTGCGGGCGGGGCGGCGGCCCCCCGCCGGCCTGGCGAGCGACCACGACAGGGCCGCGACCGCCAGGGCGAGTGCCACGAGCAGGCCCGCCGCAAGCGCGTTGCTGCGGAGCCCCCGCTGCATCCGCGGCCAGGAGGGAATGAGCCACCCTTCACCAGTACTGAGTCCCGTGGTCAGCGCGCGGGCAAATTCTCCGCTGCGCTTGAAACGGTCGGCGGGCGTCTTGCTCAGGGCGCGGTCGATTGCCGACTCCAGCCCGCGCGGCACCCGGGCCCGGTTCCGCCGCAGCGAAGGCGGCGCGTCGCTCTTGTGCCGGGCGGCCACCGTCTGCGGGGTATTGCCCTCGAACGGCGGCACCCCGGCGACCATCTCGTAGACCACGCAGGCCAGCGAGTACTGGTCGCTGCGGCCGTCCACGTCGGTCCGTCCCGCGGCCTGTTCGGGGGACATGTACTGCGGCGTTCCGATGGCGAGGCCTACGGTCGAGAGCGTGGCGGAGCCTTCGGGGTCAGGGGCCCGGGCAATGCCGAAGTCGGCCAGCACCGCGTGGCCCGACTGGAGCAGGATGTTCTCGGGCTTGATGTCCCGGTGGATGACGTCGTTGCCGTGGGCGTAGTCGAGGGCGTCGGCGACTTCGACGGCCAGGCGCACCGCCTCGTCGAGCGGCAGCTGGTGTTCCCGGTCGAGCCGCGCGCGCAGCGATTCGCCGGTGACGAACGGCATGATGTAGTAGAGGCTCCGCCCCTCGGGGAGGGCGCCGGAATCGAGCAGTGGAAGGATGTTGGGGTGGTGGAGGCGCGCCAGCGTGGCGATTTCGCGGCGGAACCGGTCGGGACCGATGGTAAACGCCAGCCCGGGGTCGAGCACCTTGATCGCGACCAGGCGGCTGTGGCGCAGGTCGCGAGCCAGGTAGACCGTCGACATCCCTCCGCGGCCGATCTCGCGTTCGACCGCGTACCGGTCCGCCAGGGCGCCCCGGACCGAGGCCACCAGTTCTTCAGGAATGTCGGCCTCTCACCAGTGATCCGGTGAGAGTTAGCGGCGACTCACAGGGCCCGCAAGAGAAGCGGCGGCAGCGCCATAGCGCCACCGCCGCCCGATTTCCAGCTCCCGCCCGGCGCTCAGCTTTTCCGCAGCCTGATGCTCCCGTTCACGGTGTTCATGCTGAGCCGGTGGCCCCCGGCGCCGATCGTGCCGCGCAGCGAATTGGGGTTCATCTTGCCGGTCACGGTGATCGGGAAATCACTGTCGATCGAGCCATTGACGGTGTTGGCCTTGAACTCGCAGGCCAGGTCCGCCGGCATGGTCAGGGTGATGCCACCGTTGACCGTATTGAACTCCGCGTCGGAATCGAGCGTCTTGCCGACCGTGGCCCGGATCGAGCCGTTCACCGTGGTGGCCTCGGCCCTGCCCTTGGTGCTCACCTCGACCGACCCGTTGACCGTGGTGGCGCTGGCGTCCGCGGTCAGGCCGATGGCGTCCACGTCGCCGTTGACCGTCGAGCCGTCGAACAGCACGCCGGCCGGAACCGCCACGGTAAACTCCACTTCGACGTCGTTGTTCTCGCTGTCCTGTTCGTTGCGCCCGTCGGCGGTGCACTTGTTGGTCTTGCCGTGGCGGCCCGGGTACACGGCGCAGATCGTCACTCCGTCGCTCCCCTGCACCACCTCGATCTTGACACTCTCGGGATCACTCTTGCGGGCGTGCTTTTTCGCGGAGACCGACACCTCGGCGCCGCTCGCCGCCGATGCGTGGATGGCGCCGTTGATGCCCATGATCCGGATGGTCTGGCCCGCATTCAGCTTGCCTTTCCACTGGAAATCCGGATCGGTGCGGGCCGGAAGTGTCGGGAGGGCGGGGCCGGCCAGCCACGCCGCCAGTGCCAGTGCGATCATGCGGTCATCCTCTCGGACTCGGGTTCGTGGAATGGGGCTCAGCGCCGGATGGAGCCCTGGCGGACGATACGGATCGCCCCGTCAAAGGATTCCAGATCGACGCTGGCAGAGCAGTTGCCAACCGTGAAGCTCATCCGCTTGCCGCCGCGGGTGCCGGTGAGCGTCACGGGGAAAGCCGGGTCGGACTCGAAGCTGCCGGAAAAGGTGGACACCGAGACGCAGGCATCGAGCGCCGGGACGGCCAGCGTCACGTTGCCGTCGTGCGAACCGAGGCGGTACCTGCCGCCCTTCTGCAGCGTGCCGCTGAATTCGATCGATCCGTCCACCGTGGTGGCTTCGACGCCGCTGGCGGTCACGTTCTCCAGCGTCACGGAGCCGTCGACACTCTCGGCCCGGATATCCCCCTCCAGGTCACGGCCGGTAATCGAACCATCCACCGCGTTGAGCTCGATGCGCCCCTTGGCGCCGGTCAGCCGCAGCTCGCCATCGGTGCTGTGCAAGGTGATGACCCCGCTGCCCCCCTCGACCGTAATGCTGCCTGAGATGGTTTCGAGATCCAGCTCGGCCTTGGCACCGGTCACCTCGATGTCCCCGTCCTGACTGGTGATCGAGAGCGACATGTCCGCCGGTACGGTGAGTTCGAGATCGCCGTCGTACGGGTCGTGGTCCTCGTCTTCCACCTCGACAGTCACCCGCCGCCCCGAGACCTCGACCCGGAGCTGGGCATCGCGCCCGCCCGGCGCCCGTACCTGGACTGCGGATTTGTTCCAGGTCCGGACCGTGACCGCACCCTCCACCCGCTCGACCTCGAGCCGGGATCCCGGCTGCACCTGCACGGTGGTGTCGGCGGTGAAGGAGGCCTGCGGGGCCGCCAGGGCCAGCGCAAAGAGCATCAGCATCGGTAGAACTTCCTTTCGTTCAGCTGCGGGCGGCCGTCAGGGCCGCCGCGTGACGCAACAGGTCGAGTTTGCGAAGCCGGGTCTGCGCCAGGTGCCCGCTCAGATAGGCGTTGCCGGGATCGGTGGCCAGCGCGTGCTCCGCATCGGTGATGGCCCGGTCGATCTTGGCCAGGCTCTGTTCCAGCACCCGCACGGTGGCCGTGTCGAGGCGGCTGCGATTCTCGTTGAGCACGGCGCGGAGCTCGTGCACCGCGTCATCGTATTCCTTGCCGGCCACCAGCCCGGCGGCCACCGCGTGCGGCGCGCGCGGATCGGCCCCGACAGTCTGACTCGCCGGCGGCGGCGTGGTCGAGGCGATGGTCGTGGAGTGGTTGCCCTTGAGCATGAGCCAGGCGCCGCCGGCGCCCGCCACGATCAGCAGCACCGCCGCCGCGGCCAGTTCGGGCCACGACACCAGCACCCGCCGGCGCACGGCGCGGCCCCCGATGCCGGGCCTCTGGATCAGTGCGGCGATTTCCTGCCACTGATCCTTGCCCGTCTGATCCGCCGAGAGCGTCCGGGCCCGTGCCAGCACGGACCGCAGTTCCTCCAGCGTGGCCCGGCACTCGGCGCAGTGGTCGAGATGCTCCGCCAGTTCGGTCCGGAGATCGGCCGGGAGCTCGTCGTCGAGATAATCGGACAGCAGTTCGGTGTACTTGTCGGTCATGGTGCCCTCAGCGATCCAGATATTTGCGCAGCGCCATGCGGGCGCGATGCAGCTGTGATTTCGATGTGCCGGTGTTGATCCCCAGCATCCCGGCGATTTCCTCGTGCCGGTACCCTTCCACGTCGTGCAGCACGAACACCTGGCGGGCCCCCTCGGGGAGCTGGGCCACGGCGCCGCGGAAATCGAGCGCCTGGCCCGGCCGGTCGGTGGGTGCCGGAAGCAGATCCACCGCCTCTTCGCTTTCGTGCCGGCGGCGCCACCGCCACCGCAGCGTGCTCCGCCGCCCCAGCATGACGTTCACCGCCAGCCGGTGGAGCCAGGTGCTGAAGGCCGCCTCGCCCCGGAACGTCCCCAGCTTGTCCCACACGCGGATGAAGATGTCCTGCACCGCGTCATCGGCTTCATCCGTCTCCAGCATCCGGCACGCCAGCGCGTGGATCCTGGGGCCGTGCCTCCGGTAGAGTCGCTCGAACGCAGTGCTGTCCCCGCTCGCCGCCAGGAGAGCGTCCGCCGTATCCGAGGTGGCCGGTGCGATGTCGCGCGGTACGGTCAGGGTCCGGGCTTCCAGATGGAGGTTCATTGCAGCGACTTGGACAGGACTGCGCTTCCCAAGGTTGGAACTACGGGACAGGCTTGGGAAGGGAGAAGGGCGAAGAGCGAAAGGCGAAGGGAAAAATGAGGCCCAAAGGCTGCAACGACAAGTGTAGTTACCGCCTTACAGGCTGGCGGAGTGGCGGAAGATCGACACTTTTCCCCTTTCGCTCTTCTCCTTTCGCATTTCTCGGCGGTTCAAACCCCGCAACCGCGACTGGCATCGTATTCCCGTGTCTTCCGCCGAATCCGAGCAGGTTGAGCGGGCCCGAGAGGGCGACGCGGACGCCTTCGGGGCCCTCTACCGGGCGCACGTGGGGCGGGTCTACGCCATCTGCCTCCGACTGTGTGGTGAGCGGAACCGTGCCGAGGAGCTGACGCAGGATGTGTTCGTGCGGGCGTGGCAGCAGCTCAAGGGGTTTCGGGGGGAGAGCGCCTTCGGGACCTGGCTGCACCGGGTGGCCGTCAACGAGGTGCAGGGGCAGTTTCGCTCCCGCAGCCGCCGCAGCCGGCACGAGACTCCCGAGGATCTCGATCAGTTCGATCCGCCCGCCCGCGCCACCGGACCGCCGCCGATGGATCTCGACGCCGCGATCGCGCGGCTCCCGGCGGGCGCCCGACAGGTGTTTGTGCTGCACGATGTCGAGGGGTTTCAGCACGAGGAAATCGCCACGCTGGCCGGAATTGCGGTAGGTACCTCCAAGGCCCAGCTGCATCGGGCCCGGCGGCTGCTCAGGGAGAGCCTGGAACGATGAATCAGTGCCTGTTGTCGGACGACCAGCTGGCGGCCTACGCCA
>DATEHG010000085.1:0-4042 GCA_035279705.1 Gemmatimonadales bacterium
TACTACCTCTGCGTCGACCGTCTCTCGACCGGCAAGGGGCAGGCGTGGCTCACGGCTATCATTCCGCTCCACGCCGAGGGGAAGGACGTCAAGGCGGCGTGGGTGAAGTACGCCAGGGCGAGCGTCGACTCCGGGTCCGACGCGCAGTCGGCGGTCTGCCACATCGGCTCGCTCACCGAGCTGCAGGCGGAGGTCAAGTCGATCACGCTCAGCGTCAAGCAGGGGGGCGGCAAAGTCAGCAAGAGTGACTGGCAATACAGCGACGCCATGACTGCGGCACCCTCGAAGGCCGGGGCACTCTACGCCTTCTGCACCTCGGGCACCTTCGCGCCGAATGCGGTCTACCTGAGCGACGTGTTCGAGGTGCCCAAGTCCGACGCCGAGAGCAACAGTTCGCCGGTCGAGGTGACGTGGGTGCAGTTCCTCAAGCAGAAGTATCTCGTGACCACCGATCTCTCGAAGCGGCTGGTGAGTGGCGTCGAATGCTCGACCCGGAACGGCAACCTGGCCCAGACCAAGCAGGCCAAGGCCGACCTGATCGAGCAGGCGAAGAAGGGCAAGCTTCCCGTCGCGGAAACGGGGTGGAAGTATGCCCGCACGCCGCAGACGCCGCAGTGAGGCAGCCGTCAGCTATGAGCCATAAGCCGTAAGCCTTCACCCAGACGAATCTGAGCCGAGCGGTGTCCCACCCGCTCACCGCTCACCCAGCACCGCCCCCGAGGAGTGCACCGCACGATGGGCAAAGTGATCGCCTTCACCAACCTCACGCTGGACGGGGTGTTCCAGTCGCCCAGCCGGCCTGACGAGGACCGGCGCGAAGGGTTCGCCCACGGCGGCTGGGCCGCGCGGTTCGGCGCCATGCAGGAGGCGGGAGAGGCGATGGGCAACTGCGGCGCCCTCCTCCTCGGCCGCTGGACCTGGGAGGCCTTCGCCGGCCACTTCCCCAAACACCCCGAGAATCCCTTCTCCGGCTTCCTCGGCATGATCCCCAAGTACGTGGCCAGCCGCACGCTCAAGGCGCCGCTGGGATGGAGCAACGCGACGCTGCTCACCGGCGATGCGGTGCCCGCGGTGGCGGAGCTCAAGCAGTCAATGGACAAGGATCTGGTCATCTTCGGTAGCGGTGGCCTCATCCAGTCGCTGCTGGCGGGCAAGGGCGTGGACCAGTTCACTCTGCTCATCCACCCGATCGTGCTGGGCACCGGCCGGCGGCTGTTCACCGGGCCGGGCGCCATGGCGGAGTTCACGCTGAGAGACGCCGTGACCACCTCGAAGGGGGTCGTGGTCGCGACCTATTTTCCCGCCAGCCATTAGCGGGGCGGCACTGGATCATGCGCTCCTTCTCTCTCGTCCTGTTACTGACGATGTCACCCGTGGCTGCCGCGGCCCAGGACTGGCCCCCGGGCGAGGGTGCCACCTGGCTCCACATGGGCGCAGTCGATCTCCAGATTGCTCCGCACAGCTCGAAGGGAGTGCAGCTCTGGGCGGTGACCTCGGCCACGCGTACCAAGGATTCCCCGAGGAGCTACATCGCCGGCTTCGACCCCGCGCTGGTGGAGCCGTGGCTGGATCAGGCCGGGTCGGTGGTCTACTTCGATGGGCCGGCTCCCGGCGATTCGGCCCAGGCGCTCGCCACCCCGGGGCTGATGGCCAGCGACGGCAGCCAGCTGGCGATCCTCCGCAAGCGGAAGGGCCACGGCTGGGCAACCGATGTCACCGTGATCTTCCTCGACCCGACCGACCAGCGCAGCTGGTCGTTCACCGCGAGCAACGGGGAGGCCCGTGAATTCCTCCAGGCGTTCCTGGCCCAGGAGGGGATGAGTCATTTCGTGCCGGGTGGAGTGACGACCGCGGACGAACCGGTCAATCCATTCAGGCTGGATGTTCCTCCCGCTCTGCTCAGCCGGCCGCAGGTGTTCTACCCGGATCTGCTCATCGGAGAGCCCCGTGAGGAGGTTCTGGTGTCGCTGACATTCGTGGTCGGAACGGACAGCCTGGCCGAACCGGGCAGCATCACGCTCACCCGGCCGGTCGATACCCGGTTTGCCAAGCGGGCAATCCGGGCCATCCAGGAGGCTCGTTTCCGGCCCGGGATGCTGAATGACAAACCCGTCCGGACCCGGGTTTTCCAGCAGGTCGACTTCCGGTTTCACTGACATCGGCCCGGGCCGGCCCTCCTCCGAGAGGCATCATGCGGACTGCGTTCAGCGCATGCCTGTTCCTGCTCGCCGTTCCGCTGGCGTCCGCCGAGGCGCAGCGCTGGCGGGAAGACAGCAACTCGATCCGCCTCGATTGGGGTGCCGTGAAGGTCATGGTGAGCGCCGACTCGATACGTGGCCTCCAGATCCGCGCCAGAACGTCGAGTCTCGACTACCGTGGGGCCCCACGGTCCTACTCGGCCATGTTTGATCCGCTGGAGGTCGAGTCGTGGATGCAGGAGGCGAACGCGGTCGTGGAGTGGACCAGGCCGCCCGGCTCGGACTCGGCCCGCGCCCTCGAAACCTCGGGTCTCCTGGCCGCCGATGGCAGCGAAATGCTGATCCAGAGGAAGCGTAAGAAGGAGGGCTGGGACTCCAACATGCTTCTCGTCTTCAGGCCCAGGTCTGGCGAGCACTCCTGGGCACTCATGGCTGGACAGGACCAGATGCGGGAATTCCTGAAGAGCCTGGTGTTCGACGAGGTTCGCAGCCGCCTGACTCAGGAAGCCGCCGACAGCGCGGCCACGTCCGTCAATTCCCTTGAGCTCGACGATCCCCCCTCGATGCTGAGCCATCCACCGCTCGAATTCCCACAGACCGCTGTCGGTGTCAACCGGAAGTCCTCGGAGGTCTGGCTCGAGTATGTCATCGGAGTCGACGGCAAGGCGGATCCCGAGAGCATAGTGGTCGTCTGGTTCAATGATCGCAGGTACGTGGAAGAGGCGGTGAGGGTGATTGTCGGTTCCCGCTTCAAGCCCGGGATGATCAACCACCAGCCGGTCCGCACCGTTGTCTTCCAGCCGGTCGAGTGGCGGGGGGAGTGAGGGGTCGCCGGTCGCGCCGCTTGCTCTGGGCGATAATTCAACTCAGGTCCCGAGTCTTGTAATCCCTGCCCCCCTGCCCCTCTCAATGTCCTTCCTCCTGGTCGCAGCGTTTGCCCTGATCGCTTCGGTGCTCGCCGCCGTCACGGGCTTCGGCGGCGCGGCGGTGCTGCTGCCCATCCTCGTCCTGGTGTTCGGGGTCCGGGATGCGGTGCCGATCCTCACGGTGGCGCAGCTGGTGGGAAACGGAAGCCGAGTCTGGTTCAATCGCCGGGAGCTCGACCTCAAGGTGGTGGGCTGGTTTGCCCTCGGCGGCGTGCCGCTCGCCTTCCTGGGCGGTCTCCTCTTCGCCAGGGCGCCGCTCGAAGGCCTCACCCGGCTGCTCGGCCTCTTCCTCCTCCTCGTCGTCGCCTGGCGCCGGCTGGGGCCGAAGACCGATCGCAAACCCCCGCTCCGCTCCTTCGCCCTGATCGGCGCCGCCGCCTCCTTCCTTTCGGCCCTCCTCGGCAGCGTCGGGCCGCTCATGGCTCCGTTCTTTCTCGCGTACGGCCTCGTCAAAGGCGCCTACATCGGCACCGAGGCACTGGCCACGGTCGTGATGCACGTGACCAAGCTGTTCGCCTACCACCAGGCCTCGATCCTATCGAATCACGCGGTGTGGGTGGGTCTCTCCATCGCGCCGGTCATGGTGGTGGGGTCGTGGATCGGGAAACGGATCGTGGACCGGCTGCCGGAGCAGGTGTTCGTCCTGCTGGTGGAGCTGACGATGACTGCGGCGGGGCTGCTGTTTCTCGTGAGGGGTAGATGAGGCTCGGCCATAAGCCTTAAGCCATAAGCCTTAAGCGAAACTCACTGACCGCCTGAGCGTTCCGTTCCCCGTTGAGCTGCGGGCGCTTCGCGCCCTCGCTCGCCTCCGCGGCTTCGCCGCTCCGGCTCCCCGTTCCCCGTTCCCCTCTCCCGTCTCCCGCCAGCATACCCCTTCCGCTTTCCGCCTTCCTCCTTCTCCTTTGAGGCATGGATCCG
>DATEHG010000086.1:0-19107 GCA_035279705.1 Gemmatimonadales bacterium
GCGGTGACCGGACCGTCCGGCGGCCTGATCTCGGGCCAGGCGGTCATCATCGATCTTGCCGGCGACCGGATCGAAACGCTGGTGACGCGCTCGCCGGCGGCGATGGTGATCAACCTCAACGAGTACAGCAAGAGCGCCGGCGGAGGCAGCCGGGCGGGACAGCTCGAGCGGCTGCGCCAGCTCTTCGCCGACGCCCAGGAGTATGACCGCCGTAAGGCCGATTTCCAGAAGAACCAGATGCAGTCGCTGTCGGCGCCTGCCGCGGAGCTGGAGGCCCTCCGCCCGATCCTCAAGGGCGAGTTGCCGGTGGTCTTCGTCGCCAATCGCCGCAGCGACATCCTGAGCGTGCTCCGCCTCGGCAATGAATACAAGCTCCGGATGATCATCGAAGGCGGCACCGAGGCGTGGCAGGTGGCCGGCGAGCTGGCCAAGGCCGGAGTCCCGGTGGCCGTGAATACCATCACCAACATCCCGAGTTTCGACGGCCTGGGGGCGCGATTCGACAATGCCGCGCTGCTTCGCGCCGCCGGGGTGTCCGTCATCGTAGAAGAAGGCGAAACGGGCGGGCCCCGGAACCTGCGCTGGGCGGCGGGACATGCGGTTCGCTTCGGCATGAACTGGGACGATGCCCTCGCGGCCATCACGCTGGCGCCGGCGAAGGCCTTCGGCATCGATGCGAAGTATGGCACACTCACGGCGGGCAAGGTGGCCAACGTGGTGGTCTGGTCCGGGGATCCGCTCGACTATGTCAGCCAGGCGGAGCACGTCTTCATCCGCGGCGCCGAAATCCCTCTGGTGAGCCGCCAGACTCAGCTGCTGGATCGTTACCGGAAGCTCCCCCCCGAATACGAGCAGCACTGACCTTCGGACATGCGAAGGGCCCCACCCGGAGTATCCGGGTGGGGCCCTTTTTTCTGGGATGAACGGCGGACCCTAAGTGACTTCAGCGTCTGCGGCGGGACGCGCGCCAGCAGGCTGCGGATCCTCCGACACGCTTACCGTCTCCCCAGTTGCCGTGGCCAGCGCGCGTTCGATCCTGAGCAACTCGGCCTCGAGCTGGTCCAGCTTGAGCATGAGGCTGTCGATGTGGGCGGCGTCCACTTCGCGGCCCCGTTCACGACGATAGACCAGGCGCCCCAGGTCCCGGTTCAAATCATCCTGCTCGCGGCGCAGGCGGAAGAACTCCAGCCGCAGTTTCCCTTCATCGAACGCCGCCTGGGCCCTGCGTCCGAACTGTTCCATCTCGCTGTTGAGCTTGTCGAAGAGCGAACTCATCGCTGTTCTCCCGCTGGGTGTGCCCCCAGAACGTACCGACCAGCCCCCATGTTTCAAAATGAAGGCGCCGGGGAGGTCCCCGGCGCTGGTCACTTCGCTGACGAATCGGAGGCTCAGGCCGTGGCCGAGGCGATTCCGGGGTAGACTGAAATCTTCTGGCGGCCCTTGTCCTTGAATTCAAACTTCACCACGCCATCGATCGTGGCGAAGAGCGAATCATCGCTGGCACGCAGCACATTCTTGCCCGCGTGGAACCGGGTCCCGCGCTGACGGACCAGGATGCTGCCGGCGGTCACCTGTTCACCACCGTAGCGCTTGACGCCCAGGTACTGCGGGTTGCTGTTCCGGCCGTTGCGGCTGGAGCCTACGCCCTTCTTGTGAGCCATGAGATCCTCAGCCGATCGAGAGGTCCAGCACACGGACCTCGGTAAACTTCTGACGATGACCCGTCTTCTTCCGGATATTCTTCCGGCGCTTGAACTTCCAGACGTAGATCTTGTCTTCCTTGCCCATGCGCACCACCTCCGCCGTAACCTTGGCGCCCTTCACGAGGGGAGTGCCCGCCTTGACCGTGGTGCCGTCAGACGAAAGCAGCACCTCATCGAAGGTGAGCTTGGTTCCCGGCTCCGCGTCCATCAGCGGAATCTGGATCAACTTGCCCTTTTCGGCCCGGAACTGCTTGCCGAGGGTCCGGAAGATGGCGTACATGGTGGCCTTGCGCCTGAAAAGTCGTGGTTAAACAGCCCGCAATCTTAATCAGGGGGCGGAGTTAGGGCAAGAGGGCGGCAAGGCGGCAAGCCAGGCTCGGCCCTCAACCTCCCACCTGATCGCCCACTTGCCAGCTGCCCCACTGCCCTCAGGCTACCGCGTACAGCTCGGTCACGTCCCGGCCGGCCGGCCGGCTCATCAGCCTGAACTCGTCCAGGCGCATCATCGGGTCGTCCCGCAGCTCGATGTCGAGGCCTGTCATCCGGGCCAGGGTATTGACCAGCTTGGGCTCCTCCTCGAGGAGGTAGAGCGCCACTTCCGGGTGGAGGCGAACCGCCAGCTGCCGTTCCCGCCGCTCCCGGCCCGCTCTCTTGAGCGAGCGTTCCAGCCGCCGGGTGACGACTTCCGGAGTGAAGACGCGGCCGCTGGCGGAGCAGGTCGGGCAATCGGTGGTCATCGAGTGCCAGAGGGACGGACGGACCCGCTGGCGGGTCATCTCGATCAGGCCAAGTTCCGAGACGGCATAGGCCTTGGTCCGCGCCCGGTCCCGGCCAAGGTGGCCCCGGAGCTCCTGCAGCACCCGGTCCCGGTTGGCCCGGGTTTCCATGTCGATGAAATCGCAGACGATGATCCCGCCGATATCCCTTAAGCGGATCTGGCGGGCAATCTCGCGCGCGGCCTCGATGTTGGTCCGGAGAATCGTCTTTTCAGGATCCTTCTTCCCGGTGTAGCGACCGGTGTTGACGTCGATCGACACCAGTGCCTCGGTGGGCTGGATGATGATCGATCCGCCGGTGGGCAGTTCGCAGCGGGACTTGAAGAGGTCCCGGATTTCGTTTTCGATGTCGAACTTCTCGAACAGCGGGGTGGCCTCCTGGGCCAGGTGCACCCGGGCCTGCAGCTCGGGATCGACCTGAGCCAGGTAGCCCTCGATCTCGTTGAACAGCTCCCTGGAATCGACGTGGAGCGCATCGACCTTGGCGCTGAACAGGTCGCGGATGATGCCGCGGGTCAGGGAGGTTTCCCGCTGGACGAGCGAAGGAGCGCGGACGAACGTCTTCTTGCGGTTGATCTTCTTCCAGAGGTTGATCAGCGACTCGATTTCCCGCCGGACCAGGTCCTCGGTGATCCCCTCGGCGACCGTGCGGACGATGACTCCACCCGAGTCCTTCGGCAGCAGACTGGTGACCATCTCGCGCAGTTTCCCGCGCTGCTCCCGGCTCTCGATCTTGCGGGAGACCCCGACCTTCGAGGCGTAGGGCATGTACACCAGGAACCGGCCCGGCAGCGAAATCTGCGCGGTGACCCGGGGCCCCTTGGTGCTGATGGGCTCCTTGGTCACCTGGACCAGCTTGGTCTCCCCCTTCTTGATCAGGTCCTGGATGTTGGGGATGGCGCCACGGCTGGAGACTTCGCGCTGGCGCTGCTCCGGCTCGGCGCCGCCCCGGCCGCCGCGCCCGCGACCCCGGCCACTCCGGCCGTTGCGGCCGCCGTTGCGGCGGGACTCATCCCCGTTGCCGTTGCCGCTGGCCGCCGCTTCGGCCGCGGCGGCGTCCTCGGGCTGATCGACTTCCTCCTCCTCGTCCTCGTCTTCGTCCTCATCGGGCTCGAGGAGATCGGAGGCGTGCAGGAAGGCGCTCTTTTCGAGGCCTATGTCGATGAATGCGGCTTGAATGCCGGGAAGGACCGCTTCAACCCGTCCGAGATAGATGTCGCCCACGGACCGGCGGTGATCCGGCCGGTCGATCATGAGCTCGGCGAGCCTGTCGTCCTCGAGGATGGCGACCCGGGTTTCCCTCGGGGTGCCGTTGATGAGAATTTCGCGCTTCAAGGTTCAAACCCTCGGTCCGGCGCAAGACAGCGGACCCCGGCGCTTGCGCGCCCGGGCCTGTCTGCCGGAGCCTTGAAATGGAAACGGGGGCCCCGCCGGTCCTGCCGGCGTCTGCCCCCGGTGCCTGATGGATGGCCGGAGCCCCGCGGGGGGCACCAGCACGATGACCGGTGCCGGCCGTGGACGGCCGGCACCCTGACTCAGCTCCTCGCCACTCGACGAGAGAGCGGTACTGCGCGGCGCCAGCGCCCTGGTTGAGCAGCCAGACACCAAGATTGCATACCAGTCGGATGATGTAACGGCAGACACGACTGGGGGTCGCGGCGAGAGGATGGGCGCCGCGACTCCAGGTCCCGATCTGTAGGGGGAGTACTGCCGTCATACACAACAACTTACGCACTGCCCAGTAACAGGGCAACAGCAGGATGGCTAGAGGCGACGTTCCAGACTGATGCGCCAGCCCGAGGAGAGCCCCGGCACGTCGAGCAGCCGCTTGACCTGCTCTCGAGGCCCGCGCGTATCCAGCCGGATTCGATACGCCTCGGCGACGGTGATCTTCCTGGGATCGGTCAATTCCTGGACAAACGGCAGTCCGGCGGACGCGATCCCGGGCTCGACAACTCGCAGATACCATCCTGTACGGCCAGTCCGCCGGATCTCGTCCTGGAGCCCGGGTTGGGCGTGCCGGGCGGCGAGCTGTGGACAGGGCTCGCGGGGCTGGGACACCTCGAGCAGGGCGCTGCCGAAGCGGAAGCGGTCTCCGATGTGGGTATTGCGCTCGTCCAGGCCCACCACGGTGAGGTTCTCGGCGAATGCGCCGGGCTCGAGCCTGCGGCGCCAGCGGTCTCCCCACCACACCAGGTGGATGGCAGGATAGGCGCACAGCGCCCGCTCGGGCCCGCCGTGGATCTGGCGATTCACCTGGGCATCGCCGTCAATGCCATCCGGCGCAATTCGCACCGGTCCGTTGACGGCGGTCTTCTCGAACGCCGTGCGGACCTGCTTCTCGCCCAGCAGGATGTCCCGGGGCTGGCCGGCCTGAACGCCGACCACCGTGGCGCCGAGGACGATCACCGGAACCCCTCAGCCAACGATGTTGCCCAGGATCTGCCGGGCGATGACGATGCGCTGGATCTCGCTCGTCCCTTCGCCGATTTCGCAGACCTTGGCATCCCGCATCATGCGTTCGACGGGATACTCGGTGGTGTAGCCGTAGCCACCGAAGATCTGCACGGCCTTGGTGGTATTCCGCATGGCCAGTTCGGAGCAGTAGAGCTTGGCCATGGCCGCCTCCTTCTTGAACGGCTTGCCGCTCTGCTTGAGCCAGGCGGCGTGATACAGCAGGTGCGTGCCCGCTTCGAGTTCCAGCGCCATGTCGGCCAGCTGGAAATGCACGCCCTGGAATGACCCGATGGCGTGGCCGAACTGCTTGCGCACGCCGGCGTACTTGAGCGCCTCGTTGTAAGCCCCCTCGGCAATGCCGAGGGAGAGCGCCGCGATGCCGATGCGACCGGCATCGAGCGTCTTGAGGAAATTCACGAAGCCCATCCCGGGCTCACCCAGCACGTTCTCCTTCGGCACCACGGCGTCCTGGAAGACGAGCTCCCGGGTGTCGCTGGCGCGCCAGCCCATCTTGTCTTCCTTCTTGCCCGCCCGGACGCCCGGCGTCCGCGGCAGCGACGGCTCATGGCCGACACCAACCTTGCGGCACTTGTCGAGATCCACCGTGTCCTTGGTGACGATGAAGCTGGTGATCCCCTTGTTCCCCGTGCCGGGAGTAGTGCGTGCCGTGACCACGAAGTTCTCGCCCACGCCGGCGTGGGTGATGAAAATCTTGGAGCCGTTGAGCAGGAAGTGATCGCCCTTGTCCACGGCAGTCGTGGCGGTACCGCCGGCATCGGAGCCGGCGCCCGGCTCGGTGAGACCGAATCCGCCGAGAATCTTGCCGGAGGCGAGGTGCGGCACGTACCGCTTCTTCTGTTCGGCAGTGCCGAATTCGACGATCGGCGAGGTGCCCAGGTTGGTGTGGGCGGAAATGGTGAGGGCGTGACTCGCGTCCACCTTGGCCATCTCGTGGATCGTGATGTAGTAGGAGAGCTGGTCCATGCCCGCCCCGCCCAGCTCCTCGCTCCACGGCACCCCGAGGAGTCCCAGCTCGCCCATCTTGCGGATGTTGTCCCAGGGAAATTCGGAGGTGCGGTCCAGCTCCCGGGCGACCGGGGCGATTTCCTGGCGGGAGAACTCCCGCACCATTTCACGGACCTGGTGGTGCTGCTCGGAGAAGTAGAGACTGTCGTCCATAACGCTCGGGTTCCGGGTATCGAGGATGGTTTTCGGCCCGGACAATATAGCGGTTCCAAGGTCCGGGAAACTGGTCCCCTGTCCCGAGTCCCCGACGGTTTACGGCCAATTGCAGAGTTCCGGGTCGGCGCCCGGGATCCGAGTCCCCGGTTCCGGGTGCGCAGGTTTCTGTTTCCCGTTCATACTTCTCTTCTCACTTTTCACGGTTCACTGACCATGGTTCAAAACCCCTACCCCCCGCTCGCTGCTCACCTGCCGCGCCACCGGGACAGCCAGCTGGGTATCAGGCTCCGGCGCGGCACAGGCCGCTCGCACCAGTCGCAGCCACCGCAGCCGGGCAGTTCCTCGCCGAAGTAGCCAACCAGCATCCGCCGCCGGCAGGACGGCTCGGTGGCGTACCGCTCCATGACGCCGACTCGTTCCAGCGCCAAGCGCCGCCGGGCACGGACTCGGCGCCAGTCGACCGGCCCGCGCTCGGGCTGGAGTTCAAAACGCAGCCGATCCGCCGAGGCCAGCACATTCGCCGCAACGCCCGTGCGTGCCGCCGGCTCCCGCCAGATCCGCTCCAGCAGGCGCTCGGCGGGAAACGTCACCTCCAGCTGGCGCCGGTGGAGATCGGCGTCGCCTGGGCCATGGAGCAGCACACAGCGCGCAGGCTGGCCGTCCCGCCCGGCCCTTCCCGCCTCCTGGTAGTACGCTTCGGGTGATGGCGACATCGTCCAGTGGACCACCAACCTGACGTCCGGTTTGTCGATCCCCATGCCAAAGGCGCTGGTGCAGGTGAGCACCTCGATTTCTCCGCCGAGAAAACGGGCGAGAATCCTCCGGCGGGTGCCCTGGTCGAGACCGGCGTGATAGGGCCAGGCCAGGTGGCCGCGTTCCGAGGCCACGCGGGCGAGCGCCTCGGCCAATCCGCGGGTCGGAGCGTAGATCAGGGTGATACCGCGCCGGGTCCGCAGCAGTGCTTCGAGGATTCCGAGCCGGGTATGGAGATCCCGGGAGTTGCGAACCGCAAAATGGAGGTTGGACCGGTCGAACGAGCCGATGTGCACGACGGGACGGTCGAGGAAGAGCGCCCTCGCGATCTCGGCGCGGACCGCGGAGGTGGCGCTGCCGGTCAGCGCAATCGTGGGCGGGTGGCCCAGCGCTTCCCGCAGGTGGCCAAGAGTGCGGTAGGCGGGGCGAAAGTCGTGGCCCCACTCGACGATGCAGTGGGCCTCGTCAATCGCCAGGAGGGTGGGCCTGCGATTTCTCGCGGCGAGCCCCTCCGCCACGGCTGCCGCGCCCTCGGGCGAGCAGTACAGGAGGCGCATCCTTCCCGTTTCGATTCCCCGCCAGAGGTCGAGGCGTTCATCCGAGGTCACACCGCCATGAATGGCACCGGCCTCGACGCCCCGGCGCCGCAGCCCCGCGACCTGGTCCTGGATCAGCGCCACCAGTGGCGAGATGACGAGTGTCAGCGGGCCGAGCGCGAGGCCCGGCACCTGGAAGCAGAGCGACTTTCCCGCTCCGGTTGGCAGCACGCCGAGTACATCCCGTCGCGCGAGCACGGCCTCCACCACGGGGAGCTGGGCCGGCCGGAAGTCCGGGTAGCCATAGTGGCGCTCGAGGATCCGGCGGGCCTCCGCCAGCAACACCTGGTCGCCCATCGCTCCATGGTAGGAGCGGCGGGGCAGGGTGCATCACCCGATTGTGAGTGGGCTAATCCTGGCGACGCGCGAGAAAGCGGAGTGTGAATGCCGCGGCAAGACAGCCGATGGCCACCCAGACCAGCGGCTTGCTGTCGAGCCGTTCCGCCACCACGGCGAGGCCCAGGCCGACCAGGGCGAGGGTGTTTTTGAGCAGGCGGATCACTTGAGGAAGGCGGAAATGGCCTGGCGGAAATCGGGATGGGCCCGCGCCAGCGCGTTGACCCTGGCGCCAAGGCGGATCCCCTCTTCGTACGACAGATCGCCGACTGCGTAGAGCTGGCGCTTGGTGAGCGCCATGGCGGAGGCGCTCGACGAGGCGAGCTGGGCCAGCAGGGCCTGAGAAGCCGGGGCGAATCCGGCATCGGGAACCACGCGGGAAACCAGACCGAGAGCCAGCGCCTCGTCCGCCGTCAGCACCCGGCCGGTCGCGGCAAGATCAAAGGCAATCTTCTCCCCGACGTGGCGCCGCAGGAGGGCGAGCACCATGGCCGGCACGAAGCCGCGCTGAATTTCGGGATAGCCGAACTGCGCAGACGCGCCCGCCACCACGATGTCGCATGCGGTCGCGAGCCCCGCCCCGCCCGCCAGGGCCCGCCCGTGAACCAGGGCTACGACGGGCTTGGGGAGCCGGCGAATCCGCAGAAACAGTTCGCCCAGCCTGAGTGCCGCGGCTTCATTCTCGGCCGGACTGCGATCGGCCGACTCGAGAAGTTCCGCCAGGTCCGCACCGGCGCAGAAGTCCTTCCCTGCCCCGGAAATGGCCACCACGCGTGTGCCGGCGTCCAGCTCTGCGTCGACCAACGCCGAGTCGAGAGCCGAGAGCAGCGCGGCATTCAGTGCGTTGCGCTTGTCCGGGCGGTCAAGCGTCAGGGTAACCACGCCGTCACGGCGCTCGACCTTGAGCGGTGCGCCCGTCATCGTCTCACTCATGCCGCCTCCTCAGGGAGACAAGGTACCGGCCGGCAGCGGCAGCGGCACCTCCCGGGTCCAGGCGTGCTCACCGGTCTCCACCACCACGATGCCGAGGGGCGCGAAGCCCTCTCCCAGCGTGATCCGGGAATCCGGAATCGGGATGGTGAGTTCGGTCGTCGTGCCCGGCCCGATGTTGGCATTGGGACCGTCCTGGAAGACCGTGTTCGTGGAATCGGCGTACAGGCGGATCGAGGCGTCCGCCGTCCAGCGGGTGTCTCCCGTGGTATCGGCGAACCCCGGGGTCAGCACCACGACCAATGGCTCCGACTTCGAGCCGGCAGGCCGGTCGAAGGTGAGCCGTCCGAGGGCGTAATTGACGGGCTCAGTCGCCAGCCGGTGCCCGGCCGTGTCCATCAGCGTCAGCCCGAAGTCGGTGAACCGGGGCCACTGGGCAGGATCCATCCGGATGTCGATCCCGATGTGGGTGACCCAGGCGGGGACGACGAAAGGAATGCGCTCCACGCCCGCGTGTCCGGATTGCGATATTCCGCGTTCCGCCCCGATCAGGGCGAGGGCCGTTCGCGCCGAGACGGCATTGGTGGTCATGTTCTCGAGCGACACAGACACGCCGCCCTTCTGGCGCAGCGCATGAATGGCCACCGGACTGCGCTCCACGTCGAACACCACCTGGCTCGGCCCGTAGGGCGATCCGGCGGCGGTGGCCTGATAGAGACCGGTCACCACGTCTCTACCATCCACGGCGAAAACCGCCGCGTCATCTCCCGGAGCCGCCTGGTTGGCGTTGCCATCGCGGAACGGCTGGCCGCCGGGCTCATGCAGGAAGACATTGACCGGCTGGCCGCTGCCAGATGGCACCTTGAACAGGATGGCAAACGGGCGTCCCGAATCGGCCGCAAAGAAGAGGCGGCTCTGCCCGCTGGCAGGGACAGTGATCGGACCGGGTACCGCGCCCTCGATCCGGCTGGGCACCACAATCGTGTTGACCAGTCTGAAGGCGGGCCCCGCATCCGAATCCGCGGTCCAGCCGGATATCGTGGCGGTGTACACCCCGGGAGCGGCGAAGGCCGAGGCGTGATAACTCAGGGCGAGCGATACCGGCTGCCGGCCCACCGACACCGTGGCAGGTGCCGAGAGCCAGGGGGCGTCGCTCTGAAGCCGGAAGCTCATCGCTTCGCCGAGCGCGGGTGCCGTGAGGGTGAAGCGCTGGATCGTGTCGGCCGGCGAACTGAGCCCGTTCCAGCGGATCGCCGCCGTGGCGCCGTGATCCTGGGCCGCGACGGTGACTTCGGGCGGCTGGTGCCCTGCGGCGAGCCAGACCCACGCCCTGCCCACGTTGGCCAGGCCGGTTCCCTGGTCGATCGCCGTCTGGACCGCGAGCGGTGCCGCGGTGACCATCAGCGCCTGCTTGATGAGCCGTCCCTCGATGGCCCGCTTGTCCTGCACCAGCCCGCTGATCAGCAGGGCGGCGAGACCGGCGACGTGCGGGCTTGCCATGCTGGTCCCGCCCTTCTGCTCATCGCCACGGTTCCAGCGGGGCACAGAGGACCAGGCGATGCCGGGCGCAACGAGGTCGGGCTTGGCCACCTCGCCGCCCCTCGAGCTGAAGTAGGCCAGCAGTTCGCCGCTCTGTCGTGGCGGCGGAGCGGGAAGGAATGACGCCGGGTAGGTAGCGCCCACCGTAATCGGCCGGACGGCGGACCCGGGGAAGCCGAGGGTCGATACGGCCGGGCCGTCATTGCTGGCGGCGATGGTGAAGACCACCGACGGATTGGCGGCGAGCACCGAATCGATGAGGTGATCGATGCGCGCCGTGCCCTCCTGCTCATTGCCGACGCCGTAGCTCATGTTGATCACGAGGGGCAGGCGGCGGCTCCGGGCAAACCCGATGGCATACCGGAGCGCGGACAGCATGCTGCCAGAGGTGCTGATCCCGCCCTCGGCATTGCGGGCAATCTTGAGGGCGATGACCTGGGCCCCGGGGGCGACCCCGTCGAAACCCCTCACGCCGTACAGGTCGTGCCCCGCCGCGATACCCGTGACGTGCGACCCGTGGGCGTCCCCATCGAAGAAGAGGTCGAGTTCGGGCGCCCCCTTCACCTCGCGGAAATTGGCCGCCAGCGTGAGCGGCGAAGGCCTGCCCGCCGTGGACCAGCCGAAGGTGTCCCGGCCGGTCAGGAAATCGTGCACCGGCTTTTCGTTGGCCAGCGAGCCATCGCCATCGGTATCCGCGTACAGCACCCAGCCGTCGCTGGCCTTGCAGACCACGATCGCCAGCGTGTCGTCGGCCTCGCCGTTGCCGTTCACATCCGCCGCCGGAGCATTTCCCCAGGCCGCCTCCGAGACCGTCCCGGTCCAGATCACCCCGCCGGTGCTGATGGCCGCCAGCCGGCGCACGCCGCGGAGCCAGTGGCCCGCCACGCGAATCGAGTCGCCGGCGGGTTCGGTGCGGGCGAGCGGCACGGCTCCCTCGCCGGAGAAATCCCGGAGGTCGAGAATCTTGCGATCGCCCGTGGAGGTGGTCGCGAGACCCGGGATCCCGGCGTCGATGCCGCCATCCAGCACGGCGATCAGCACCCCACGACCATCGAAGGTGTGATGGACCCGGAGGAAGCCGTCCACCCCGGTGCTCTTGAGCGGCATCCATCCGCGGAGGAATGCTGTCACCGATGCCGAATCGACCGAGGAGCCGACGGTCCCGACCATCCGGATGGCGAGGGTGGAATCGGCCCCCTGTGTTACGGCCACGGAGGTGCCGGGTGCGGGAACAGGGTCGACGTTGGCCGGAGTCGGATTCTTGCCGCCGCAGGCCGGCATGAGCAGCGCGCAGGCGGCGGCGATGTATCGAGGTGTCACTATCAGACCATCAGTTCAGCGGGGCGAAACGCCATCGAGCGGCGGGAGGACGAAGGGGCCGAGGTGGGGACCGGGCCAGGTCGAGCTGAGCCGAAGCAGAAAGGCGAGCTGGTCCCGGGTTTCTTCCGGCGAGACCAGCGCGTCCACGAAGCCGCGGGCGGCCGCGTACCGGGCATCGAGCTGGTGGTCATAGTCGGCACGCATGGCATTGATCGAATCCTGCACCTCGGTAGAGGGCTGCGTGCCCGCCTTCCTGGCTTTGGCCAGTTCACTGCCGTGCACGGCCTCAACGGCCGCCTCCCCCTCCATGACTCCCATGCGCCCCGTCGGCCAGCTCAGGATGAAATCGGGATCGAACCCCTGCCCCGCCATCGCGTAATACCCGGCGCCCGACGCGTGATTGACCGTCAGCACAAGCTTCGGCACCGGGGCCGTGGCCATCGCTTCGACGAACCGGGCGCCCGCCCGGATGATCCCGGACTGCTCGGCTTCGGGGCCAACCATGAAGCCGCTCACGTCCTGCACAAAGAGAATCGGCAGGCGCTCGCGGCCGGCTGTCTCGATGAAATAGGCGGCTTTCTCCGCGCTCTCCGTGTAGATGATGCCGCCGAAGCGGGGGCGCTCGCCCGGGGGAGCCTTGATCAGGCCACGCGCATTGGCCAGCACGGCGACGGGCCGCCCCTCGATGTGCCCGTGGCCGCAGATCATCTCCCGGGCATGCTCGGGCTGGAACTCGTCCAGCGTGCCGCCATCGAGAAGACAGGCCAGGACCGCATGGGCGTCGTACGACATGCGGTGATCCGCGGGGAGGAGCTTGTAGAGATCGGTCGCCGGGCGGGCGGGGGCGCGGCTCTTCTGCACCCGGTGGGCCACCGCCGCGGGAGACGGGAGCCGGGTCATGTATTCCCGGATCCGGTCGATACAGGCGGCATCGGTCGGGGCGGTATAGTGCGCAACGGCACTGGTGCTGGTGTGCATGGCGGCGCCGCCGAGCAGTTCGGCATCCACGGTCTGCCCGGTGGCGCCCTTCACCAGGTTGGGTCCGCCGAGTCCCATGAACGAGGTGCCTTCGACCATGAAAATCACGTCGGACAGCGCCGGCAGGTAGGCGCCGCCTGCGATACAGCTCCCCATCACCGCGCTGATCTGCGGCACCCGCAGGTACCGACGCATGATGGAGTTGTAGTAGAAGATCCGCGCGGCGCCGTACTGCCCCGGGAAGACCCCGCCCTGGTAGGGGAGATTTACCCCCGCACTGTCCACCAGGTAAATGATCGGGATGCGCTGGCGCATGGCCACTTCCTGCGCCCGGAGAATCTTCCTGATGGTTTCCGGCCACCAGGAGCCCGCCTTGACGGTGGCATCATTGGCGACCACGACGACATCGTGGCCGGAGACGACGCCGAGCCCCGTGATGACGCCGGCGGCCGGGGCCTGGCCGTCGTACTGGTCGTACGCCACGAGGAGGCCGAGCTCCAGCCACGGCGTGTTCGGGTCGAGCAGGCGGCTCACCCGTTCGCGCGGCGCGAGCTGCCCCTTGTCGTGCATCTTCTTGACGCGGGCGGGACCCCCGCCCTGGCGCAGTCGTTCGGCCAGCGCCAGGTATTCGCCGGTGAGAGTTTCGAGCCGCCCGGTGGCGGATTCCTTCTTCGGGGAACGACTCACCGGGTCAGCGTTCGAGGTGGACGCTGGCCCACTGCTCGATGTAGGAGATCAAATCGGTGGTAGGGGTTCCGGGGCCAAAGAGACGGCCGACGCCCGCGACTTCAAGCGCCGCGCGATCCTCGTCAGGAATGATGCCGCCGCCGGTGAGCAGGATGTCCGGGCGGCCGTGATCGACCAGCAGCTTCCTGACTCGCGGAAAGAGGGTCATGTGGGCCCCGGAAAGTACCGAAAGGCCGACCACGTCCACGTCCTCCTGGATGGCCGCCGCCGCGATCATTTCGGGAGTCTGGTGCAGCCCGGTGTAAATGACCTCCATGCCGGCGTCCCGCAGCGCGGCCGCCACCACCTTGGCGCCGCGGTCATGGCCGTCGAGGCCGGGCTTGGCCACCAGCACGCGAATGGGCCGGTTTGCAGGATCGGTCATGAGAGTCCTCGAGACGGAGTCAGCAAGCGGTCGGCCAGCTCGGCCACCGATCGCACCGCGGTCACGTCACGCTCGGCGTGGTTGGCGAGGGGATCCATCAGCACCACCGCCATCCCCGCCCGCCGCGCCCCCACCACGTCGACTTCATAGATGTCGCCCACGTAGAGCGCATCGGCCGCGGCGATCCCCAGCCGCTCCAGGGCCAGCTGGAAGATCCGGGGGTCGGGTTTTTCCACGCCCACCAGCTGTGAATCTACCACCACCTCGAAGAAGGCGCGGAGCCCCGCCGCTGCGAGCGCCTCCTCCGCCCGGCCGTCACTGTTGGAGACTACGCCAAGCCGGTAGCCCGCTTTCCGCAACCGCTCCAGGGCATCCGGTGTGCCCCGATCGTGTCCGCTCCAGAGGTGCCGCTCCCGGTGCAGGGCCAGCAGGGTATCCCGGACGATATCGAGCTGCGCCTTCGGGACGCCGGCCAGGAGAAAAAGGGTCTCGAGATAGACGGTGGCGCGTTCCCGGTCGCTCGTATCGGACCGCTCCAGCGCCTGCGCCGCGGGTTTGGCCTGCGCGGCGAGAGTCGAGGCATCGAGGGGAACACCGGTCGATGCGGAGACGGCGCCGGCCAGTCGATCGTAGTCCAGAAACAGGAGCGTGTTCCCGGCATCGAAGAGAATCGCCCGGTAGTTCACCGGAATCGGAAGAGGGCCGCGAGCCCCTCGACACGGGCCCGGGACTCATCTCCCGACAGCACCTCGACGGCCACCCGCTGGCGCAAAGCCTCTTCGATCGCATCGTCCACCACGTCAACGACCGGAACGGCCTCCCCTTCGCCACGGCCGTCCCCCGCGGTGAGCGTGAGCCGCCCGCTCCCTGCGAGGCGGAAGCCGGGTACCGCTTCCTCTTCGGCAACCAGCAGCGTCCGCACCTGGCCCCGGGCCAGCGCCTTGAGGGTTTCCGCCAGGCCATTGACGGCCCAGCCTTCACCCTCGGCTTCGATCAGGTCGTGGATGAGGTCATGCTCCGCTGCTACCCGGTGCGCCTCGCGCACGGCGACCGTCGCCGCGTGCACCAGGCCGGGCTTCGCCTCGCGCGGATTCAGGTGCGCGGCACCCAGCAGGCGCTCCGCCAGGTACGGATGGAGGTACGGTTCAAGGGCCGTGGCTTCGGGGCCCGGCCCGGCGATCACGAGCCCGTGCACCGGATTGCGCTGGTGGCGCTCGAACAGCGCGCGGGCGACGAGATCATAGTGGCGCTGGCGGTCCTGCTTGAGACGCTGGTGGTAGGCATGCTCCCCGGCATCCTGGCGGCCGGGGCGATGGCGACCGTCACGCACGGCATCGGCCTTCACCGTGCCGACCTCGCGCGCATCGAACGCGGTGACTTCGAACAGGCGGGCGCCGGTACGATCCACCACGACCGTGAGGAGGCGGCCCACCTCGTCTTCGAGTGCCGCCAGCTCGCGCACCAGCGGCGTGCGGTCCACCGCCAGGCGGGAGCGGTGCACGCGCGGGAGGGGAAGCACCTCGAAGAGTCCCAGCCCGGTTGAGGCGAAGATGGCGATGCCCTGCGTCGCCGGGAGATGGGTCGGAGTCGACAGGTAACCGCGGATCCGGGCCAGATCCTGCAGCACGGCTTCCCGGTCGGCGCGATCGGGCGCCAGCCAGTCGAGCGAGCGCTCGACCAGCCGCTGGCGGTTCTTGAACTTGACGAGGTATTTGCCGCGGGCGCGGTCCCGGGGTTCGAGCTTGAGGTAGCAGGAAACGATCGGATGGCGGCCGGGCTTCATCCTGGCCAGGCGGCTCAGGACCCTGGTGGGATCGAGCGGAGACATGGGGGTGGTGCTCTCAGAAGAACACCGGCTCGCGATAGGCTCCGTAGACGCCTTCGAGCACGGCGCGGATTTCGTAGAGGGTACAGTAGGCCCGGGCACAGTCCATCATTGCCGGGACGATGTTGAGATCGGCGGCCGCCGCGGCGTGCAGCGCCTCGAGCCGGGTAGCCACCAGTTCCGCGTTGCGCCGCTGGCGGAGCGCGGCCATCCGCTCCCGCTGCTCGCGTTCCGCGGTGTCGGTGATCTTGAGGATGTCCACCGGATGTTCGTCGGCTTCGACGAAATCGTTGACGCCGACGATGACCCGGCGATTGTTCTCGACCTCGTTCTGGAACCGGGCAGCGGAGCGGGCAATCTGACGCTGAAACCACCCCGACTCGATCGCGGCCACCACCCCGCCCTGCGACTCGATCTCGGTGAAGATTTCCTCCGCCTCCCGCTCCAGCCGGTCCGTCAGCGCCTCGACGTAATACGACCCGCCCAGCGGATCGGCCACATTGGGCACGCCGGTTTCGGCGGCGAGAATCTGCTGCGTCCGGAGTGCCACCCGTACCGAGTGTTCCGTGGGGAGGGCCAGCGTTTCGTCGAGCGCGTTGGTGTGCAGCGACTGGGTGCCGCCCAGCACGGCGGCCATGGCCTGGTAGGCCACGCGCACGATGTTGTTCTGGGGCTGCTGGGCGGTGAGGGTGACCCCCGCCGTCTGGCAGTGGAACCGCATCTGCCAGCTCCGCGGATTGCGGGCACCGTAGCGCTCCCGGAGGTGCCGGGCCCAGATGCGGCGCGCGGCCCGGAGCTTGGCAATCTCTTCGAAGAAGTCGTTATGGACGTCCCAGAAGAACGAAAGGCGCGGGGCGAAGCCGTCGAGATCGAGGCCCCGGGCCAGGCCGTGCTCGACGTAGCTGAAGCCGTTGGCCAGGGTGAAGGCCAGCTCCTGCACGGCCGTGGAGCCGGCTTCGCGGATGTGGTAGCCCGAGATCGAGATCGTGTTCCATTTCGGGGTGTGCTCCGCGGCCCACTCGAAGAGGTCCACGATGATCTTGAGCGCCGGCTCGGCCGGGAAGACCCAGGCGTGCTGGGCCATGTACTCCTTGAGGATGTCGTTCTGGATCGTGCCCTGCAGCCGGTTGATCGCCACACCCTGCTTCTCGGCCGCGGCCACATAGAAGCAGAAGATGATGGCCGCGGGTCCGTTGATCGTCATCGAGGTGGACACCTGGTCCAGCGGAATGCCCTCGAACAGATCCTCCATGTCGGCCAGCGAAGAGATGGCCACACCGCACTTCCCCACCTCGCCCTCGGAGCGCGGGTGGTCGGAGTCGTATCCCATCAGGGTGGGAAAATCGAAGGCCACCGAAAGACCGGTCTGGCCCCGGGCCAGGAGGAACTTGTAGCGGGCGTTGGTGTCCCGGGCCGTGCCGAAGCCGGCGAACTGGCGCATTGTCCAGAGACGGCCCCGGTACATCGTAGGGTGGATCCCGCGGGTGTAGGGGTAGCTGCCGGGCATCCCGTCCGCCGTCGGGGGCTGGGTCAGGTCGAGCGCGGTGTAGACCGGTTCGAGCTGCGTCCCCGACAGGTTGGAAAACTCGACCCCCTCACGGACGGGGAGGGCGGCCACCAGGTCCCGCCACGCCTTGACCTCGCTGCGGAGACGCTCGATTTCGTCTTCCAGCGCGGCTGCACGGGCCGGGCCGCCTGTCTCCTCGCCGCTCATGTCCGACTCCCCTCCTTGAGTTCCTCGAGAATCTCGGCGGCCACCGTGTAGGGGCTCACCTCTCCCGCGGCCAGCTGGTCGAGCCGTGCGCGAATGATGGAGTCCGCGCGAGTCTCCTGCCAGACCCATTTGCGGGTCGAGCGTTCCACCACTTCACGGGTGCGTTCCGCCAGCCTGCGGCGGCGGCGGTCGGCCAGCTCACCGGACGATTTGAGTTCGGCGTGCAGCGTCTCGATCGCGGCGACGAGGGGGTCGATCCCCTCCCCTTTCGGTGCTACCGTCGCCAGGACCGCCGGCTGTCGGCGTCCCGGCTCGGCCGGCGCGGCGGGCGCCTTGCCCCCCTTGAAGCCGTGATGGGCGGGGACGTTCCGGTAGGCGTTGCCGGCCCGGATCCCGAGGGTGATCTCGATTTCGTGCCGCAGGCGGTCGGCCCCGGGGCGATCGGCTTTGTTGACCACGAACAGGTCGGCAATCTCCATGATGCCGGACTTGAGCGTCTGGATCCCGTCTCCCGATTCCGGGACCAGTACCAGCACGGTGAGATCGGCGCTCCGGGCCACGTCCAGCTCCGACTGACCCACGCCCACGGTCTCGATGATGATGCGTTCGAAGCCCGCCGCGTCGAGAAGGTCGCACACCTCGCGGGTGGTTGTCGCGAGGCCGCCCAGCGAACCCCGGGTGGCCATCGAACGGATGAACACCCCCTCATCGAGTGTCAGGGACTCCATCCGGATCCGGTCGCCGAGGAGGGCGCCGCCCGTGAACGGGCTGGTGGGATCCACGGCCACCACCGCCACGGTCTTGCCCTGGGCCCGCCAGGCCGAGGCCAGCCGTTCCGTCAGGGTGGACTTGCCGGCGCCCGGAGGGCCGGTGATTCCGATGCGCGCGGCGGAGCCGATATGAGGAAAGATAGCCGAAAGGAGCGCCTCGAAGCCGGGACGGCCGTTCTCCACGATCGAGATGGCCCGGGCCACCGCCGGGGGCCGGCGGTCCCGCAGCTGGGCGGCGATTTCCTCGATCTGCATGCTGGAAGGTCGCAGGTGGCACAGCAGTATGGCTAGTCCCCTGCTTGACGGCTCGCCGGGCCTCCTGTAGAGTGTCCGATACTCCAACCGATACATCGCTGGCCCCGCCGTTCTCCCGGTTCCGCCGAACCGGGACGCTCTGGTTTCACAACCTGCCCGGGGAGGAATCGTGCGCCCATTCATTCGTCTGCTGACGCTAGCGGGTCTTGCCCTCGCGATCGGCCGTCCGGCCCTGGCCCAGTCCGGCACGATCAAGGGAACCATCTCGGACAGCGCCGGTGGCCGGATCGCCGGTGCGACGATCACGGTCGAAGGGAGTGTGCTGCGCACGACTTCCACCGCCCGCGGCACCTACGAGCTCCAGGGTGTACCTGCCGGCTCCCACCAGGTCCAGGCCCGGTCGGTCGGCTTCCAACCGATGATCCTGACGGTCGTCGTCGAGAAGACCGATATCGTCACCCTCAACTTCGTGCTGGCCCGGAATCCGATCGAGCTGGCCCCCGCCGAAGTGACCATCGGTTCCCGCGCCCACCACGCCGCCGCCGACGAGCTGGCGGTGCCGGTCGACGTGTTCACGGCCGAACAGGTGAGCCAGCAGGGATCGACGGAAACAGGCAGGATCCTGGCCTCGCTCGCGCCGTCGGTGAACGTGCCGCACCAGAGCGTCACCGATGCCAACGACATCGTGCAGCCTTTCACGCTGCGCGGACTCTCGCCGGATCACACCCTGGTGCTCGTCAACGGCTGGCGGCGCCACCAGACGGCGCTGCTCAACACCTTCCCGTACGGCAGCGCGGCCGGCTCGAGCGGTGTTGACCTCAACGCCATTCCCGGTGGCGCCATCGACCGCATCGAAGTGCTG
>DATEHG010000087.1:0-10911 GCA_035279705.1 Gemmatimonadales bacterium
CTCAAGGACCGGGAGCTGCAGGAGAAGGTGTTCTTCGCGGTGGCGCAGTCCCGCGCGCCGGAAAACCAGAGGTGGCTGCTGCAGGTGGCGGGCGACCAGACCCAGGACATCGAGCTCCGCAAGCAGGCGCTCTTCTGGGCCGGCCAGTCCGGGGTGGGGGTGGGCGAGATGGCGGCGCTGTACGACAAGTCCAGCGACCCGGAAATGAAGGAGCAGATCATCTTCGTGCTGTCGCAGAGCAAGGAGAGCGCGGCGGTCGACAAGATGCTGCAGATCGCGCGGACCGAGAAGGACCGGGATCTCCGCAAGCGGGCCATCTTCTGGCTGTCCCAGAGTGACGATCCCCGGGCGGCCAAGGTGCTCGAGGAGATTCTCCAGCAATGACCCGGGCCGCCACTCTCGCGGCGGCGGCGATCCTCGCCGCCGCCCTCCCCGCCGGCGCGCAGGGGCTGAAGCAGCGGATCCACCAGACGAAGGACGGAGAGGTGCGCCTGGGTTTCGCCTCCCGGCCGGATGTCTGCGGTGACGGCATGGGCAGCATCCAGAGCGGCGAGCACAGCCGGACCGAGGGCTACTCCACCAACTGGGGACGGCCCTGCCTGCACGGACCGGTGATGGTGGTGATCCGGATGAGCGATGGACATGTCCGGAAGGTCAAAACCACGGTCGGCCCCGAGTGGCCGGCCGCCAGGCCGGGCGTCGTCGATCTCGGTCTCGTGCCCGCTGCCGAAGCGGCCCGCACCATGATCGAGCTCGGTGGCGAGGACGCGGCCAGTGCGGACGCAATCTTTCCGGCGACGCTGGCCGACTCGGTCGAGATCTGGCCCGACCTGCTCAAGCTTGCCCGGCGGAAGGACGCGCCTGAGGAATCCCGCAAGCAGGCCATCTTCTGGCTTGGCCAGGCGGCGGGGGAGAAGGCCACCCAGGGGCTCACCGAGCTGGCCGGGGACGACGACCAGCAGGAAATCCGCGAGTCGGCGGTCTTTGCCCTCTCGCAGCTGCATGACGGCGGCGGCGTTCCCGCGCTCATCAACCTGGCAAAGACCAACACCCACCCCGATGTGCGGAAGCACGCGCTGTTCTGGCTCGGCCAGAGCAACGATCCGCGGGCGGTGGACTTGTTCGAGGAGATCCTGGTAAAACGGTAGGGTGCCTTCAGCCATAAGCCGTAAGCCGTAAGCTGCTTTCGGGTCATCCTCAGGCGTTCCCCCTTGTTGGAGAGGGGGACAGGGGGTGAGGCCAAACAGGCCCCGCCGTAGAATCCGCGGGGGACCGGGGACAGGGGACCGCTGCATCATTAGCTTACAGCCATGCGATCCCGACTCGGTCTCGCCGTCCCCCTGCTGATCGTCGCAGCCTGTGAAAAGCCCAAGCCCCCGGTCCCGGTGGTCGAACTCCGCCCCACCGGCGATACGGTGGTGGTGACGTTCACCGAGCCACCGGCGGCGGTATGGCTGGGCGGGAATCGCTGGGCGGTCCTGGGCAGCAACGAGCGGTACGTCGCCCTGGTCCAGACGGACAGCGGCAAGCAGGTCCGGCTGGGCGGTGCCAAGTCCGACAGTTACAAGAATCCGTTCGCGCTCTTCCGCTCGGGCGACTCCCTCTGGGTCGATGACTGGGCCATGGGCCGGGCCACCGCCTGGACGCTGGGCGGCACGATGGCCGGAAGCGTTCCTTCGGCGGCCGGACTCCACGGCGCGCTGCCCCGGGGCCGGGATGCTGCCGGCCAGTTCTACTTCGAAGTCCTCCCTCCGTCGCGCCCCGACGGCAGCGGCAATCGCGACAGCAGTGCCATCGTCCGCGCCACTCCTGATCTGAGCCGCTTTGATACCATTGCCCGCCTGTCGCCGTTCGACCTGGCCCAGGTGCAAGAGGCCGGCGGAGCGCGCTACGAGCGCCGGGCGCTGAGCGGTACCGATGGCTGGGGAGTCCTGCCGGATGGCACGCTCTGGCTGGCGCGGGTATTCCAGAACCGGGTCTGGTGGATCGCGCCGAGCGGCTCGAAGATCCGGGGCGAAGCGCTGCCTGACCCGGTACTCCCGGTGCAGGACGAGGACCGCGAGATGTTCTATCGCCAGTTCCCTGAAGAACTCCGGGCCAGCGCGGAAAAGGTCAATTTCGCCGTGGTAAAGCCGCCGTTCGTAAGGGCGATGGCCGCACCGGACGGCAACATCTGGCTGGAAAAGAGCCGCGCCTACGGCGACAGTCTGCGCCAGTGGCAGGAAATCGACCGCACCGGCACCCTGGTGCGGGTGTACCGGGCGCGGACCGACGGCTCACTCATCGGCCTCGCACCCGGTATCGCGCTCCTGGCCGAACCCTTCCCCAACGGGCACCGACTGCTCACCTTCCGCATCCCGCAGTAGCTCGCGTCCATTCTCCACTGGAGACCGTTCCGGATGAAGTCCGCCCTGCAGGCCCGCCTGCTGCCGTTCGTCGTCCTGACCCTTGCCCTCGGCTGCGCCCGCGTCCCCGGCGATCGGACGGTGCTGCACCAGCCGGAGGCCATGATTCCCGGCAGCTTCGGCCAGATCATCAGCGTCGCGGAGCTGCGCGACGGGCGGGTGGCGCTGGCGGACTTCCGCACGCGGCTTTTCCTCCTGGCCGGCTTCGACGGCAAGGTGGACACCGTGGGCCATCACGCCGACTCGATCGCGACCGCGGACTCCGCCCCCGGGCTGCACAAGCTGCCCGGCTTTATCGTCCATCTCGCGGGGGACACGCTGGTGCTGGTGGATTTTGCCACCCAGCGGGCCACGCTCTGGAACGAGCAGGGGCAATTCATCCGGACCCTGCGCACGGTGCCGGTGGCGGGCTACAACCCGGCCGTGGTGTACGACACGCTCGGTCACGCCTACAAGGCGGACTACCGGGCCATCATGGGCGGGCTCAATCCCGGCGAAACGGTGCATCTCGACAGCGCTCCCGTGCTCCGGTTCGCGCGCGAGCTCGCCGCAACGGCCGACACGCTGAGCATGCTCCGGCTGCCGGCGATGGGTGAGGGACAGTTCGGCGAAGAGAAGAAGACGGTGCCGGTGGTGTTCGATCCCAGCGACGCCTTCGGAGCCACGCCCGACGGCTGGGTCTGGGTGGCCCGCGCCAGCAGCAACAGCGTCGACTGGCGTTCTCCAGACGGGAAGTGGACGGCGGGCGTCTCGCGTCCATGGGTGCGGATCCCGGTCACCGACGCGGACCGCGAGCGGTTCATGGCGACGGCGCGGGCCAACGGCATGAACCTGCAGACCGGCGTGCGCTTCCCGTTTGCCGCCAACAAGCCGCCGTTCTCGAGCAGCACGACGGGACAGGATGGCACGGTCTGGCTGCAGCGCTCGCGCGCCATCGGCGACTCGGTGCCGGTCTACGACGTCATTGCACGGGGTGGCGCCGCAGTCCGCACGATTCAGCTGCCCAAGGGCGCCAGCCTGGCGGCCGTGGGGCGGAACGGCTCGATCTACGTGCTGCTGCGCGAGGGAGACCTGCAGAAAGTCGGGCGGTACCAATTGAAGTAGATGGGAGACAGGAGACGGGAGACGGGAGACGGGCAAAGCAGTTCCCGTCTTCCGTCTCCCGTCTTCCGTCTCCGGCAGTTCAGTCCAGCATCGGGCTCGACGCTTCGCCCCGGGAGGGGCGTTCGCGTTCGGCGTCCTCCGCATTCCCCTTGAGATCGGTCTTGCGCCGGTTGCGGCGGCGGCCTTCTTCGTACCAGCGCCGGGTGATTTCCCCGGCCAGCTCGCGGTTGCCCAGCCCGAAGGAGAGTCCCACCCCGAGGGCGATGGCGCCCATGATGAGGATGAAAGCCGCGGTGACGATCTCCTCGGCCACTCCCATCTGCTGCAGCGCCATGAAGACGGCGATCAGCACCACCATCCCCTTGGCGAGCTTGGCCAGGGTGGGCACCCCGCTCACCCCGCCCGCCGAGGCGAGGATGATGCCGCGGATGAACTCGCCCACGATGATGCCGAGGATCACGATCAGGAAGCCGGTGATCAGCGTGGGAATGAATCCCAGCATCAGGCCGAAGATCTGGCCGATGTTCTCGAGGCCCAAGGCCGAGCTGGCGAGCAGGATCACCACGAGCATCATCAGCCAGAAGGCCAGCTTGCCGACCGCGTTCACCGGATCGAGGTGGGCCCGCTCCGCCGCCTCGGTGAGGCCGCCCGCATCCGCCATCTTGCGGAACTGGGTCCGCTTGAGATTGCGGTCGATCCACGATTCCAGCTGCCGGGCAAAGAGGTAGCCGAACAGCAGGATCACCAGTGCGGCGCCGAGCGCCGGCAGCATGATCCACAGCTCGTAGGCCCCGCTCGAGAGGCGATCCCAGAAATCACTCACGCGTCACCTCGATGATGATCTTGCCGGTCTGCCGGCCGGCGGCCAGGCGCTGATACGCCTCGCGGGCGCCGGCCAGCGGGTGAACCGAGTCGATGACCGGCCGGAGCAGCCCTCGCCCCGCCAGCTCCACGATGCGCCGGTACTCGGTGTCACTCCCCATGGTCGAACCCAGGATGGTGTACTGGTACCAGAACAGCTTGCGGACATCCGTGCTCACGTGCGGCCCCGTGGTGGCCCCACAGGTGACGAGCCGCCCCAGCCGGGAGAGACAGCGGAGCGACTGCTCCCACGTCTTCTCGCCGACGTTGTCCACGACGACTTCGACCCCGCGCTTGTTCGTCAGGCGGCGCACCTCGGCCGGCACGTCGCTGGTGGCGTGATTGAAGCAGATGTCGGCGCCCAGGCGCCGGGCCACCGCGAGCTTCTCGTCGGACGAGCTGGTGGCGATGACTCGGGCACCCACCAGTCTGGCGATCTGGACGGCGGCAAGCGAGACCCCGCCACCCACCCCCCAGACCAGGATCGTTTCTCCCGCCTCGAGGCGAGCCCGGGTCACCAGCATCCGCCAGGCCGTCAGGGTGGCCAGCGAAAACCCCGCCGCCTCCGCCCACGACATCCGCTCCGGAACCAACGCCAGATTCCGCGCCGGCACTGCCACGTACTCGGCAACCGTACCCGCGACGTGCTCTCCCAGCACTCGGAACGTGGTGCAGAGCGGCTGCTCGCCATCGCGGCACCATTCGCAGCTGCCGCACGAGAGGCCGGGGTTGATCATCACCCGCTGGCCGGGGGCGAAGCCGCTCGCCTCGGGACCCGCGGCCTCCACGATCCCGGCCGCGTCGGAGCCGATGATGTGCGGCAGCGGCAGCGGCTTGCCCGGCAGACCCCCCACCACGAAGAGGTCGAGGCGGTTGAGCCCCGCCGCCTGTACCCGCACCAGAACCTGGTCCGCCCCCGTGAGCCGCGGAGCGTCGACCTCCTGCACCCTCAGGTTTTCGGGTCCGCCAAGTGCCGTGATCGTCAGCGCCTTCACAGCGAGGGGCTCGCCAGGTTCTCGGCCGGCTGTCCCGGCACCGGAACGAAGGGAGCGGTCGCCGACGATCGAAGGTAAAGGGTAGCCGTGTTCTTGGACCGGTCCTTGTCCGAGGGCTGGGTCACCACGTATGCCATGCGGCCGCCGTCGGGGGCAATGGCGAAGTAGCCGATCGGCCGCTCGCTCGCGACCAGCACCGTGAGGCTGTCACTCCCGGCGGCCCGACGCACTACCTGGTAGCGACTGGCGCCCGACTTCCGCTCGACGAGCCAGGCCAGCGACCCATCGGCGAGGTAGCGCGGCGCGGTCTCGCGCCGGTCCTTCGCCAGCGGAGTGGTCGGCTCGGCCGTTTCCATCAGGGGCCGGGTGACGACACCGCTCGTCCCCTCGCGGAAGACGATGTAGGCCAGACCGGTCCCGTCGGGCGAGACCGCCGGTTCCTGGGTCGCCGCCGCACCGGAGGTGACCGGACGCACTTCGGCGCCGGTGACCGTCATGATGTAGACCTGGTTCTTCCCCCCGCGCGCGGAGGTGAAGAGGATGTGCCTGCCGTCCGGCGCCCAGACGGGCGCGTTGTCGAGGCCCGGCTCGCTGGTAAGGCGCTGCGGGTTGAGCCCGTCGGCATCGGCCACCCAGATATCGAAGTTTCCGGTGCCGCCCTTGTCGGAGCTGTAGACGATGCGCGTGCGGTCGGGTGAGTAGGACGCCTGCACGTTCGTCGAGCCGTCCGCGATCACCGGCACCCAGTTGTCGGTCTGCTTCTGGGCGACGGCATAGATCCCGTAGCCGCCGTGGCGCGAGGAGGAGATCAGCAGGTCCCCCGGCACATAGACGGAAGCACTGGCCGTCTTGCCTCCCGGCCCCGTGGCCGTGACGATCGCGCTTCCCAGTCCCACGGCGCGGAGGCGCCCGGTGGAATCCACCACGACCACGCTGGTATCCGCACTCCGCCAGGCGATGCCCGGCACGGGGCCCAGGGACGTGCCCTGATCGTCGACCAGCGTCGCCGCGAGGTGGGTGACGCTGTCGACCCTGAGCGCCAGCCGGGTGCGGTCGAGCGCTACCGTCCCGGCCATCACTTCCACAGTCCAGACCGTGCTCTTGAAGCCCGGGGAGGTCACCTCGACGGTGGTGCGGCCCAGGGTACGGGCCGTGAGCTGATGGGTGGTGGTATCGAAGGTGGCCACGCCGGTGTCGGCCACCCGCCAGGTGAAAGGCACGCCCGGAATCGGCGTCGAATCCGCCGACTCGGCCCGGGCCGCAAATTCACGGGTGGATGCGAGAGGCACCCGGACGGGGTCGGCCGGTGGCGGCCGCAGCACGAATCGCGCGATGGGCGGCCGCACCGTCAGAGTCACCCGCACTTCCTGCAGGAACCCTGCAGCAGCGATCTCGACCTGCCCATTGCGGATGCCCCGCACCACGCCTGCCGCGTCCACTACCGCCACCGTGGTATCGGAGGACCGCCAGGTCAGGCCGGAGGAGGGAACTCGCCGGCCACCCTGGGCCGGCACGATCACCGAGAAGGTGTCACTCTGGCCGGCGGTGAGCGCCGCAGTGGTGCGGTCGAACGCCAATGGGGCCAGCGCGACCGAGACCGGGATGCCGACCACCGGCCCGGTGCTGGCGGCCACTTCGATGCTTCCCTGGCCCGCGCCGACCGCGACGATGATGCCGCTGGTGTCGGTGACGGTAGCCACCTCGGGGTGGGTCGACTTCCAGGTGAGACGCACGTTCGTGACCTGCGATCCGTCGACCCGGATGCCAGTGACCGTCAGATGGCCGATTTCGGTGGGCAGGAGCGTGAGGCTCGCGGGAGAGACGGAGAGATCCTTGAGCGCGGGCTCCGGGATGCCGGTCACGAGCACATCGACGGTCTTCGACTTTTTGCCCGCCTGGACGACGATCTTGGTGCGGCCGGGGGCGAGCGCGGTAACCGTCCCGCTGCTTTCCACCCGGGCGATCCGTTCATCCCGCACCAGGTACTTGATGCGGAGGACCGCGTCGCCCTTTTCGTCGTAGGCCTGCACGCTCAGCCCCTCGCGCTGCCCCACCTTGAGCACCAGCGAGTCCTGCTGCACGAACAGTTCACTGACCGCGGACTGCGCCAGCGCGGACGCCGGCGGCAGCGCGGCCAGCAGCGAGAGCAGCATTGCGGCGCGGACCCGAACCATCAGGACTCTGAGGCTGTTGATGGCGGGAAGTTTAATCGCAGACGGAGATTTCCCAAGCACGGATCAGTGCGCCTCCCGGGGCAGCGTTTCCTGCCACGTTCTGCTCCGGAACGGTTTCCCGTTCCGCTCCAGCCGCCGGGTCACGGTCACATGCAGGCTGGCGCTGTCCGAGCGGATTTCCATCCGGGTGCGGAGGTCGAGCCGGCGGCCGGCGCTTTCCAGCCGGTGCCACTCTTCCCCCAGGAACCGGGAGCGCCCCGGAGCGCTGTCGGTGGTCTCCCAGGTCTCGTGCTCGGTGGTGGTGATGTTCCGTTTGCCCACCGTGTAGGCCCACGAGGTGAAGAGCTCCACCGCCGTGGTGCCATTGAGCTCATCGTGAATGATCCGGTTCCGCGGCGGCTCCGGCTGCGCGCGATCGCGGGCATCGGGCGCGTGACTCCGCACCTCCGGCGGCGGCAGCTGCGGCACATTGCGGGCGCTGGGCGGCACGATGGGCAGATCGACCAGCGTGCTCTTGCTGCCCACGGCCAGCGACGTCGTCATGGCGCGCGGAGAGGGCCATAGCATCGGAAACTGGGCATTGGTGACCGCGAGGCGGATCCGGTGGCCCGGCCGGAACGTCCAGGTGGTGAAGTGGAGCTCGAAGACGAGAGGATACCAGGTCCCCGGCACCAGCGGGTGCGCCGCGGTGCTGGTGTCACGCAGGGTACCGTTGATCGCCCCGCCGGTCACCAGCGCCACGGGGCCCTCGGGGCCCACATCCTCCAGCCGGGCGATCCAGTTGGCCTGCGGCGCGGAGGCGGAGACAAGGAGCTGGACGACGGGCGTGCCGACCAGTTCGAGCGAGTCGGTGAGCACCTCGCTGTCGTACACCAGGCTTCCCGCGTCGTCGGGGCGCATGTCCCCCGTCGTCTCCCCCCACCAGTCGCCGCCCCGGGTGCCGAAGCCCGGATGGTACGCCAGGCGGTCGATCGCGCTGTCACCCGGAGCGGTGGACAGCTTGCGATCCATCCCGGGATAGAGGCGCAGGGTTCCCAGTCCCGGAATGGGCCAGTCGAAGAAGCGCCAGGTGCCCGGAGTCGTGGTCTTATCCGTCCCCGGCGCATGGCCGCTGCGCACGAAGGCGAGGAAGCGGGGCTCGTTGAGCAGCCCGGTGTCCTCGCCGCGCAGCCAGTGATTCCACCAGCGCACTGCCCGGGAGCGCCACTCGTAGTTGGGGCCGGGCTCGCCGTCGTCAGGCCAGGCGTGGTTCCAGGGGCCGATTTCGACCTTGACCGTACCCGGAAAACGATCGAGCGCGCGGATCGGCGTGTCCCGGTAGCCGTCAAGCAGGCCGCCGATCAGGTAAGTCGGCACGGTGAGCGCGGCGTAGTCGTGACGTGGCTCGTGCTTGCGCCAGAACGGGCCGTCGACCGGCTGTTTCAGGTAGGTGAGCACCCACGGATAGGCGTTGAACCGTTCAGCGAGGTAGGCGGAGTCGACCGGGTAGTCCGGGGTGCGGGGGAGGCCGTTCTCGTGATCGATCTCGAGCGTGTACGGGTCGAGGTGAAGGATGCCATCGATGTAGCGCACATCGTCGTGGAAGAGGTCATCGGAAGCGTGGAGCGCCAGGATGGCCTTGAGCGCCGGCGGGTGGCGCATCGAGACCTGCAGCGAGTTGAACCCGCCCCAGCTGATGCCCCACATGCCGACCTTGCCGTTGCTGCCCGGGGCCGCGGCCAGCTGGCGGATGATTTCGTCGGCATCGGCCAGTTCGACGTCGGAGTACTCACGCGGCGGCAGGTGACCGGTCGAGCCGCCGGTGCCGCGGATATCCACCTTGGCCATGATGAATCCGCGCCGCACGAAGTAATCGTACAGCGGAAAGTCGCGCTGATAGAATGAGTCTTCCTTGCGGTAGGGCAGATACTCGAGGAGCACGGGGAATTTTTCGCCCCTGGTCTTCGCGGTCGGCCGCCACCAGGTGATCGCGAGCCGGGTGCCGTCGCGCATCCGCAGAAACGAGCGGTCTACCCTGTACAGGTAATTGCGCTCGAGGGGCGCGGCACGGCTGGCCGGTGGAGCGGCAGCGGCGGCGAGCGCCTGCAGCAGGACCAGCGCACAGCGGAAGAGCATGGTTCGGCTCGGGTCCGTGACATCCGGTGAAGGTGATCGCTCGCGCCCCGGCGGCTCGCCAGGAGGGCGGCGTGCGGCAGTCTAAGTTATTACCATTTAATGCTTTAGCAAGGTGCGCCTCCGATTGTTACTGGCGGACGGAACGGGGCTGATCTCCTGCCGGCATCGCGAGATGCGGCCGGTGCGGCCTCACTTGCAGAACCACCGAAGCGGTGCATCTTATTCAGCGATTCGCGCACCACGTTTTTCCCTGCTCCGATTCCGCGGCTCAATCGCCGCCCGTTTTCCCCCCGGAGGAGATACCCGATGAGCATGATGGAGATGGGCTGGTCTGGTTCCGGTTGGATGGATCCCGCCCCGGTGCCGATGGATCCGGAGCCGGCGCCGATGGCACCCGCCGCGCCGAGGCCGGCAGCCGCGAGCCCGGCGTCCGCCGCGGCGCCTGCCGCGAAGAAGCCGGCGAAGAAGAAGCCGGCCAAGAAGAAGGCGGCGAAGAAGGCAGCCAAGAGGAAGCCCGCGCGGAAAGCCGCCAAGAAGAAGCCGGCCAGGAAGAAGGCCGCGAGAAAGGCGGCCAGGAAGAAGCCCGCCAAGCGGAAAGCTGCGAAGAAGGGTGGCAAGAAGAAGGGCGGCAAGAAGAAGAAGCGGTAGGCCAGGAAGTCGAGGCGCCCCGGTCGCGGACCGGGGCGCCTTCGTTTATCCTTCCTTCATACTGATCATGACTTCCGGAACCTTCAGAGTCCTTGCCGGGCAGGTGGGGGGTGGCGCTGCGTCCGGAGGCCGTTCCGGGCCGCGCCGGCTCCGCGCATCCCTGCTTTTCCTCGCCGGCGTCCTGCTGGCGGGGTGCAATCGCGCCCCCAAGGACCGGATCGCCCTGATCGGGGCCACCGTCATTGATGGTTCGGGCAGCGAGCCCCGGTCCGACATGGTGGTGCTGGTCCACGGCAGCCGGATCGAATCGATCGAGCCGCATGCCGGCTTCAAACTCCCCAAGACCGCCATTCCGGTCGACGTCGCGGGCAAGTGGATCATCCCCGGGCTGATCGATGCGCACGCGCACGTGGCCCCCTGGGCGCTGACTCGCTACCTGGCGTATGGCGTCACCACCGTGCGGGACCTGCACGGCAACCAGGATTCGATCCTGGGACTCAAGGAACAGGCGGCGCGCGAGGCCATCGTGTCGCCCCGGATCTACAGTGCGGGCGCCATGATCGACGGCGATCCCGCCACCTATCCCGACGCCTCCGTCGTGCGGACGGA
>DATEHG010000088.1:0-48953 GCA_035279705.1 Gemmatimonadales bacterium
CGGCATGAACGCCGGCGTCGGCACCTCTCCGTGCGGGAGATGCAGGGTGCCCGCGCGAGCCTCGCCTTCGGTGGCTTCGAGATTGAATTCAAACAAGCGGTTGTTTGCCCTTCATGATTGCTTGAACCCTGATGCCTTAAGCCATAAGCCGTAAGCCATAAGCAAAGCTTACGGGCAATAGCTTAAGGCTTAAGGCTTAGGGCTTAAGGCCTTCTCACCAGCATCGCATCCCCATACGAATAGAAGCGGTATTTCGAATCCACGGCGTGTCTGTATGCCGAGAGAATGCGCTCCGTCCCCCCCAGCGCCGAGACCAGCATCAGCAGCGTCGAGCGGGGGAGATGAAAGTTGGTGAGCAGGCAGTCCACCACCTTGAACCGATAGCCCGGCAGGATCAGCAGGCGAGTCTCGCCGGCACCGGCGTTCACCGTGCCATCCTCACGGCCCGCACTCTCCAGCGCCCGTACCACCGTCGTTCCCACCGCCCACACCTTGCCGCCGCTCCGCCGCACCGCGGCGATTGTCTCCGCGGCCGCCACGGGGATGTCGAAGTGCTCCGGATGCATCGGGTGCTTCGAGGGATCCGCCTCTTCCACCGGGCGAAAGGTCCCCGGACCGACCTCGAGATCGATCCGCGCAATCCCGACGCCCCTTCGCTCGATCTCCGCCAGAATCTGCGGAGTGAAGTGCAGCCCGGCCGTCGGCGCCGCCACGCTCCCCTCACGCTCGGCGTACACCGTCTGGTACCGCTCGCGGTCGGCCGCCTGGTCGGCGCGGGCAATGTACGGCGGGAGCGGCATATGTCCCAGCCGGGCCAGCGCCGTCTCCGCCGAGCCGCCCACGAACCGCACCCGGCGGTAGCCCTCCTCGAGGATCTCGACGGTCTCGACTTCAATCTCGTCGTCGAGGCGAACCCGCTTCCCCGGTCGGAGCGCGCTCCCCGGCTTCCCCATCGCCACCCAGGTCTGGTCCGTGGACGGATGGATCAGCAGGACCTCGGCGGCCCCGCCACCGGGGCGGGTGCCGAGCAACCGGGCGGGGCGCACCCGAGTGGTGTTGAGCACCAGCAGGTCGCCGGGCGGGATGAGGCTCGGCAGGTCGGTGAAGCGGCGGTCTTCGAACTCGAGCGCTGTGTCGGGTGGGACGACCAGGAGCCGGCTGGCGGAGCGCTCGGCCAGAGGCTGCTGGGCGATCAGGCTGGAGGGGAGCTGGTAGTCGAAGTCGTCGGTGCGCACCGCCGGGTCAGCGATCGAAGAGCTGGGCCTGGCCCGCGGGGGGCGTCATCCCGAAGCGGCGGTAGGCGAGCGCGGTCGCGCAGCGACCCCTCGGTGTGCGCTCGAGGAATCCCTGCTGGATCAGATAGGGCTCGTAGACGTCCTCGAGAGTGCCGCTGTCCTCTCCGACTGCCACGGCCACCGTATTCAGCCCGACGGGACCGCCGCCGAACTTTTCGATGATGGTGGTGAGGATGCGGGCATCCATGTCGTCGAGGCCGAACTCATCCACGTTGAGCCGGCCCAGCGCTTCGCGCGCAACGTCCCCGGTGATCTTGCCGCCGGCCCGCACCTGGGCAAAGTCCCGCACCCGGCGAAGCAGGCGATTGGCCACCCGCGGCGTGCCCCGGCTCCGCCGGGCGATTTCAAGCGTGCCGTCCTGGTCCGCCGGTATCCCGAGAATCGCGGCCGACCGCGACACGATTGTCTGCAGGTCGTCGGCCGGGTAGAAGCCGAGTCTTTCGACCAGCCCGAAGCGGGCCCGCATCGGCGGGGTGAGCAGTCCGAACCGGGTCGTCGCCCCGATCAGGGTGAAGCGCTCCAGCGCCATCGGCACCGACTGGGCATTGGGCCCGTCGGCGATGCGCACATCCACCCTGTAGTCCTCCATCGCGGGATAGAGGAACTCCTCGAGCACGGGGCGGAGGCGGTGGATTTCGTCGATGAAGAGGATGTCGCCGGCCTGGAGCGTGGTGAGGAATCCCACCAGGTCGCCCGGCTTCTCGAGCACCGGCCCGGAGGTAGTGCGGAGCTGGACGCCCATCTCCTTCGCGATGAGCATCGCCAGCGTGGTCTTACCGAGCCCGGGCGGGCCGAAGAAGAGGAGGTGGTCGAGCGATTCGCCCCGCTGCCTGGCCGCCTCGATGGCGATCTGCAGTGACGCCTTGACCTGCTGCTGGCCGACAAACTCGTCGAGCCGCGAGGGGCGGAGTGCCGCCTCGCTCCCCGCTTCTTCGGGGAGTGCGTCAGGGGTGGTGATTTCGGTGCGGGGCATTGTGTGTGGTACGGATTCTAGCAGGAACGCGGCTCAGATGGGGGGATGTTGGGATGGGGGGATGTGACTCCGAGTCCTTCCCCCCCTCCCCCCATCGTACGTCCCCCCATCCCTCAATCCTTCGCGCTCGCGTCCCACCGCACCGGCCTCGCACCCTCCTTCACATCATGCGCGGCATGGCAGGTGACGCACTTGTCGGTTGTGGCCGTGACGTTTCCCGGCACCAGCTTGCGGTTGGTGGCGCCGCAGCGGGTGCAGATCCACTCGGCGGTCGTTGAGGCGATGAGGGCCATGGCAACTCCTGTGATTCGTTCGATTGATCCGATGATGGGGGGATGTCGGGATGGGGGGATGTAACTGCACTTACATCCTACATCCCCCCATCCCTCAGGTTCTCGTCCCCAGCCTCGCCAGCGCGCGCTTGACCAGCTGGCTCGGGTCGCCGTCCTCCTGGCCCGTGAGTACGCCGCGGACCGCGTCCTCGGCGGATGCCGGCGGATAGCCTAGCCTGACCAGTGCCTTGACCGCGGCCTCGGCGGGAGCGGAGGGGGCAGGACCACTGCCATCCGCCGCCACCTCGTGCTCCTCGAACTTGTCCCGCAGCTCGAGCACCAGCCGCTCCGCCTTCTTGCGGCCGATACCGTTCACCGTGCTGAGCAGGGTAAGGTCCCGTTCGCGGATGCTGCGCACCGTCCGGGAGGCGCCGAGGGTCGAAAGCAGCGCCAGCGCGAGCTTCGGTCCGAACCCGCTCGCACCCAGCAGCGTGGCGAACACCTCGCGGTCCACCGGCTTGTCGAAGCCGTACAGCGCCCAGCCGTCTTCGCGGACCACGAGTTCGGTGTGAAGGCTGACCCGGGAACCCTCGGCCGGCAGCCGTTCCAGGGTGCCCAGGGGCACCGTGATCGCGTAGCCGACGCCGCCTTCAGTCTGCACCACCAGGGCATCGCCCCGGCGGGAAACCAGGGTGCCCGCAACCAGCGCGATCATCGGGCGGCGAGGCGAACCACCGCGCCCCCGCGGAGCAGGTGGGTGAGCGCCAGGGCCACCGCGTCCGCCGCGTCGGCCGGCTTGGGCGCCGAACGGAGCCGGAGCAGCTGCGCGACCATGTACCCCACCTGGGGCTTGGCGGCCGCGCCGCGTCCCACCACCGTACGCTTCACGACCGCGGGAGCGTACTCCGCGATCGGGAGTCCCGCCTCCTCGCCGGCCAGCAGGATGACGCCGCGGGTATGTCCCAGGGTGATGGTGGTGCGCACGTTCTTGCCGTAGAAGATGCCTTCGACCGCGAGGACGTCCGGAGCGAGCCGGGCGATGAGGGCGGAGAGCTCGCCATGAATCAGGTGGAGCCGTTGGGGCAGCGATCCCTTCGGCGAGGTGCGCACCACCCCGCATTCCACGAGCCTGGCGCTGGTGCCCCGGCCCCCCTCGACCAGTCCGTAGCCCAGGACCGCCGTGCCGGGGTCGATGCCGAGGACTTTCATGCCGCGAGGCCGCGTACGCGGCTCAGGCGGAGGCCTCCGCCATCGCTGAGGCGTCGATATCGAAGTTGGAAAAGACCTTGGAGACGTCGTCCAGGTCCTCCAGCGCCTCCATCAGCTTGAGCATCTGCTCGGCCTGCTTCCCCTCGATCTTGACGGTGTTCTTCGGCACCATGGCGATCTCGGCGGAGGCGATCTCGAACTTCTTCGCCTTGAGGGCGTCCCGCACCGTGTGAAAGGTCGGCGGGGTGGTGGTGATCAGGTACTGCTCGCCCTCCCGGGCAAAGTCCTCGGCGCCGACGTCGAGTGCGACCTCGAGCGTGCTGTCCTCGGGATAGCGCTCGGCATCGAGCCAGATCTGGCCCTTGCGGTCGAACATCCAGGCCACCGAGTTGGTCGAGCCGAGGTTCCCGCCGTTGCGGCTGAAGGCGTGCCGGACCTCGGCGACCGTGCGGTTGGCGTTGTCGGTCGTGGCTTCGATGATCACGGCGGCGCCGCCGGGGCCGTAGCCCTCGTACGTCACCTCTTCGAGGGTCTGCCCTTCCAGCTCGCCGGTGCCCTTCTTGATGGCCCGTTCGATGTTGTCGCCTGGCATGTTGACGGCGCGGGCGGCATCGATGGCGGTGCGCAGGCGGGGATTGCCGCCCGGATCACCGCCGCCCTGCTTGGCGGCGATGGTGATTTCCCGGATGACTTTGGTCCAGCTGGCGGCCCGGCGAGAATCGGTGACCGCCTTCTTGTTCTTGATCTGCTTCCACTTGCTGTGTCCGGCCACGGCGGTCCTCCTCCTCTCAATTCGGCTGAAGAATAGCCTTCGGCTACCCCCCCGGCAACGCGAAAACCGGGTTGACCCCCGAGGGACCTGCCGCTAGTCTCCACCCCCCTATGAACGCCATTTCCCGTCGCCGGTCGCCGGCGCTGCTCCTTGCCTGCCTGGCCCTGCTGGCCGCCTGCAAGGCCGAGCCACCGCCGAAGACCGCGCGGATCCAGGACGCCCTCCCGGGAATGCCGCTGCCCGGAGATCCGACATTCGTTTCCCGCTCGGGGAGCGAGGACGCCCTGCAGGTGGTGCTGACCAGCGCGCAGGCCCCGGACTCCATCGTTGCCTACTACCGCCAGATACTCAGCAAGACGCCCTGGACCCTGGTGAGCGACCAGGCCTTCAACACCAGCGGGCGGGTGTTCTACGCCACGCGGAATGGGCCGCCGATCTGGGTGACCGTGATTCCGAATCCCAAGGGGGCCGGAACGCAGATTTCACTCAACGGCGCGGTGGTGCAGACCTCGAAGGACAGCGCGGCGGCGAAGGACACCGTGAAGGCCAAACCGGTGCCTGGCCCGTTCAAGAAGCCCGCCCCGAAGACTCCGCCGACCAACTGACCTCGGCGTCATGAGAAACCGACGCGGCCGGGCCACGGGTCCGGCCGCGTTTCCGTTGTAGACAGGGCAGGATTGAAGCGGAAACAGTTCTCCGGGCGGGCGCGTACTGGCTCAACCTCGACAGCCGGCTGATACTATTCGGCCGGGCGTCCCGATCCCGCCTCTCTGGCGCGGCGTCTCTTCGGCCGGTACGGTATCTCCACCCCGGCTCCTTCAGGAAACAGGCACTCGATGGCAGATCTCAGACTGGTGACCGGTCCCACCGCGCTGGATCGCGAGCGGCTGCTCGCGGCCGTGACTCGGCTCAGGACCGAGGTCGGCAAGCGCATCGTGGGGCAGGAGCGGGTGGTGGAAGAGGTCATCATGGCCATGCTGGCCGGCGGCCATGCGCTGCTGGTGGGCGTGCCGGGCCTCGCCAAGACGCTGCTCATCCGCTCCATCGCGGAGGCCATGCAGCTCGAGTTCCGGCGGATCCAGTTCACGCCTGATCTTGTCCCCAGTGACATCACCGGCACCGAGATCATGGAAGAGGACGGCGCCACCGGCGCCCGCCGCTTCCGCTTCGTGCAGGGCCCGGTCTTCGCCAACATCGTGCTGGCCGACGAGATCAACCGCACCCCGCCGCGCACCCAGGCCGCCCTGCTCGAAGCGATGCAGGAGCACCGCGTCACGGCGGCCGGCGAGACGATGGTGCTGCCCGAGCCCTTCTTCGTGCTCGCGACCCAGAACCCGATCGAGCAGGAGGGCACCTATCCGCTGCCCGAGGCGCAGCTCGACCGGTTCCTCTTCGATATCCGGATCGGTTATCCGACCGAGGAGGACGAAGTCGGCATCCTGCGCGCGACCACCGCGGTCGACGACACGGTGCTCCGTCCCGTGCTCGGGGCGAGCGAGGCCGTGGCGCTGCAGCGGCTGGTGCGCGAGCTCCCCGCCGCCGAGCCGATCCTGCGGTACGCGGCTGCGCTGGCCCGGGCCACCAGGCCCGATTCCGACAGCGCGCCCGATCTGATCCGCCGCTACGTCCGCTGGGGCGCCGGCCCCCGCGCCGGCCAGGCCCTGGTACTCGGCGCCAAGGCGCATGCGCTGCTGCAGGGGCGGCACGCCGTCTCGCCTGATGACATCCGCCGCGTTGTGGCGCCCGTCTTCCGGCACCGCGTGCTGGTCAATTTCGCCGCCGAGGCGGAGGGTGTAGGGCCGGAGCGGGTGCTCGAGGCGCTGATCCGGCACGTGCCCGCGCCCGCCAGCGGCTTCGAGATCTGAACCATGACGGCGCCCGCCGGGTACACCGCCGTACTCGACGAGGTGCGGGGGCTCTCCTGGCCCGCGCGCCGGCGGGCCCGCAACGCCCTCCCCGGTCCTCACGCCGCCACTGCCCGCGGCACCTCCGCCGAATTCGTCGAGTATCGCCCGTACCGCCAGGGTGACGATCCCCGCAAAATCGACTGGAAGCTCGTGGCCCGGACCGACCGGGTCTACGTGCGCCTCTCTCCCGAACGGGCCATCGTGCCCACCATCATCGTGGTGGATGCCAGCGGCTCGATGGCCTTTCCGGAACCCGGACACCGCAAGTGGGACTGGGCGTGCCGCATCGCGGTCGGGCTCGCCGCTACGGCTCGGGAGGCGGGAGATCCGGTCGGCCTCGCCGTTGCGCTCGCCTCAGGCGACCGGTGGGTGACGCCGCGTACCCGGCGCACGGTACTGGACGAGATGATCGGGGTGCTGGACCTGGCGCCGTCGGGCGAAGCGCCGCTGGCCCCGGTGCTCTCGATGGCCATGCGCCGCGCGGTGCGGGTAGCGGTGATCTCCGATTTCCTGGGTGATGCGGAGGCTGTCCTGGCTCTCGCCCGCCGCTCGGCGGCCGCGGGCCATGAGCTGCACGCCGTCCACATCGTGGACCCGCTCGAGCTCGACCCGGATCCGAAGCACCGGCTGGTGGCGGACCCTGAGCGTCCCGATCAGCGCCGCCCGCTCCCCGACGATGCGCGGGAGGAGTATCGCCGCCGCTTCGCCAACTGGCGCGGCCAGGTGGCGTCGGGCTGGGCATCCGCGGACGCGGGGTACACGCCAGTCGTCGCCGGCGCCGAACCGGTCCGGCGCGTGGTCCGGCGGATCACGATGCTTCCCGGCGGCACCCGTCACGCGCTGTGATCCTGCTCGCGCCGCAATTCTTCTGGTGGGCCCTGGCCGCGGCCGCAGGGATCGTGGTGGCCCACCTTCTCGTCACTCGGCAACCCCCGTCTCACGCCCTGCCCACCGTCCGCTTCGTGCCGGAGGCTCCAGTCCGGGCGATCACCATTGCCCGGCGCCCGGACGATCGGCGACTGATGCTGCTGCGGATCCTGATCGTACTGCTGATCGGCCTTGCGATGGCGAAACCGGTGGTGGTGCCTGCGAGGCGACCGGTGGCGCGGGTCGTATTGTGGGATCGGTCTGGTGCCGTCGCTGATCCGAATGCTGCGCGCGACAGCGTGGTGGCGTGGCAGCGGGAGGGGGACGTGGTGGTGGCGTTCGACGCAGCCGCGGGAATTGTCGAGCAGTTGCCAGCCGTTTCGCCTCACGAACCGACGGACCGACGGACCGACGGATCGGCGGAGCGGCGGATCGACGGACCGTCGGGTCGATTGTCGCCCGCCTTGATTGTGGCTCTCCGTGCGGCGGCTCGGCTCCGGGCCTCGGTCGATTCCATCGAACTCGTCATCGTCTCGCCACTGACCGGCGTGGAATCGGATGCGTCGACCTCCGCGATCCGTGCCTTGTGGCCGGGCCGCATTCGCCTGGTGCGCGTTGCGGCGACTGCCGAACAGCCAGCGACTTCAGGCGGCATCCAGGTCATCGCGACGCCTGATGACCCGCTGACTCTCGTCTCTCGTCCCTCGACTCGAAGCGGCGAACCGACTGTGCGCGTGCTGCGGTCGCCGGCCGCTCCCGCGGACTCCGTCTGGGCCGCCTCCGCTCCGCGAGTCCTCGTCCGCTGGCCCGCAACCGGCGGACCGCCCGGATGGCAGCCTCTGTCCCGACCCGACACCGCAGGCGCAGTCATCGCAGGTGGCGCTGCACTCGTTTTTCCGCTCGCGCGAAGTTGGGGACAGGGGACAGGGGACGTGAGCGCTCGGCCCATCGCACGCTGGCCCGACGGGACAGTCGCCGCTACCGAGCGCTCACTCGGCCTCGGCTGCATCCGGGACGTCGCCGTGCCAGTCGAAGCTCGCGGTGACTTCGTCCTGAGATCCGATTTCGCCCGGTTCTTTCACGCCATGACTGCTCCCTGCGGCCAGGCGGTTGCTGACGGAAAGCCGGCTCCGGTGGACACGGCCCTCCTGGTTGGAACCGGTCCGCTCGCGGCGGCGTCCGCGATCCACCCATCGCAGTCCGTTCCGACGCCGCTCACGCCATGGCTTCTCGGCGCGGCGTTGGTGCTTTCGCTGGTCGAGCTCCGCGTCCGCAGCCGGGGCACGGCGCTCGCGATCGAGGCGGACGCATGACGCCACGGGACCGCGTGATCCGCGCTCGGCGCTGGCTCGCGGGCGCGCTTTTCATCACGGCGCTCCTCCGTGGCGCCACCGCAGCGTGTGCCGTGCTGTTGCTGTCGACTCTTGTCTCCTCGACTCGCGACTCGCGACTCGCGACGATGAACTGGGTGCTTCCCCTCGCGACCATCGCAGGAATCGCTGCCACCGCCCACCGCCTCCGCTCCGGCCGCCGAGTCCTCTCGCTGACCTCGATTGCCCTGTGGGTGGAGGAACGCCAGCCTGCGCTGGCCTACGCGCTCGTCACGGCCGTCGAGCCGCGATGGGGTGCGCAGGGACCTCCCCCTGCACTCGCCGCCGCCGCCGATGCCGCAGACTTGGAACGACTCGCGGTCCAGGCGGCCACCCGCTCCATCGCCTTCGCCGCGCTGGTGCTTCTGGTGGTCGCCATTCCCCTGCATTTCCTCGACTCTCGACTCTCGACCCTCGACCGCAGCGGCACGACCGTCCCCGGCACGGAGTCCAGCCGTCTCACGCCTCTGCGCGCCAGCATCGCTTCACCGGCGTACAGCCGCCTCTCCACCCGCAAGCTCGACGATCCCTCTAGCATCGATGCCTTGCCCGGCAGCCTGGTGACGTTGAGCGGAAAGGGCGACGCTGGAGGGATCCAGGTTGAGCAAGGTGGCAAGACGGCCAGTGCGTGGACTCAGAATGTCGGCTGGGCCGCCACGATCACGATGCCTGCGGAGCCGGCGGTCCTGACGCTGCGCGATCGCACCTTCACTCGTCTCGTCGTGCTGGAGCCACACCCGGATTCCCTCCCTTTCGCTTTTCTCCTTTCGCCTTCTTCCGACACCGTGTGGCAGGCGGCGCCTACCGGCCGTCTCGAACTCTCGGCCCGCCTGGCCGACGACTTCGGCCTTGCCGCGGCCCAGTTCGAGTTCCTGGTCACCACCGGCAGCGGCGAAAGCTTCGAGACGAAGTCGGTCACCGGTGCGCGCCAGCCGCTCAACAATGCGCGCAGCGCCACACTCACCGCCACGCTCCTGCTCGACAGCCTCCGGCTCGGCCCCGGTTCGGTGCTCAGCATCCGCGCCGTCGCCTGGGACAACAACGATGTCGGCGGTCCCGGCCAGGGAGTCTCCGAGACGCGCACGCTGCGGGTCGCGGAGCCCGAGGACACCTCCAGCGCCGAGGCGCTGCCGCCGGATGTCATGGAGCAGACGCGGCTGAGTCAGCGGGTGCTCAACCTGAAGACGGATACCCTGATCGGCGTCCGCCCTCACCTCGGTGCGGCGGCCGCCGAGGAGAAGTCCACCGATTACGCCGACATGCAGATGGCCATCAGGGGGAGAGTGATCGAGGTCATTGCCCTGATGGAGTCGGCGGACGAGGAAGGATCGTATCCGACCGCGCAGAGCCGCCTGCTGCGGACCGCCTCCGACGACATGAACGAGGCCCGGCGCCTGCTGCTCGCCGTCCATCCGGACAGCGCCATCCCGCACATGCGCCATGCCCTCAAGCTCCTCGACCAGGTGCGCACCGCCGACCGTTACTACTTCCGCGGGCGGCACCGCCCGGAGCTGGTCGACATCGAGCGGGTCCGGGGCCAGGGCAAAGAGAGTGGCCGACCCTCGACCCTTGACCCTCGACCGCCAGTGCCCGATGAGCAGGACAACCTGCGTACCCGCATCGAAACCGCCGCGGCGCTGTACCCCCGCGCGCCCGGCGCGGCGCTCGATTCGCTCACCTATGTGCGGGTCTCGGCGCTGACCTCGAGTCCCGCCGTCGCCGCCGATCTCAAGACGGCACTCGAACAACTGCGCGGTGGTGTGGCACTCGATTCGGCGCTGGCGCCCGTACGGCGCCGGTTGGCTGGCGGCAGCCTCGAGATCGGCGGGCCGCCGGAGTGGAGCGGAGGGATCGCGCCGTGAGCCGCTTCGTCTTTGCCACCGCGCAGTATGCCTCGGGGGACTGGGAGAGCGCGCCGCTCCTCCCCGCCAACCTGGTGGACTCGCTGGTGCGCTACACCGACATCGAGGCGGCTCCCGCGGGCGTCACCGTGGCGCTCGATTCGGCAGCACTGCTGGACCACCCCTTCGTCTGGCTCACCGGCCACCAGCCGGTGCGGTTCAGCGATGCCGAGCGGAAGAACCTGGAGCGCTATGTGCGGCGGGGCGGGTTCGTGGTGGTGGACGACCACAACCACGACATCAACGGCGCCTTCCACAAGACCGCTCACGAGGAGATCGAACGCTGCTTCGGCCCGATGCAGCGGCTGCCGAACAGCCATGAGCTGTACCGCGCCTTCTTCGTGTTCGAGCACGGCCCGCCAGCCACCCACCACGAGCTCAACGGCTGGGGGGACGACCTGGTGCACAACTACCTCGACGCCGTGCTGATCGAGGGGAGGATCGGGCTGATCTATTCCAGCAAGGACTACAGCTCCGAGTGGGATTTCCACCCCGAGAGCAAGCGGTTCATGAGCGAGGATGTGACGCGGTTTGGCGTGAATCTCATGGTTTATGCGCTCACGCGTTGAGTTCCGGTGGTGGGCCGAGCTGGTCTTGCGCAGCCTCTTTACGGTGCTGCTCGTGCTTCTGCTGGGCGTGGGGGTCAAGGGTCGAGGGTCGAGGGTCGAGGCGACCACAGCGGGGCTCCGGGCTTCACTCGAGCGATGGAGCACGGTCGAGGAGCCGCGTCATCTCCAGCTCCGGCTCGACCGGCCGCCGGATGGGGTGGAACGGGACTGGCTGGCGGCGCTCGCGGCGAGCGGGACGGAGGTGCGGTGGTCGGGTCCGTCGCTGGTGGCGACCGCTATGAGTGTTGCACCCGTGGCAGATCCGCAGGGTGGCATCGACATCCTGGTCGCGGCCCCGGCCGGATCACTCATTCACTTGCTGGATACGCTGGGCGTCCGGGACAGCGCGAGCGGCGCCTCAGGCGGCATCCGCTTCCATCTCTCAGAATCCGTGTCATCTGTGGAGACCAGGGTCGGGCCGGTGTGGGCGACCGACTCGCCACGAGATTCGCTCGTCCTCGGGCGTTTGCTGGTGCTGGGCCGGGCGGGGTGGGAAACCAAGTTCACTGTCGCGGCGCTGGAGGAGCGGGGATGGCAGGTGGATGCCCGCCTCGCGGTCGCCAAAGGCGCCGACATCACCGGCGCCGCCGCCCCGATCGACACCACCCGCTACTCGGCGGTGCTGGCGCTCGACTCGACCGCGGCGCGGAGCGCGGGGGAAATCACCCGCTATGTCCGGAGCGGTGGGGGACTGCTGCTGTGGCCCGGCGCCGCGAGCGTGAAGTCACTGGCCGCGCTCGCGCCGGGTGGCGCGGGCCCTGTCGAGGCCGATCGGAGCCGCACGCCAGCCGCCGGTGCGCCGCGTGCGGCCCTCGACCTGTCACCCATCACCTCGCTCAAGCCTGACGCGCTCGTCCTCGAGCGCCGGGGTGACGTGGTGAGCGTTTCCGCGCGACGTGAGGGGCTGGGGCGGGTGACGCAAGTCGGCTATCTCGATCTCTGGCGCTGGCGGATGGCTGGGGCGGACGGGTCGGTCGAAGCACACCGGGCCTGGCTGGCCCGACTCGTGGCGGGAGTCGCGTGGACGCGGAAGAGCGCGATCAATGCCCCGCCAGGAGACGCGGCGCCGCTCGCCACCCTTATCGACAAACTCGGCTCGCCATCGGAACCGACTCCGCCGACCTTCGCGTCGTTGGTTCAGCGGTGGAGTGGTTGGCTGTTCGGAGTCTTGCTGGCCTGCTCGCTGCTCGAAGTGGTGTCTCGACGCGCCCGCGGGGTGCGGTAGGAAATCGCCAGTACACAACGCCCCGGTGATAAGGGTCGTCGCGACCGTCTAATGGATGGCCCTCAGCTTGCAGATCTCGTGGGCTAGACTACTGGATCCCCTACCAGTGTTGGTAGGTCCACGTATCTCCGCCTGCGCCGTCAGGCTCGGCATCTCGTGATGTGGGGCCCACCTGCGCCCTTTCGGTCGACTTGGGTGGATAACGCAAGTAGGCGCCTGGGGCACCGGGCTATGGGGCCCCCACCACAGGTCGGTGTAGCGCCGTTGCGCTTCGTTGACGGTCCGGAGGCCACCGATTCCCCCTCGAAAGGCCCTTTTCTAGGCCGATTCCTATGCGCCTTTCACAACCGCTCCTGGTTCTTTCCGCCCTCGTCACTTTTCCCGCAATTGCGCGGGCTGACGGCACCTACCGCGAATGGATTAACGAGTGCACGACGGGGGCATTCAAGTCATGCTTCAGTGTGCAGATCTCTTTCCTGCATGATGTTACCCCCGGCTACGGGGCTTACTCCACGACGGTCGACATCCGAGTTGCGAATCTGCAGGGGAGAACAGGCGAACCCGCGTCGGGGCCGTTTGATCTTGGATTCTTTGCGCTTGAGGGCCTGCAGGTAACCAACACAACACCATGGTCAGGCTCCCCAAGTGGATATGCCGACGCGGTGACCCCAGAGGGTGGGGCAGGGCCCGCGCTGCCCGACGTTCCAGGATTTAGAACTGAGTGGGCCCGGCGCATCAATGAAGACGGGTCGTTTGATAACAATCTCGTCGTTTTTTTCTCAAATCCACCTGGCTACGTACCGATCTACGGATGTGATGTTCCTCCAGATGAGCCATTTAACGGCTGGCAGACATGTTCGGGGTGGCTGCACCTGACATACACGCTTTCAGGGACCTACGCCTTCACGGATGGCACAACTGCCTACCTTAACCTCCCCGGCGAAGGGTTTTGCCAGGTTGGTCAATGCACAATGCAGTCCACGCCGGAACCCAACGCACTCATTCTTATGAGTACCGGCTTGGCAGGCATCGCGGGTATCAGATTCAAGCGACGCAGGCGGATCAATGCCTGATCGATCTCAGCCGATTCTTATGGCGGATCAGGGGGCCAAGCCGCAACGAACTCCTCAGCATCCGCCTGCAGACCCGTCCTTCGAATGGACGGGTCTGCTTGGTTTGGGGGTCGCATTGGCCATCATTGGATGGGCGGATTTAGGACTCTTGCTCTGGCCCCCGGCCTTCGGACGCGCAGAATGGGAGTTTGGGGTGATTACGGGGTTCTTCGACGGCCTCCCGGTCGCCACGATGGGAACGACGCTTGTTGTCCTTGGAATAACGTCGAAGCCCGGGCGAGTGCGTGGCTTGACCTACCTCATTCCCGCACTCATATGGATTGTCGTCGTTGGTCTCGCGATCCTATACCTCCTCGATGTCGCGGTCGCGTTGAAGGCGACACCAACAGCAATGAAGACTGTGGCGTACCGGTCAATCCTGAAGACCGGCCTCTTCACCCTGACCTATGTCGGTTACTACGCCTGGCTCACGTTCTTGGTGAGGCGCCGGGGCAGAGTCCAAGCGAGATAGCCCCGCCGCTAGGGATCAAGCAGATCCTCAAACCGCAGCCATCTCCGGTGGAAGTAGAGATCCACGAACCCGGTGGGCCCGCCGCGATTCTTGGAGATCAGCAGCTCCGTCGCCCCTTCCACCCCATGGCCCGGCCGGTACATCTCCTCGCGATAGAGGCCGAGCACCACGTCGGCATGCTGCTTGAGCGCGCCGCCGCCGCCCAGGTCGTCGAGGGCGGGGCGGGGGTCCTCGCGGTCGCGCCGGTGATGCGGCAGGTGCGCCAGCGCGAGCACCACGATCTTGCGCTCCAGCGCCAGCGACTTGAGCCGCCTCGTCGCGTCCGCCAGCATATCGTCGGATGACGCGCCTGCGCCGCCGGCCTGATTCAGCGAGTCGATCACCAGCAGGTCCCGACCGTCCTGACCGTCTTGTCCGTCCTGTCCGTCCAGAGCCTTCTCAAGGCTCCCCAGATCTCCACCCAGCCGCCCGAACCTGAGTGGCAAGTCTCTCAACTTCACCGCCGCCGCCCCCACCGCCGCCCGCACCTCGTCACTCATCGTGCCGCGCCGGAACTCATCCAGCGTCGCGCGCGCCTCCATGGCCAGCACCCGTTCCATCAGCCGGTCCTCGCCCATCTCCCCGCTCAGGAACAGCACTCGGCTCCCCCGTCCCGCCGCGCGACTCGCGATGCCCAGCGCCAGCGACGACTTCCCGCTTCCAATGTCACCGGACAGGATCACCAGGTCCTCGGCGCGGAACCCGCCGCCCAGCACCTGGTCAATCGAAGGGAAGCCCGTCGGCACGCCGCCGAGGTGGGCGCGCTTGTCCTGGACCTGGTCCAGGCGTTCGACCAGGGCTTCGACGGAAGAGGCGCGGCGGTTGGGCTTGGGAGTGGGTTTCTTGGGTGACGGGGACATGTGGGAAGTATAGAAGGGGGGAGGCGACACTCGCGCGGGCCTCACCCCCGGCCCCTCTCCAACAAGTTGGAGAGGGGTGCCCCATGCCTGGATACTCGTTCCGGGTTCCCCCTCTCCACGTATGTGGAGAGGGGGCCAGGGGGTGAGGCTACTGTCCGCCTGTCCGCCTGCCCGCCCTAGTACGCGTACCCGAGCTTGATATAGATCCCGTACTCCCCGTCCTTCCCGAACGCCGCCTCGGCGTTGGCGACGATGCCTTCCTTCTGCTTGATCACGAACTGCACGCCGGCGCCGATGTCGGGATACGGGTTGTCGAACCCTCCGCCGGTCGGGCTGTCTCCATACAGCACCGCCGCGCCCACGAACGCGGTGCTCGTCCACCGGTCGGCCAGCCGGAAGCGCTCCTCGACCTCGATCGACGACATGTACTCGCCGAGCAACTCACCTGGCTTGTAGCCGCGGAGCTGGATCGCGGCAAAGGCGGAGGGCGGGGCGTTGGAGGTCAGCTTGTTGAACTGGCGGATGGCCAGGACGTGGCCCTTGCCGTTGGGGATGAACGCCCGGATCTCGACCCGGTAGACGTCGAAGTTGTTGTCGCCCACGAGCCAGTCGCGGTAGGCGACGTTGTTCACGTTGACCAGGGCGCCATGGTGCGGGCTGTTCTCGTTGTCCCGGTTGTCGCGGTACAGCGAGATGCCGAGTCCGGCCGACTCGAATCCCTTGAGGCCGAGCACGTCGAGGATCTGGTCGTCGGTGGGAGACTCGCCCAGCAGCTGGTAGTTGGAGTAGAGCCCCTGCGGCCCGATGAACCAGTGGCCCCAGACGCGGTAGAGGTAGCGGGCCACGACGGCGAACAGCTTGTCATCCGTCTTGAGCGGCTGGCCGGTGCCCAGGTAGTCGTCGTAGTCGTTGCGGATCTTGCCGGCGACGAGCAGCGCGATCAGGCGCTGGTGGTCCTCATCCCACGAGGCCCGGGCAAACACCGACGCGATGGCCGACTTGGTGGTCGTGTACTGTCCGCCGAGGCCGAACATCGAGGGGCGGGACTTCTCGTCGAAGTAGTGCATGTACGCCCCGAGGGCGCCGAAGGACGCGCCGAGCTTGGGGTTGAGCGAGAAGGTGGGGACGATGAGCCAGGGGGACTCGCGCTTCTTGCCGCTCGAGTCGGTGCCTTCGGGCCGGATGCGCGGGCCGGCCTGGGCGGCGAGAGGGGAGCTCAGGAGGAGCAGTGCGGCGGCGAAGAGGCCGGATGCGCGGTGAATCGCGGAACGGTCGAACGTGGGGCGCACCATGCGGGATGCCTCGGTTTCGGCAGGGCAGGGAATCGGGTTGGATTGAGGGTACCCGATCCTGGTGCCTCTCGCTACACCGGGAGTCCCCATCCCCGGGCCCCTCCCCACATTCGTCGAGAGGGGTGAGCCTCGCTGTCATCGCCGTTGCAAGTTCCCCCTCTCCACTTGTTGGAGAGGGGGACAGGGGGTGAGGCCTAGTGCCCGGCCTACCGCCCTTCCGCCTCCAGTAAATGTACCAGCGCCTGCCGCCGGTCCCGGATCGGCAGATACCCGCGCGTCCGCTGCCAGGCCCAGATCTTCACCTTGGTGAGCAGCGGCGCGTCCGACGCCAGCTCCTCGTCGGAGTCCATGCTCGGTCCGAACACGATCGCATCGTCCCCAATGTCGAGGGCCAGCTGCTCTAAGACGTGAAAGAGGTAGAGACAGCGCTGCGGGTCGTACCCCGCCGCCCGGCAGAGCTTGATGGCGTGCCGGTCGGCCTCACACTCCCGTTCAGGGCCGTAGAGACGTCGCTCCACCGCCTCCATGGCGAGGATCACGGCCGCCCCGCCGGATCGGCGGGCAAAGCGGCCCATCCAGTGGGGAAAGAGGCGCAGGTGCCCCAGGTCGTGGTGGGCGATCTCGTGGGCCACCACGAACGCCGCGCACTCCTCGTCAGGGCAGTACTCGATCAGGCCTCGGCTGAAATAGATGTAGCGCCCGGGAAGGGTGAACGCCGTGCGGATGCGGATCCAGGGAACCTCGACGATCAGCCGGTCCAGCGGCGGCCGGCCCGCCTGCAGCCGATCCGACACCACCTGGGCCCGTTCGTACATCGGGCCTTCCGTCTCGAACACGACGCTGCGGTGGAAGTGCGCGTGAATCCATTCACCGGCGGTGATCCCCTCGGCGAGGGAGAAGTCGTCAGCCATGGAGGAACAGGGCAGCGGGGCGACGTCCGCGATTCATTCCGCGCTGAATTCGTTGACGATGAACACCCAGTTGATGGTGTGTTTGCCTTCGGCGCCGACCCAAGCAACCAGGATCGTCATCTGTTGACCCGCCTTGACCTCCCGCTTGAGCGCCGGGATCAATTGCTGCTGCACCGGCAGCCAGTAGCTGTGGCCACCCTCACGAAACAGGACCTCGGTCTGCAGGGCATCGGGAGCGTCCGCCCTGATGCCTAGGGACTTTACCCAGGTCCGGAGGAGGCGCATCGTTTCGATTGGCGTCGCCCGTGACGAGTCGGTGTAGATGACCGTCGCCTTGGTAGGGCGACTGTCACCGCTGACGATGGAATGATGGCCGCTGTCGGCAGCGAACTGCTCCCGGATTCCACTGTCCTCCGACGCGATGATCCCGGCGATGGAACCCGGCTTGTACTTGTCCCAGGGACTGTCCTGCGCCAGAACCGGCACGGCCACGATCAAGGCGAGACTTGCCGCCAGTGCGCTGATTTCGACGAGCCCCGTCTTCACCACTGATCCTGACCTCCCCCCATTGAATTGCCTGCAGAGGTACTCACCCTCCGCAGCAGCTACCACGAATGTCGCTGCGGACGCCCCTTCCGTGCCTTCCTGGCCGGTTTCGCCTTCGCCTCTGCCACCTCAGGCGGCAGCATCCCCTCTTTCACTCGCCGGCGCAGTGAACGCTCGAGCATTTTCCCCAGCGGGGTGTCGGGAGATTTCGCCCATCCCGACTTCCGCTGAAGCTTCTCCCTGGCAAGCGCCTCATCCACCCGGTCCGGCTCCGCCGCGACGCGAATGCCCCCCAGCGCCTGCCGAACGATTCGCCGCTCGGCCTGGCTCTGGACCTGCTTCCTCCGCGGGATCGCCTTGCGACTCGCCTTGTCACTCTCCCCATAGGAATTGCGGCGATCCTTGAGATAGCTGAGCTTCTTCTTCTCCTGGGGTGATTTCCTGGCCAACGGCTTGGCCCTCCGGTTGGAGAAAAGGGATAGTGTGGCGGAGCTACGTGACCGCTGCTCCGGCCTGAAAATGCACATACGCGCCACGGGGCCACAACTACCATCAATGATAGCGGCCCACGCCACGCGCTGACCGCTGAACCAAGTGCCCGCTCCCGCGGGCAGTGTCCTCACCCGAGGACACCTTGTCCTTTCACCCCCGGATCCCGCCTCTCCGGCGCACCCCGCCGAACCACCTCCCCCCAACCGTTGAACCGCGCGTCGCCGGCCGCTGAACCACCCTTTCGCACCGCTGTCCGGCCGCCCTCGCGGCTGTCCGCCAGGCCCCACTGTTGAGCCAATCCTCGCCGCTCGCGTCCCTTCCTCCCTCCTCCTTCCTCCCTCCTCCCTCTTCCGCTTTCCCCGGGCCCGCCCCCATCAGTCCGTCGCTCCGCACCGATGCGTCAAATCGTTGCCGACATTTGACCTTGCCCCGCTCCCTCTTGGCCCTGGACCCCTCCCTTCGGCCGCTCGGGCACTCGCCGTCTGACAGCCTTCCGCCGACCCTGTGCGTCGCGTGCCGCCGCTGAACGGGGTCTCGCGGATCTCGACCCATTGCCCGCCGCCATTGTTCGTCCAGCCACTCCGCCCAGCCAACCAGCCAACCTGCCTCACTCCGATCCACACTGGCACACCCCCTGCAATTCCTCCCCCCGGCCACCGCGGAGTTCGGGCTCCGCCCTGGCTTCCGCTCGAGCGCCCGAATCACTCGGCGTCCGTGAAGTTCAGTTTTCTCTTTCTGGAGGGTCGTATGAGAACCGGAATACGTCTCCGGTTGGAGATGGGCGCCCGGGCCGCGGCGTTCTGCCGGGCCAACCCCGACTCCAACCCCGTGACCGCCAAGGTCGCGGCGAAGTTGATCGAGCTGTCAGAGAAGGCGGAAGAGTTGCTGGAGCAGCAGGTGAGCGGCGCCGTGGCCGCCACCACGGCCGTGGCGGATACGGCCACGATCCGCGTCCTGGTCAACGCGGACTTGCGGGCCCTGATGAAAATCTCGCGTCAGGCCGACCGGGATAACTCCGAGATGACCGTGCACCGCCGCATCCCTCCGTCCCGCTGCAGCGCGACCGAGTTCTACACCGCGGCCAGCGTGGCGCTCACCGAGGCCATCGCGCATCAGGAGGTGCTCGAGCGGTACGGGCTCAGCGATGAGCTGCTGGCGTCGCTCGCTCACGGCCTCGAGGCCTGGAGGCTCGCCACCGAGCGCAAGCTCGGCGGCATCGGCAGCAAGATCGGCGCGGGCGCCGGCCTCAAGGCCGTGGCCTATGACATCATGGGCGTGGTCTCATGCCTCGATGCCGTCCACGCCGTGCGCTTCAGGAACTCCCCGGCGCTGCTGGCCGAGTGGAAGAGCGCGCGGAATGTGGCGTGGCCGAGGGCGCACCGGGTTCAGTCGGCGCCCATCACCCTGGTCACTCCCGTGACTCCCACCGTGCCCGTCGTGGCGGTGATGGATGCCAGGGCGGCGTGAGGTCAGGTCACGGAGTCAGTCGTTGAACCTGTGAGGTAGACGAGGTACTGACATGTGGGACAGGCCAAGCGAAAAGGCCTCGCGAGGGTGCGGGGCCTTTTTCGTGTCCCGGTACTTCGGGTGACCGGGTTGGTCTTATTGGCTTACGGCCCCTTCTCGAACTCCCCGCGGAGGACTTTGAGCCACCTCTTCTCGGTATCTGAGAGATTGACTGGGTGTTCGATGGCCAAGGCCACGAACGCCGCTGACATGCCGTCCCAGTGCTTCGGTTCGCCATGCTTTCCCCTTACACGCCACGGCTTGGTCTCCGCGCGAAAAGCCGCGTCGCTCTTCGCACTCTTCCGGGCGTTACACCGGGCACAGATAGTGGCAAAGTTGCTCAGGTCGTGAGCGCCACCCTTCGAAAACGCCTCGACATGGTCAATGCTCGCCGCGAGTTCGTCCAGCAGTGGCGCGGCGTCCCTTCGCCAGTTCGTCTGCCAATAAGCAAGGGGGACATCTGGCACCTTGGCAGCAACAAGTTCGCCAAGGCGCTTGAGTGCCAGATGGAATATGACGGGCCGCCGACAAACGTAGCATAGCCAGCCGTCGCGTCGGTAAACGGCCAGTTGCGCTTCTAGCGGGACCGGGGAGCGTGAGGTACGCGCCATAATGCGACTCACGACTTGAGTCTGGGTTCGATCCGAGTGTGAGTTACCCAGCCGTGCTCATGGCGAACGAGAGATTTAGGGTGTACGACATCAACGTGACGGAGGGCCGCTGCGCAGCCAACCTCAAGACTTCAAGTGATACCGTTCGCGAGCCCGAGTAAACGAGAATGCCACGAACTACTCGATGCCCTGTCCTCTTGGCAACATGTGACATATAACGGCGGAGTTGTGCGATATCGGCGGGCATCGGAATGTGCTGCTTGCACTCAACGACGACCGGCCTCTCTTCATCATCCGCGAGCAATACATCGAGTCTCGTGCCGTCGGAAAAGGCCTGTTCTCGGACTTTGGCGTCTGGATAGGCTGTGAATCCATCCTCTAAGCGATGGGGATATGCGGCAATATAGTCGGAGATGGCCCGCTCATATCGGAAAGCTAGCAGTCCAACCCAGTTCCTCCTGTCGTTCATGGCCCGGACCAGTCGACCACGGGTCTGGCTCCGGATCTCGGCGATCGTGGGAACTAGCTCATTGCTCTTGAGGTGGGTATCGGACGGGAGACTAACAACGTAGTCCCTGTCAGGCGGTCCCACGCTCAGGTCCCAACGAACCTCGATTCGCCTTCCCATTTCACCGGTCGGCAACCCCTTTCGTTGCGGGACAAGAGGGTTCCATTCCTCGTCGCCCGTTTGTACAGCCGTGATGCGGCCCAGACGCCCAACTCGGTGCCCGCGAAGTGTTACGAGGATGTCATCGCCAACACGCATCCTCCGTAGCGCGGCCCTCGCCCTGGACCATCCTTCATCTGATCTGGAAGGGCCTTGCATGCGGAATCCGAGCTCTCGCGCCCAGCCAACACCGACGCATTGATTGGCGTACCACCGAAGCCACATGCCGGGATACCTGTCCTCCAGGCAATGAACCTTCCACAAGGCCATGGGACTTTCCCTCCTCATAGTCGCCGAGTGTGATTGTGTTAAGCAGTTGAAAACCGAGCCGGGGAAGGTACAGCCCCGAGATTCTCACCACATACGCTTGGTTGGGAACGATATTCAGATAAGACCGGCCGATGGGCGAGCCGGGATCGAGAGGGGCCAGCTGTTTCACCCATCGAGTAGAACGGGGGCAGCCTCGAGTCCGAGTTGCAGGAACTTTGGGTTGTGGCCGAGGAATTCACGCCAAGTATCGAGCGTGGCCTTGGCGGGATCGGCAATAGTAACGCGGACCCGTCCCGTTCGTGCGCCGTTAGCGATCGGCAGCAAGAGTGCTCGGACGGCTGAATCGCTTGCCGGAAGGCTATACCCAGCAGCCGCGAAATCGGAGCAGTCGGAAATGACGAGGCTTGCAGTGCGCCATACTTCGAACAAGGTGCTGTGAATCAGGGACTTTAGATAACTCGGAAACGCAATGATAGGATTACTGGGCCGGTACGATGTAGGCTCGTCCATGTCCCGCATCTGAATCCGTCTGCCCTCGAATGCGAATCGAAACTGAGACAGGAATTCGTTTCCTTCGAGGAAGAAACCATCGTCGAGATCGCGCCAGCCGAAGCAGCCGTGCAGCTTCAGGACCTGGATTTCAGAAACGACGCCCAGTCCCCCCGGTAGGGCGACCCGCCGGAGCCCGCTAAGCAATCCCATGCCGCGTTGAAAACCGTACCCGTCGGTCGGGATCCATCGTCCTTCTTGCGCGAGCAATTGCTCAACCAGTGGATCCCAGTTCGTCGTAATGACCACGTCGCCCGTGGATAGCGCGCTTAGTTGGTTTCGGAGGTACTCTGTGCGATCCGTTACTCCTTTGTCGCCAAGCTTAAATGTGAAGTACCACTGCAATGCGTCAATCAGTCGTCGCCGTGCTGTGCGGGCCTTCGCAAGTGTCGCTCGCTTCTCACTCTTGTAGTAGGCCTCGAGTCGGACAATCGATTGTGAGGTGTCTTTCCCCTTCCTCGCGCGTCTCATTAGTTGGCTTGAGCGAGAGCGATCTTGCTCGTGGATGGCTAGTTCAAACAAGTCCGGAAGCGTGAGCGCAACCTCCGGGTTCGGATTCTTGAGCACGAGACGGAGCCAAGGGGGGCTGGAGGCTAAGTACCTCGTCCACGATTGCCAGGCATTGCGGAACTGCGGAAATAGCGACGACTTCGCCTCTTCGGCCACCTTCTCGAGCAGGCTTGAGGTTGGAGGGTAGCCGGCGGGAACGGACGCGCCAGCACCCAGAAAGAGGACCTTTCGTGTATTCACGCCCTTCGAGCCTCGTTGCCCTTCGTTGCCCCCTCATATCGGGCTTCAAATCCTTGCTGAGAACGCCGAAGGCCGTCTTGGTGAGCGTAGAGGGTAATGCGCTTTCCCCCCAATTTGGGTACCCATAAGAAGAACGGTCCAACGCAGTCACGACGAACATCTGGTTCTGGGGTTGGCTCGCCAGGTAGGATAACTATCCACGTAGTATCCTTGAGGAACCACTCCAAGGCCTCGTCGGGATGTTCGGCGGCGAACCTCCAGAATCGCGGATTCCCTCGACGGTGGACAAGAGCGTACCATCCAACAGCGAGCGCAATAAGTGCGAGGACCCAATTCATTCGCGCCCCAAAGAGGAAAAGGTTGTTCGGTGCACCTCTATCTCTCCCTCCACCTAGCCCTCGCCACCACCACCGCCTGCCCGATCGCTTCCGCCGCTTCGGCGCCCGTGGCCTCCCGCGCCGGCGCTACGAGCTGGCTCAGGATCTGGGCAATCTCCTCCGGCTTGGCGCTGGCCAGCTGCAGCACCGTGGCGTTCAACGCTCGGCGCAAAGGCGCCGGGAGGGTCAGGCTCGACAGCCGCGTGGCCAGCGCCGAGATGCGCCGCTTGACCTGGCGCTCGGGAAGGGGCGGATCGAGATGAAAGTCCTGCGCGACGCGCAGCGTAAGCCACAGCGCGAACACCCCCTCCCGCTTCGGCCCTCGGCCGATGCCGGGAAGGAGGCTGAGCAGCACATGCGCGGGCGGCTCCCGCTCACTCATCTCCTCAGGGTCTCCACCGCGGCCGCCACTACGCCTGAGTCGATCTCGCGCAGGCAGCGATGGTGCCCCTCGGGGCAGCGCGCGCTGCCGTGGGCACTGCAGGGGCGGCAATAGAGTTCGCGCTCGAGCACCACGGACTTGGCGTTGTAAGGCCAGAACCCGAACTGTCTCACAGTCGGTCCCATCAGCGCCACCACCTTTGTGCCGCTCGCGGTCGCCATGTGCATCACGCCCGTGTCTCCCGACACGGACACGGCCGCGCGCCGGAGCAGCGCGCCCGTCTCCTGCAGCCCGAACTTCCCGGCAGCAACGGCGGCATTCCGCCCGGCCATGGTCGCCACCACCTGGCACAGCTCGGCATCGGCGGCACCTCCCGCGAGCGCCAGATCATACCCGTCGGTCAGCAGTCGTCCGGCCAGGCTCACCCACGACTCCACCGGCCAGCGCTTGGTAAAGTGTGCAGCCCCGGGCGCGAGGACCGCCAGAGGCCGGTCGCCGCCGAGTCCGGTCTCCGCAAGCCAGGCCGCGACGCTTCGAGTGGCCGCCTCAGATACGTACAACTCTGCCGCCTTGCCGTCTTGCCGCACTTCCAGGCCTTCGGCTGCCTCGAAGTAGCGCTCCGCCATCGGCACATGCACGGGGTAAATGTCCCGCTTGGTCCGGATCAGCACCCCGCGCTCACGCCGCCGGTGATCGAACCCCTGCCAGCTCCCCGGCACCATCAGTCGCAGCAGCCGGGCCCGGAGTGTTCCATGCAGATCCAGCAAGTGGGTGAAATTCCGCTTCCTGATCTCGGCGGCCAGCCGAGTGAGCGAGCCGGCCGCCTCCAGGGTCAGCACCTCGCTTACGGCGGGATGATCGGAAACGAGCGGCGCCATCGCCGCCTTGGTCACGTAGCTGATCCGGCACTCGGGGTGCCTCGTCTTGAGCGCCCGGAGCAGCGGAGTGGTGAGCACCACGTCCCCAATGGAGGAGAAGCGCAGCACCAGGATGGCAGGTGGATCAAAGTCGGCGGGCACGTCGAGAATGTACGAGGCCCAAGGCATTGCCCGCCAGCGCGTTGCCCGGGCCAGTCGGTGCCGGTACTTTCCCCGCATGGCACGACCGAAGAGCATTCTGTGGGTGGACGACGAGGTGGAGAGTCTCACCTCCCACGTCCTCTTCCTCGAGGAACAGGGTTTTACCGTGGAGCGCACCGCCCACGGCGATGACGCCCTGGTCCTGCTCCAGCGTCACCCCTACGGGGTGGTGCTGCTGGACGAGCAGATGCCCGGTCGCCGCGGGCTCGAGTTGTTCCGCGCCATCCGCGAAATGGACCACTCCCTGCCGGTCGTGATGGTCACCAAGAGCGAGGCTCCCGAAACGCTCAAGGACGCCATCGGCGCCGAGATCTCCGATTACCTGGTCAAGCCAGTCAACCCGCGCCAGATCCTCTCGGTCGTCACCCGCATTCTCGATGGCGAACAGATCCGCCAGCAGCGGCTCTCCCGCGACTTTGCCACCCGCTTCCGCGAACTCGAAGGCCGCCGCGCCGAAGGGATGGGATGGCGCGAGTGGGTGGCACTGGTGGCGGAGCTGGCGGAGTGGGAGGTGCGGCTGGGGCAGTCCGAGGAGCCCGGGCTCCAGTCGGCGCTGCGCGACCTGCAGGGCTCGCTGCGCCAGGACTTTGCCCGCTTCATCGAGACCAATTACCCGCGCTGGCTCAAGGAGGGCGGGGGCGACCGTCCTCCGTTGAGCGTCGACGTCGGCGCCGAGTTCCTGGCGCCTTTGCACCGGGCGCACGGCAAGGCGCTGCTGGTGGTGGTGGACTGCCTGCGGCTCGACCAGTGGGAGGTCATCCGCCCACTGATCGCCACCCGGTTCGACATCGAGACGGCGCACTACTTCTCGATCCTCCCGACCGCCACGCCGTTTGCCCGCAACGCCATCTTCTCCGGCCTGCTCCCGTCCGAGCTTGCCACCCGGCATCCGGCCTGGTGGCGGCCGCTGGGCACCGACGAGTCGAGCCTCAACGCCCACGAGGCGGAACTACTCGCCGAACAGCTGGCCGACCTGGCGGGCAAGCCGGTGCCGGTGCGCTACGAGAAGGTCTCTTCTCCGGCCGAAGGGGAAGCGCTGCTGCGGCGCCTGGCGGGACACCTGAGCCAGCCCGGCGTCACCGCGCTGGTGTTCAACTTCATCGACCAGCTGACCCACGGCCGCAGCGAAAACCCGGCACTGTTCGAAGTGGCCCGCGACGCGGCGGCGCTCAGGAGCCTGACCCGCACCTGGTTCGAGCGATCGCCTCTCTGGGCCGCCCTGCGCGAAGCCGAGCGGCGCGGGGTGCCGGTGCTGCTCACCACGGATCACGGCTCGATCCACTGCCACACCCCGGCCACGATCTATGCTCGCCGGGATGCGACCAGCAATCTGCGCTACAAGTTCGGCGAGGACCTGCGGGCCCAGGATCCCGACGCGGTGCTCTCCTTCAGCGACATGGCCGCGGTCGGCATGCCGCCGGCGGCTCCCGGCGTCCGGCTGCTGCTCGCGACCGGTGACCGCTTCTTCGTCTATCCGACCAAGCTCCGCGAGTACCAGGCCCGGTACCGCGGCGCCTTCCTGCACGGCGGTGTCACTCCCGAAGAGGTGGTGCTGCCGGTCTCTCTCCTGATGCCACGTGGCTCCAGCCGAGCCTGATCGCCCCCCGGCCATGAACACCGGGCGGAGGCTGGTTGCCTACCTCAAGCCCTATCGCGGCCTGTTCGTGCTCGGCATCGCCGCCACTACGCTGGCGGGGCTGCTGGACAGCATCGTGATCGTCACCCTGATCCCGCTGCTCAAGCACCTGTTCGGCACGGCGGGCGTCCTGGCGGGCGGGAACACCTGGCTCGAGACCACGACGGACCGGCTGCTCGCGCCGCTGCTGGTCGGCACCACCGACGCGGGCGCGGCGGCCCGCATCGTCATGGTCATGCTGTTCGGCCTCTTCATCAAGAACGCCACCAGCTACGGCGCCTCCCTCATCAGCGTGTACATCCAGGAAGGGCTGACGCGGGATCTCCGCTCCGAGCTCTTCGGCCACCTCCTCCGCCTCGACCCCGGATTCTTCCAGCGCACCCGCGGCGGCCAGCTCATCGGGCGGGTGACACAGGACGTGGACGCCACCAAGGGCGCGGTGGTCGGCGCCCTCTCGTCGTTCATGCAGAACTTCGTGATCCTGATCGGCACCCTCGCGGTTCTCGCATCGATCAGCTGGCGGCTCACGCTGCTGACGCTGCTCGCGGCACCGCTGCTCATTCTCTCAATCCAGAAGCTGCTGGGCCCCATCCGCCGCAACGCCCGCGCGGCCGCGCAGGAGTCTGGTGAGCTCACCGCCACAGTGTCCGAGCGACTCGGCGCTATCCGGCTGATCCGCGCCTACAATGGAGAGGCGCGGGAGGCCGCCGCCTTCCGCGACCAGGCCGACCGCTACCGCAAGCGGATCATCCGCACCCAGCGCTTTGCCATGGTGACGAGCCCCATCAGCGAGGTGTTCGGCGGCTGCCTGCTGATCATGATCATCTATGCGGGCACCATCCCCGCCATCACTGGCACGGTGCTCGCCCCGCAGGTGCTCATCGTCTTCCTCGTCTTCGCGCTGAAGATGATGTCCCCGCTCAAGTCGATCAGCCAGTTCCCGTCCCAGATCTCGACCGCACTGGCGAGCGCCGAACGCATCTTCCAGGTGCTCGACCGTCCGCCAGCCGAAGTGGATCCGCCAGGAGCCCGGGAGGCGAAGTTCGAGCGCGAAGTGGTGTTCGATCACGTCACCTTCGCGTACGAGGGGAATCCTCCGGTGCTGCACGACGTGAGCTTCACGGTGCCGCGCGGCAGCATCGTGGCGCTGGTGGGTCCGTCCGGGGCGGGGAAGACGACGCTGGTGGACATGCTCCCCCGCTTCCACGATCCGGTCAAGGGCGCGGTGCTGCTCGACGGCACGCCTCTCACCGCCTTTACCCGCCACTCGATCCGCGCTCTCCTCGGTGTCGTGAGCCAGGACACGGTGCTGCTCAACGACACCGTGCACGCCAACATCGGCTACGGGAAGCCGGGGGCGACTCGCGAGCAGGTCGAAGCGGCGGCGGAGGCGGCCAATGCCGCCGAATTCATCCGCGGCCTGCCGACGGGATACGACACGCTTCTCGGCGAGCGGGGAACTCGACTCTCCGGCGGCCAGCGGCAGCGCATCGCGATTGCGCGGGCGCTGTTGCGTGATCCGCCGATCCTGGTGCTCGACGAGGCGACCAGCGCGCTCGATACCCAGAGCGAGCGGCTGGTGCAGGAGGCCATCGACCGGCTGATGCAGGACCGCACGGTGCTGGTCATTGCCCACCGGCTGGCCACGGTGCGCCACGCCGATACCATCGTGGTTCTCGAGGGAGGTGAGGTGGTGGAACAGGGCAGCCACGAAGAACTCTTCAAGGCCGGCAAGCTCTATCGCCGCCTGTACGATCTGCAGTTCCGCGACGAGCCGGCCACCGCGCCGGTCGCGGTGGAGGAGTAACGGGTGGCCGGTGAATGGCAGGGCGCCCGGGTGGTCCTGGTGGACCGGGCAGACGACACCTTCCACGCCGATGGCCTGCTCAGGAAGCGGGCACTCGAGCGCCACGGCTGCCAGGTCACGGCCGTCGAGATCGCGGGCGGGAGCATGATGGAGCGGCTGCGCCGCATGGAGCTGCCCGAGCGGGTATCCCGCGCGGTCAGGGCGACTTCCCCCGATCTCGTGGTGGTGGCCCGCCGCGAGGCGCTCGACGCCGCCGACCTGGGCCAGCTCCGCGCCGAGTCCTCCGCCAAGTGGGTCCTCTGGTCGAGCGACGACATGCCCGAGCTCGGCGCCCTTCGGATGGTGGCCAAGAGCTACGACAAGATCTATCTCACCGGGACCGACGTCGCCCAGGCCGTCTCCGCCGAGTTCAATGGCAAGGCGAGCTACCTCCCGCTGGCCTGCGATCCTTCCTTCCACCGCCCGATGCGCGCCCGCGGTCCCTACCGCGCCAATGTCGTCTTTGCCGGTCGCGCTACCGAGCAGCGTGAGATGCTGCTGGGCGGACTGGTCGAGTATGGACTGGCGCTCTGGGGCCCGGGCTGGCGCAAGACGCTGCTCAAGGACTACTGCCGAGGGGAGCTGCCCAAGGCGGAGGATTACGTGCGGGCGTATGCGGGGGCGACCGTCGCCATCAACATCCACCACCGGGCCAATCCCGATCCCGAGAAGCTGACCCGCGGCTGCAACCAGCGGCTCTTCGAGCTCGCCGGGATCGGCGCCATGCAGATGGTGGACTTCCGTCCCGATCTCGGCGCCCTGTTCACGCCGCTCGATGAAGTGCTGGTCTACCACGACGGCGACGAACTGCGCGAGCTGGTCCGCCGCGCGCTGTATGACCAGACGTATCGGGACGCGATCGCCGAAGCGGGGCGGCGCCGGGCGTTGCGGGAGCACACCTACATGCACCGGATGCAGACGCTCCTCGCCGATCTGCTGCCGGGCAGCCGGAAGCCGTGACCGCCAGACCCCGGATCATTGTTCTCACGCCGGTCCGGAACGAAGCCTGGATTCTCGATCGGTTCCTTGCCGTTACCAGCCGCTTTGCCGATCACATCGTCGTCGCCGACCAGCAATCGACCGACGACAGCCGGGTCATCGCCTCCCGCTATCCCAAGGTCACCCTGATCGACAATCCGTCCTCCGGCTTCAACGAGGCGGAGCGGCAGCTGCTGCTGCTCGACGCGGCGCGGAAGCTGGTGTCCGGCCCGCGGGTGCTGCTTGCGCTCGATGCGGATGAGATCCTCGCTGCTGATGGACTCGCGACTCGCGACTGGTCACGCATGCTGGAGGCGGCTCCAGGCACAGTGCTTGGTCTTGAACGGGTGGACCTGCTTGCCGGCGAGGCTGAGGTCATGCGCCACGGCCTCTGGACCGCGCTGGGCTACGTGGACGATGGCGCGGCGCACACTCCGCTGCTGATCCACAGTACCCGCATCCCCGCAGCGGAGGATGCGCCGGTGCTGGTGCTTCCCGGGCTCAAGGTGCTGCACTACGCACTGGTGCGGCCCACCGCCGTCGCCGCCAAGTCCCGCTGGTACAGTGCGCTCGAGAATGTGCTCGGCACCTGCGCCAACCCCCTCAAACGCCGGGCCCGCTATCACGACATGATGGATTTCGCCGGCACGGCCCGCGTCGAGCCCGCCGATCCCGCCTGGTTCGCCGGATGGGAGGCCGCCGGCGTCCGGATGCGCGGTGACCAGGACGAATCCTTCTACTGGTACGACGTCGAGGTGCTGCGGCTGATGGCGCAGCACGGCGAAAGGAAGTTCTGGTGGGACGACATCTGGGATGTTGACTGGGAAGGCCTGCGGCATGAACTGATGTCTGGTGGGGCGGCCGTCCCCGGCCGCCCGATCGATCCGCGCGGCATCCCTGCCGATCCGATTACCGGGCCCCCGGCATGGCTCCGCGTCCTTCTGCGGACAATTGACCCTCCCTACCGGGCCCAGCGGGCGCTCAAGAACCAGGTTACTCCGAGGCACCGGCGGGAACGCAGCCGCCGGCAACTCCCCGCCGAGTCCTGATCCGGTGACCACCGGGCTCTCGATCCGCTGGTTCGCGCCCAACGCGCATTCCCGGTCGATCATCCCGGCGCTCACCGCCCGCGGTGTCCGCGCGATCGAATCGGACACCGAGGCCGCGGACCTCGCGATCGCGATGGGCGACGCCGTCGCCGAGGACGCCTGGCGCTGGAGCACCTTCACCAGCCGCCCCCTCATTCTCTATCTCTGGGACCTTCCCCCCTGGTCCATCGGCAAGGGCCATTTCAACCGGGTGTTGGCTCTCGGCTCGCGACTCGTGACCGTTCCCCGCATCGGCCGCCGCTCCGACGGGAGACGCGCGCATTTCAGCCGGGTGCGCTGGATCGCCCGCCATGCCGCCGAGGTGTGGGTGCCGGGCCGCCAGTCGGCGGCGGTGGTGGAGCGCCTGTTCCACGTCGAGTGCCGCGAGGTCGGCTACGGGATCGATGCGACGTGGTTTACTCCGGACCCGCGGGCGCAGCGGGATGTCGGGTCCGTGGTCTGTGTGGCTCCGCTGCTCCCGCACGGCAATCTCTCCGCCCTGATCCGCACCGCGGCCCGCTCGGCGCCCAAGCTCGAACTCCGTCTCATCGGCGATGGTCCGGAGCGGCCGGGCCTGGAACTGCTCGCGGCGGATCTGGGTGTGGTCTGCCGGTTCGAGCCCACGGCGGATCCCGACGTGCGCCGCCGCGCCTTCCGCACCGCGGGCGCGGTCATCTGCCCCAGCCGCCACGAAGGCTTCGGGGGCGCGGCCCTGGAGGCGCTGGCCTGCGGCGCATCGGTGGTGGTGTCGGATACGCCGAGTCATCGGGAGATCCTGGGCGGGGCGGCGCACTACTTCGGGCTGGATGACGACGTGGCGCTCGCCACCGCGCTCCGCGCGGCGCTGGCCAGTCCTTCGCGCGGGCCGTCGGTTCCCGAGCGCTACACGCTCGAGCGGGCGGCGGAACGTTTTACGGCGGGTTTCCTGCGGGTTACAGGGGCGTAGTGCGGGGCGGTTCCGCCAGGCGGGCGCTGATGGCGTAGGTGGGGCACTGCCGGACGTAATCGCCGTCGAGTGGAGACCAGACCTGGACTGGTTCCTTCACGTACGCCTTGCCCTCCGCGTCGAGCAGGAAAGTGTTCGGCGCTCGCATGACGCAGCTGCCGCAGCCCACGCAGCGCTCCCGGTCCACCCGCACCCGCACTACCCGGCGGGGATAGACGCCGCTGGTTTCGCCGGTGAGCGGCTCGACGATGGCGTCGAGCATCGCCGCCGTCGAGCGTTCGCCCTCCTCGATCAGCTCGCGGTTGTGGTCGAAGGCGAACATCGAGACGTGCTCCACCCGCGGATGGATCAGGACCAGCGGCGGGCGCGTCCAGTTCTCGAGCCGGGTCTGCACCATCGTCTGCATCACGATTTCGAGGCCGCGGGTGTACGTCGCCGCGAACCCCTGCTCCTGCACCTCGGCGCGCAGCGCCGTCGTCGAACCTACATCCACCGCGATGACCGGCCCGGGACTCCGCGCGGCAGCGACCCGGACGGGGAGATTCTCCATGACCGCGCCGTCCACGAAGTGACGGCCGTCGATGAGCCGAGGTGGCAGAATTCCGGGCAGGGCACAGGAGGCGAACACGGCGTCGGCCACTCTCGCATGGCGGAGGCCGGGGAGGCCCCAGAGTACCTGGGTGCCACTGTTGAGTTCGACGGTATTGACCAGCAGCTCGTTCTGCAGGTCGTCGAACGTGCGGTCGCCGACCAGGGTGTGGATCAGGTGGTCGAGCGGTTCGCGGCGGTAGACGGCGGGGCTCCGCATCCGTTTGAGCGCCATGTCCACGTGGGCGACCTGGAAGATGTCCTTCCGCCGCACGCCCAGCCCGATGGTAGTCATCTCCTCACAGGACATCCCGGTGGCCCACGCCGCCGCCACCAGCGACCCCATGCTGGAGCCCACCACGAGGCTCGGCCGGAGCTTCCGCGCTTCGAGGGCCCGCAGCACGCCGATGTGGGCGAGCCCCTTGAGGCCGCCTCCACTCAGTACCAGCGTGAACGGTCCCTCGATTGGCACGCGCTTGCCTGCGATGGTCGGGTCGACGTAACGTACCCGGTCGCCGGAAGAGCGAATAGGCCCCCAGCGCCTCCGGCCGCCATCACGCGAAGGAATGCCGCCCTGTCGTCCTTGCCCCTCACCCGCCGATTGCCGCCGCTGCCGCGGGACCCTGCCTTCCGGCTGGGCATCGTCCTCGTGGGCATGACCGTGATCGCCGCGCTCTTCGCGCCGCTGATCGCACCGCACAATCCGCTGGTGGGGGACCTCAAGCACGACTACCTGAGCGCGCCCGGCGGGGCCTTCCTTTTCGGCGCCGACACCCAGGGCCGGGATATCCTGAGCCGAGTCCTCTATGGCGCCCGGCTCTCGCTGGCCGTCGGCATCATTTCCCAGACCGTCGCCGTCGGGCTGGGTGTGAGTCTCGGCCTCATTGCCGGCTACTACGGTCGCTGGGCCGATGCCGGGATCATGCGCCTGGCGGACGTCACGCTCGCCTTCCCGGCGCTGCTGCTGCTCATCGCGGTCTCGGCGGCCATTCGCCCGCCGTATCCCGCCATCTTCCTGCTGATCGGCGCGGTGGGGTGGGCCGGCATGGCCCGGCTGGTGCGGAGCCAGGTGCTCACCCTGCGCCACGCCGAGTATGTGCTGGCGGCCCGGGCACTGGGCGCGCCGGACCGGCGGATCCTGTGGCGGCACCTGCTCCCGAACGTGCGGGCCCAGATCATCGTGGCGGCCACCCTCGGCATGGCCGGCGCCATCATGGCGGAGGCGGCCCTCTCGTTCGTGGGACTCGGGGCGCAGCCGCCCACGCCGAGCTGGGGGGCGATGGTGTCGGAGGGGCGCGACCTGCTGCGCGTGGCGCCGTGGGTTTCGCTGGTGCCCGGCCTCGCGATCGGCGTGGCTGTGCTCGGTTTCAACCTGGTCGGTGACGGGATTCGCGAAGCCACCGACCCCAGACTCAGGCGCCGCGCGTGACCACTGTCGCTGCCTCGACCACCGCTCCCTTCGATCTCGAAGCGCTCCGGGCCACCGAGTTTCCCTGGACGGCGGAACGGACTTACCTGGACACGGCGAGTACCGGACCACTGCCCACGCGGACCCTTCGGGTACTCGAGGACTTCAACCGGCGGCGGAGCCGGCCGTGGGACCTGCATCACGAGCAGATGTTCGGGCTGTTCGAGCGATCGCGCAGCCTGATCGCCCGGCTCATCAACGCTGATCCGACCGAAATCGCGCTGGCGACCAACACCACTTACGGCATCGCCGTCGCGGCACGGGCCCTCCCGCTGGAGCAGGGCGACGTGGTGGTGGTGAGCGCGCGGGAGTTTCCCGCCAACGTCTATCCGTGGATGCGGCTGTCCGACCGGGGGGCACGCTTCGAGCTGGTGCCGGTGACGGCGCAGGGGTGGCCCGACGAGGCGAAGCTGCTCGAGCGGATGGAGGACCCGAAGGTGCGCGTCATGGCGGTGTCGCTGACGCAGTTTGCCAGCGGGTACACCATCGACCTGGCCCGCTTCTCGGAAACGGCCCGGCGCACCAATACCTGGCTGGTGGTGGACGCGATCCAGGGCGTTGGGCAGATGCCGGTCGACTTGCAGCGGACGCCGGTCGATGTGCTGGCCTGCGGCGCGCAGAAGTGGCTGCTCTCGCCGTGGGGCTCGGGCTTCATGTATGTGCGCAAGGAGCTGATCGGCCGGCTCGACCCCGAGATGGTGAGCTGGATGTCGTTCCAGGGCACCGACGATTTTTCCCGGCTCACCGATTACAACCCGTCGCTCCGGAGCGACGCCCGGCGGTTCGAGATGGTGACCCTGCCGTTTCAGGACTTCGCCGGGATGAACAGCTCCGTCGAGCTGCTGCTCGAGCTCGGCATTGAGCGCATCGCGGCGCATCTGCGCTCGCTGCACCAGCCGGTGCTCGAATGGGCGGCGCGGCGCGGGGTGCGCGTCACCTCGCCGGTCGGGGCGCACGGCTCCGGCATCATCTGCGTGGCGCCCAAGGATCCCGCCGCCGCGCACAAGGCGCTGCGGGCCGCCGGGGTGCTCTGCAGCCTGCGGGAAGGCTCGCTGCGACTCGCGCCGCACTGCTACACGGCGGCCTCTGATTTCGCACGCGTCATGGAGGTTCTCGATGGCCTGAAGTAGAAGGCCGCGGAAGTACGCCGACGCTGAGCCGACGGTAAACAACAAAGAAGCCGCGGAAGTACGCGGACGCTGCGCGACGCGGAAGCACGCGGAAGAGTTGTTTTGTTTTTCACTATTGTCACGAAATCAATTCGGCGTGACGATCTGCGGATGCTAGCGGAGCGATCCGCGCTTTTTTCCGCGTTCTTCCGCGGCCTCTTTTTTCGTAGCCTTGAAGGTTCCCGATGCCTGACAACTTCGATCAATCCCTCACTTCGGCCTACAGCTTCTCCGAACCTGCCGTCGTGCTCGGCGCCGCGCTCGAGGGTGCCACGGTGCACCAGGAGCCGAAGGTCCGGATTCCGCTCAGCATGATGAACCGGCACGGGCTCGTGGCGGGGGCCACCGGCACCGGCAAGACCAAGACGCTGCAACTCCTCACCGAGCAGCTCTCGGCGGCGGGAGTGCCGGTCTTCGTCGCCGACATCAAGGGCGACCTGTCCGGCCTGGCCATGCCCGGTCCCGCCAGCGACCGGGTGAGCAGCAGGGCCACGGACATCAAGTGGGACTGGAAGCCGGCGGGTGCGCCGGTGGAGTTCGTGTCGCTCATCGGCTCGGGTGGCGTCCAGCTCCGCGCCACGGTGAGTTCCTTCGGGCCGCTGCTCCTGGCCAAGGTGCTGGAGCTCAACGACACCCAGGCCAGCGTGCTGTCGCTGGTCTTCAAGTTCTGTGACGACCAGCAGCTTCCCCTGCTCGACTTTCCTGATCTGCGCGCGGTGCTGCAATACCTCTCGGGGCCCGAAGGGAAGGATGCGCTGACCCAGTACGGCGGGATGTCGTCCGCCACGGTCGGCGTGCTGCTGCGCAAGATGATCGAGCTGGAACAGCAGGGCGCCGGGAAATTCTTCGGCGAGCCGGAGTTCGACGTGAAGGATCTGCTCCACGTGGGCTCCGACGGGCGCGGCGTGGTGACCTGCCTCGAGCTCTCTGACGTCCAGGACAAGCCCCGACTCTTTTCCACCTTCATGATGTGGATGCTGGCGGAGCTGTATCACAACCTGCCCGAAGCGGGGGATCTGCCCAAGCCGAAGCTCGTGTTCTTCTTCGACGAGGCCCACCTGCTCTTCGACGAGGCGTCGAAGGCCTTCCTCGACCAGGTGGAGCAGGTGGTGCGGCTGATCCGCTCCAAGGGCGTGGGCGTCTATTTCGTGACCCAGGTGCCGACCGACGTGCCGGACAGCGTGCTGGCTCAGCTCGGCCACCGGGTGCAGCACGCACTCCGGGCCCACACATCCGATGACGACAAGGCACTCAACGCTACGGTCCGCACCTTTCCCAAGACTTCGCTCTTCGACCTCCGGGAAACGCTCACCACCCTCGGCATCGGCGAGGCGGCGGTCACGATCCTCGATGCCCGCGGTGTGCCGACGCCGGTTTTTCCCGTGCGGCTCGTGCCTCCCGCATCGCGGATGGGCCCGCTCACCCCGGACGAACTATCCGCCGATATCCAGCAATCGGATCTGCTGAGGGAATACGGAACAGCTGTGGATCGGGAGAGCGCCCGCGAAATGCTCGCGGCCCGTCTCAACAAGACCGCGCCGCCGGCCGGAGCACCCGCACCGCAGCCCTCGGCCCCGACTGGTGGACGCCAGCCGATGTCCACGGGCGCCAAGATCGGGACCGCCGTGGTGGCGGCGCTTGGCACGACGGTAGCGCGAACGGTGGGGCGGGAGCTGGTGCGCGGACTGTTCGGGATGCTGGGGGCCAAGCCGGGGCGGGGCACGACGCGGAGCCGCTGGTAAGAGGTGGCCCCGGGCGCCGGCCCGGGGCCTCCCGCTTCACTTCTTGGTGACCTGCTCCTCCTTGAGCACCTTCTTGGCGAACCAGAACACCAGCCACGCGATGATGATGAAGTTGATTCCCGCGGCGAGGATGGCGCCCAGCAGGAAGTGAAATGGTCCCAGGTCGAGCGTGGCCTTCTGCCAGTCTCCTCCCCCCGCCGCGAGAATCGGATTCACCAGCGGCATCAGCAGGCCGTCCACGATCGACTTGACCAGTTCGCCCGCCTTGGTGCCGATGATGACACCGATCGCAAGTCCGATGACTCCATACTCCTTCAGGAACTTCATGAACTCGCTCATGGGTCCTCCTTGGGGATGGACGTTCAGCCGGTCACTTCGAAGAGCGCGTAGCTTTTCTTTCCCTTTCTGAGCAGGACGAACCGCCCCGCCAGCACATCGTCGCCGGTCACCGGCCGGTCCGCCGCCTGGGCCACGCCATTGACCGAGAACCCCTTCCCGGCCAGGCCACGCTGTGCCTCCCCCTTGGACGCCGCCAGTCCCGAGCGCACCAGCAGATCCACCAGCTTGATCCCGCCGGCCAGCTCCTGGCGCGGCAGCCTGGTGGTCGGCACCTCGGAGCTCAACACCTCGAAGACCCCGGCTTCCGCCGCCGAAAGATCGCTGCCGCCGAACAGGATCTGGCTGGCTTCGACGATGCGCGGCACCGCTGCCGCGCCGTGCACCCTCGCCGTCACATCCTCCGCCAGCCGGCGCTGGGCCACGCGCTTTCCCGGATCGGCGGTCTGTGCCGCCATCAGCTGCCGGATTTCTGTCACGGGAAGGAAGGTGAAGAGCTTGAGGCAGCGCTCCACGTCCGCGTCCTCGATGTTGAGCCAGAACTGGTAGAAGCGGTAAGGGCTGGTCCTGGCGGGATCGAGCCAGACATTGCCTTCCTCGCTCTTGCCGAACTTGGCCCCCGACGTCGTGGTGAGCAGCGGAAACACCAGGCCGTGGGCCTGCTTGCCCTCGCGCCGGCCGATCAGCTCCGTGCCGGCGGTGATGTTGCCCCACTGGTCGCTGCCACCCATCTGCAGCTCGCAGCCGTCCTGCTGGTAGAGATGCCAGAAGTCGTACGCCTGGACCAGCATGTAGCTGAATTCGGTGAAGGAAATGCCGGCATCCATCCGGCTCTTCACCGATTCCTTCTGCAGCATGTAGTTGAGGGTAAAGTGCTTGCCGGTGTCCCGCAGGAATTCCATCAGCGGCAGCGGGCGGAGCCAGTCGGCGTTGTTGCGGAGCCTCGCGGCATTGGCGCCCTCGAACGAAAGGAACCGGGCCAGCTGCTTGCGGACGCCCTCGAGGTTGGCGTCGATCTGCTCCACCGTCAGCAACGGACGCTCGGCGCGCTTGCCGCTGGGATCGCCCACCATGCCGGTACCGCCGCCCACCAGGGCGATGGGCGTGCCGCCGCAGCGCTGCAGCCAGGCCATCCCCATGACGGGCACGAGGCTCCCGACGTGGAGCGAATCCGCGGTGGGGTCGAAGCCGACATAGCCGGTAATGGGGCCCTGGGCCAGGCGGGCGGCCAGCCCGCGAGTGGCGTCCTGGACGAATCCGCGCTCGCTGAGCGCGGCGAGAAGGTCTGCCATGGACGGGAATGCTAAGCCGCGCCCTGATCCCTCGCCACTGGCCGGGTTCCGTTAGATTGTCTGCATGTCCTTTTTGACGGGCACGATCCGCCGCTGGTGGCACACGCCGCGGATCCGGAGTGCCGTTATCACCGCGATCCTCGCCTGCGGCGCCCTCGCCGCCGGCTTCCTGTTCGGAGCGTGGACCCGGGCCTGCGCCAACAGCGCCTGTCCCTCGATCGCCGGCATGGTGACGTACGACCCTGAGCAGGCGTCCAAGGTCTACGCCGCCGACGGCCGGCTGATCACCGACCTGGGGTTCCAGCGCCGCACCGTCGTGCCGCTGAGCAAGATGAGCCCGGCGGTCATCGCCGCCTTCCTGACCACCGAAGACAAGCGCTTCTACCTGCACCACGGCGTGGACTGGCACCGCGTCTTCGGCGCCCTGGCGGACGTGGTGTTCCGCCACCGGATCACCGGGGCCTCCACCATCACCATGCAGCTGGCCCGCAACCTCTGGCCCGAGGACATCAGCGGCCAGGACCGGAGCCTCTCCCGCAAGCTCCGCGAAGTGCAGGTGGCCTTCGAGATCGAGCACAACTATCCGAAGGACAAGATTCTCGAGCTCTACCTGAACCAGATCGACCTGGGCAATCGCTCCTACGGGGTCGAGGTGGCCGCGCAGCGGTACTTCGGCAAGTCGGCGAGCGAACTCAACGTGGCGGAGGCGGCCACTCTCGCCGCGCTGCCCAAGGCGCCCTCGCGCTACAATCCGCGCAAGAGCCCCAAGCTGGCGGTGTTCCGGCGCAATGTGATCCTGGGCCTGATGAATGATGCCGGCCTGCTGTCCGACGAGGAGCTCGAGCGGTGGCGGGCCTATCCGCTGGTGCTCTCCTCCCGGTCCGACTTCAGCGAGGTGGCCCCGTATTTCGTCGAATACGTGCGCCAGCAGCTCGATGCCCGGTTCGGCAGCAACCTGTATACCGCAGGGCTCCGGATCTATACCACGCTCGACCTCGACGTCCAGCAGTCGGCCGAGCGGGCGCTGGCCCAGCAGCTCGAGGACATCGAGAACGGCAAGTACGGCAAGTACCCGCGGGACACCTACGCCAACTATCTCGAGCGGAAGGGGGATGACGACATCACCCCCGCCGAGTCGCCGTATCTGCAGGGACTGTCGGTGGTGCTGGAGGCGAAGACCGGCGCGATCCGCGCCCTGGTCGGCGGGCGGGACTTCCAGGACAGCAAGTACAACCGGGCGGTGCAGGCCCTCCGCCAGCCCGGCTCCACCTTCAAGCCCTTCGTCTATTCCGCCGCGATCCGTGCCGGGTACCCGTGGTCCATGCTGCTGGTGGACGACCCGATCAGCATCCAGCTCGACCCCAACGCCCCGCCATGGGAGCCCCAGAACTACGACAACAAGTTCGAGGGCCAGATGACGCTGCGGCGGGGCTTCTACGAATCGCGCAACATCATCGCGATCAAGCTGGGGCAGGAGCTGGGGCCGCAGGCGGTCATCAGCGAGGCGACCCGCTTCGGCGTCAGCTCCCAGCGCATTCCGCCGTACCCCTCCATCTACATCGGCTCCGCCGAGGTGGTGCCGCTCGAGATGATCGCGGCCTACACCGCGTTTGCCAACCTGGGAACCCGTGCGGTCCCGATGGCCATCGACCACGTCGAGGACCGGTCCGGCAACATTGTCTGGCGGCCGAAAGTCGTGACCGAACAGGTCATGACACCCTCGCACGCCTGGCTCATGGTGGACGGGCTGCGGGACGTGGTGCGGCGCGGCACGGCGGCGGGCTCGGTGGGCGCGAAGTTCGCCATCCCCTCGGGCGGCAAGACCGGCACCACCAATGACGGCACCGACGTCTGGTACATCGGGTTCACCCCGGACCTGGTCGGCGGGATCTGGATCGGGATGGACCGGCCGCAGAAGATCAAGGCGGATGCGCAGGGTGGCCGCCTCGCGGCGCCCGCGTGGACCACGATGATGAAGGAGATCTACGAGCGCCGTCCGACGCCGGCGGAGTGGATCCGGCCGGACAGCCTGACCTTTGCCGAGATCGACAATACCACCGGTTACAAGTTCACCGGCTTCTGCCCCAAGGAATCCCACGCCATCGAGTGGTACCTGCCGGGTACCGAGCCCAAGGAGTTCTGCCCGATCCACAACTCCTTCCTCAATCCCGGCAGCAATCCGCTCAACCAGCGCAACTAGATTGCCGGCCCGACTGGTATCCGCGAGCTGGATCGTTTCGCCGGGCATGCCGCCGATCCACTACGGGGCGGTGCTCATCGGGGATGACGGGCGCATCGCGGAGGTGGGCCCGGCTGCCCAGATCCGTGCGCCCGACGGCGTGCCGCAGGAGGGATTCCCTGACGGCATCCTGATTCCCGGCCTGGTCAACACTCACACCCACCTCGAACTCACCGGTTTCGACTCGGCGGTGCCCGAGACCGATTTCCCCGGCTGGATCCGCCACCTCATCACGCTCAAGGCCGCGCGCAGCCCGGACGAGATGCTCGAAGCGGCTCGCCAGGGGATTCGCGACTGCTGGGCGGGCGGTGTCACCACCGTGGCGGACACCGGAGATTCCGCCGCCGCCCTCCACGCCATGCGCGAGCTGGGCGCGAGCGGGATTGCCTACCAGGAAATCTTCGGCCCCGACCCCGGCAATTTCGCCGAGCGGCTGAGCGAGTTCCGGACGCGATTCGACGCGTTGCGTGAAGGGCCGGCCGACCGGGTGGTGATCGGCGTCTCACCGCATGCACCGTATTCAGTGAGCGGGCCGCTCTACCGGGCCGTCGCCGACTGGGCCTGGGAGGAGGGACTCCCGCTGGCCGTCCATATCGCCGAGTCCGCGGAAGAGGAGCAGCTGGTCCGGGACGGGGCGGGGCCATTCGCCGAACAATGGAAGGGCCGCGGCATACCGCGACTGACCTCGGGCGGTTCCACTCCGATCGAGTGGCTCGAGCGCCACGGCGTGCTGGGCGAACGGACGCTCTGCATTCATGCCGTGCGCGCCAGCGAGCTGGATGTCATCCGGCTGGTCCGGACACGCTCGGCCGTGGCGCATTGCCCGCGATCGAATCTCCGCCACGCCGGCACGCCCGCGCCACTCGCGGAACTGCTCGCCTCGGGGATCCGGGTGGGAGTCGGCACGGATTCGGTGGCCAGCGTGGCCCCGCTCGACCTGCTGGCCGAGGCGCGGGAGGCGCGGCGCATCGGAGGATTGTCGGCGACCGGCGCGTTCGATCTGGTGACGCGGGGTGCGGCGGCGGCCATCGGCCTCGAGCGCGAAGTGGGCACGCTGGCCAGCGGCTGGTGGGGTGACGCGGTGGTGATCACTCCGCGCCAGGGCATCAACGGTCCCAACCCTCTCGAGACTGTCCTGGGGAGCCGCCTCGCGGAGGTGGCCCTCACGCTCGTCGGCGGCCGGGAGGTCTATCGGAGGCCGGGAAAATGAGTCAACTTGTCGCCAGTGGTGAAGCGGGTTCTTCCTGTCTCCTGTCTCCCGTCTCCTGTCACCCATGAAACTCCAACGCCACGCCATGATCCTCCGGGTCGTCCGGGATCGCCGCATCGAGAGCCAGGAGGAGTTGCGCGAGGCGCTCGCCGGCGAGGGGTTCCATGTCACCCAGGCCACGCTCTCGCGGGACATCCGTGAACTCGGTCTCGCCAAGCTGGCCGACCCCCAGGGCGGAGCCTTCTATGCCAATCCGCAGGACGGGCAGTCGAAGCCCGATCCGGGCCAGGTGCTGCCGGCGCTGCTGGTGAGCGTCGAAGGCGCCGAGAATCTGCTGGTGGTCAAGACGGTGATCGGCGGGGCGGAGGCGGTCGGCGCCGCCATCGACCAGGCGGGGTGGGCCGAAATCATCGGTACGATCAGCGGCGTGGACACCGTGCTGCTCGTGACCCGCGGCGCCCGCCAGCGGAAAGTCGTGGAACAGCGCCTCCAGGCGTATGCCCGTTAGGCAGCGGGGCCGTTACCGGCCCGTTCCAGGGGCCACCTTGCTGCTGCAGGTGCCGCCCGTTACGATACCTTGATCCCTCTCCCGCGGGAGTCGGTTGTGCGCTGCCTGGCGTTGAACGCATCCTTCGAACCGCTCACCATGGTACCGGTCCGCCGGGCATTGCGGCTGGTCATCGATGGCAAGGCGGAGATCGTCGAAGAAGAACAAGGGGAGGCGGTCCGAAGTGCGCGGCTCACATTGCCGCGTCCCGCGATCATCCGCCTCGTCAAGTTCGTGCACGTCCCCCGCCGTTTCCGCCGCCAGGTCACCAACACCTTCCTCTTCGCCCGCGACCACTACCGCTGCCAGTACTGCCACCGGTACACCAACGAGCTGCGCCACCGGGAGTGCCTGACCCGGGATCACCTGGTGCCGCTCTCGCGCGGGGGAACGAATGACTGGACCAACGTGGTCACGGCCTGCAGCTCCTGCAATACGCGGAAGGGGAACCACCTCCCCGAAGAGATCGGCATGCACCCCCTGCTGGCGCCCCACGAGCCCCACTTCGTGCACCTTTCCTGGGCGGTCCGGCGCCTGACCACGATTCAATCGAAATACATCAAGCTGTTCTACGGGGAGCAGACGCTCCGGGCGCTGGGCGGGCGGTAGCGCGGCGCGAGGTCGCTCGAAGCTCGAAGGCCCGGACCCGGCGTCCGGGCCTTTGTCGTTTGCCGCCGGACGCCCCTCAGCGGTGACCCGCGGCTCCCCCCGGGTCACACCCGCCTTCCCACGCCCCGAATCCGGCTTCGCTCGATCACCGGCACTCCTCCCTTCGGGCGAGGCCACGACTCGCTCCTAGGAGCGATACCGGTTGCCCTCCGCGGGGTCGAAGATTCGTCGCAGCCCCTTACCTCACGGTCTCCAATGGCGCGTGGTCCATTCCCATCTAGTTCCCGGACCACTCGTACGATGGATTGTGACCAGCGGGCGAAAGGCCGACCATTGGAGGGTAGCCAACTGAGTGACGCAGCGACTTTCGGATTCGTGGAGCACGATGATGCCCGGGCAGCGATACGCGAGAGGCACGACCGTGTTGGCCGGAGTGGTGAACCGAGGTGGTTCACGAATCGGGCGGCCGGGCCTGTCGCAGCCAGGCCGGCAGGAGCATCGATGACGGCCGAGTCCAGGCCCGCGATGGAGGCGGCGAGGCGGCTCTGGGTCCGGGCGTCCGGCGGCGGTACCGAGCCCGAGGTCGTTGCCGCGGCACTGGAACGGCTGTGCGGCGGCCTCAGCGAGGCGCTGGGGCGCTGGATCGGCTCCGAAGGCTACCACGCGTTGCTCGACCGGGCGCTGGCGCTCGCGCGCCTCGAGCATCCGGTGCTCCGGGGACTCTCGGCGCTCGGTGGAGAGGAAGGGGCGGTAATGGCCGAAGTGCGGAGCCATGGCGCCGAGGAGGTTGTGGCGGGACTCGTGGCGCTGGTCGCCACGCTGATCGGCCTGCTCGGCCGTATCATCGGCGAGGACCTGGCGGCGCATTTGGTGGAGCAGATCAGTGTACCGAGCCCGCGCGGAGCCGTGAGCAGCGAGTCCAGGGGAGGCCGTCATGGCTAGGAAACCCGTCCGGAAGCGGGCCATGTCCGCTGACACTGCCCTCGAACTGCTCGATACGGGCGTGCCGGGGCTGAATGATGTCCTGGGTGGAGGGATCCCCGCCCTTTCATTCAACGTCGTCGCCGGTGGCCCCGGGTCGGGGAAGACCACGATGGCGATGCAGGTTCTGTTCGCCAACGCCACCGCGGCCCGCCCCGGGCTGTTCATCACCCTGCTTGGCGAGACTTCCCTCAAGATGCTGCGGTATCAGCGGCTGTTCGATTTCTTCGATCCGGGCCGCGCCGGCCGCGACGTCCATTTCCTCAACCTCAGCGAGGAGGCGGTCCGCGGGGATCTGGACGGAGTGCTGAACCGGATCACCGAGGAGGTCGACCGCATCCAGCCGGTCATCGTCGTGGTCGATTCGTTCCGGTCACTGATGCGAGCGCAGGGCTCGGAGCTGCCGGCCGGAGAACTCGAGCAGTTCGTCCAGCGCCTCGCGCTGCACCTTACTTCGTGGGAAGTGACTTCGTTCCTGGTCGGGGAATACCCGGAGCACGAGCTCCGGGACCCCGTCTTCACGGTGGCGGACGGAATCATCTGGCTGTCTCAGGAGGTCAGCCGGAGTTCGGTGGTCCGGCGGCTGCAGGTGGTGAAGGTCCGCGGCATGGCCACGATGCCGGGGCTGCACACGATGCGATTGACCAGCGCGGGTGTCCAGGTCTTTCCGCGCACTCCGGAGCGCCCCGATGAAATCGAGCCGCGGCCGGCGGGACGGCTGTCGACCGGAATCCCCGGACTCGACGAGATGATGGGGGGTGGCATTCCGATCGGGGACTCGCTGGTCCTGGCGGGGCCCACCGGCACCGGCAAGACAACCTTCGCCATGAAATTCGTCTCGGCCGGTCTCAAGGCGGGCGAAGCCGCGGTGATTGCGATCTTCGAGGAACACCCCGAGGTCTATCTCGAGCGGGCCAAGAGCATCGAGGTGGACCTGCGCGAGGCCGTCCGCCAGGGCAAGCTGCGCATCATCTATCTGCGTCCGCTGGACCTCTCGGTGGATGAGACCCTGGAGGAGATCCGCACTGCGGTCGAGCAGGTCGGCGCCTCCCGCGTCGTGATCGATTCCATCTCCGGATTCGAGATGGCCCTGGCCCCGGCTTTCCGGGAGGACTTCCGCGAGTCGCTCTACCGGCTGATCGGCGCGCTCACCGGCCTCGGCGTGACCATGTTTTCGACGGTCGAAGTGGTGGAAGGGAATTCGGGGCTGCAGCTCACCGGCTACCAGGTGTCGTTCCTGACCGACGACATCGTGAATCAGCGTTACGTCGAGATCGAGGGCGAGCTTCGCAAGGCGCTGGTGGTGGTCAAGATGCGGGGCAGCAGCCACAGCCGGGAATTCCGGAGCTACGAGATCACCCCCACCGGCGTGCAGCTCCGGGAGTCGCTGCGGGAATACGACGCCATCATCACCGGCATGCCGACCCGCCAGCTCAGGATTCCTCCGCCGTCCCACCCCGGCCTCATGGAGCAGGAGGTGCTGGTGCTCGAGCTGGTCATCCGCGCCGGTGGGATGTCACCCGTCGAGGTGGCCCGACAGACCGGGTTGACCCGGAGCGGGATCGATCTCATCCTCGAACGGCTGGTCCAGCTCAAATATGTGAGTCACAAGGGGACCCGCTTCCAGGCCGAGGCCAGGATTCGGACCCCGTGAAGGCCGGCGGGGTCACCGGCCGCAGGCGATCGCGGGCACGCACCGCACGGGACTCTCGCTACCAGCAGCTGGTCGAACTGTCGCCGGACGGCATCCTGGTCCACGACGGCGGCACCATCGTGGTGGCCAACCGGGCGGCCGTCCGGCTCGCGGGAGCTTCCAGCCGCGCCCAGCTCATCGGCCAGCCGATCAACAACTTCCTCGATCCTCCCTGGCTCAAGGCGATCCAGACCCAGCTGACCGATCTGGTCAGCCAGCCGGATTTTGCCCCACCGGTGCGGGACACACTCCACCGGCTCGACGGGACCGAGCTCCAGGTCACGGTGCGGGCGGTGGCATTCATGGACCGCGGGCGGCCTTCAGCCCACCTCATCGTGCGCGATATGACGGAGCGGCTGGCGGAGGAAGCGGCCGCCCGCGCCGTGGAAGCGCGACTCCGGGAGGCCCAGCGGATGGAATCGGTGGGGGCGCTCGCGGGAGGGGTGGCCCACGAGGTCAACAACATGATGCAGGTGATCCTGGCATTCAGCGATCTGCTGCTCGGTAACGCCCACCTCCAGGAGGACTGCGTCCGGGACGTCCATGAAATCATCCGGGCGGCCGACCGCGCCGCCGCAGTCACCCAGCAGTTGCTCGCGTTCAGCCGCCGCGCGGTGCACCGGCCCCGGGTGGTAGAGCTCGCCGCGGCGGTGCGGGATGCGGAACCGATGATCCGCCTGCTCCTGGGCGAAGATCGCCAGCTGGTCGTCGCGGCAAACGCCGCACCTCATGTCTGGGTCGACCCGGGTCAGCTGCAGCAGGTCGTCATCAACCTGGCCCTCAACGCCCGTGATGCGATGCCCGCGGGTGGCTCGCTCGTCCTGACCACCGGGGAACGTGACCTGGTGGGGGCGCACACCGCCGCCGACGGCGGGGTGATTCCGCCCGGCCGCTATGCCACACTGCAGGTCCAGGACACCGGCGCGGGGATCGAGCCCTCCATCCAGGCGCAGATCTTCGAGCCCTTCTTTACCACCAAGCCCGTGGGCCAGGGCACCGGCCTGGGTCTCGCGGCCGTCCACGGCGTCCTGACCCAGAACGGCTCCTTCATCACGGTGGCGAGCACGCCCGGCGAAGGCGCCACCTTCACGGTGCTCCTTCCGGGCCTCCCGCCCGAACGGACGGTCGAACGCCGCGCCTCACGACGACCGCGGGACACCGTGGCCCAGGGCGGGGGCGGAACCATCCTGGTGGTCGACGATGAACCGGCGGTCCGGACCAGCGCGGCGCGGATCCTGGAGCGCAGCGGATTTCACGTGCTCCTCGCTTGCGCGGGAGCCGATGCCCTGGAACTGATCGAACGGCAGGGACCGCCCCGCCTCGTGCTCACTGATCTGATGATGCCGAATATCGGCGGCGCGGAACTCGCCCGGCGCCTCAAGGAACGGTGGCCGGAACTCCCCGTGATCTTCATGTCCGGCTACTCTGCCGAGGAACTGCACCGCCGGGGGGTGCGCGAGGCCGACGGCGAACTCCTGCTCAAGCCGTTCACGCTGACCGAACTGGTCGCCAGTGTGTCCGCCGCGCTGGCCGGCACCGGGCGGCGGGAGCCTGGAGTCGCCTGAGGCACGGCGCGCACGGCGAGCACCACCCCACCGCAGGCATAGCCGCGTCGCTCAGCGCGACTCGAATCGCTCCGACTGACTCGACAGGCTCAGGCTCGGCAGCCCCGCCAGCTTCAGCACCAGCCGCTTGGCGCCACGGCCCACCGCACTCCCCACATCCCCCTGTCCCTCCGCCGCCGGCGTCAGGTCCCCCTTCAGGAACCGCTCCAACTCGTCGAGATCCGAATCGGACAGCGTGGTGATTTCCAGGGTGGCCACATAGTAGAGGCGCCCGGTGATCCCGTTGGCCACGGCCACGCGGTACGCCTGGCTCAGCGCCGCCGACAGCGCGTCGGTGGTGGCGTACCGGTATTCCCGCCGCTGCCGGGCAATGAGCCGGGTCACGGTGTACTGATCGAGCAGCGGTTCGTGGCGCACCACCACGTCCCACTCCACCGCGCGTTCCAGCGCGTCGAACCATCCTTCCCGGGCCCGCCACAGTTCGATCTGGTAGTGCAGCCTCACCGGAAAACCGGAGCTCAGCATCGTGAGCCACCGGTCGTCATGGGCCAGGAAGCGGGTGCGCACCAGCGGCAGGCGGAAGCCGGCCGCGGTCGAGTCGGCGGCGAGCGTCGCCTCCAGCCGCACCCGCGTAGTGTCCTGCGCGCGGGCGCGTCCCGTCCACGCCGAGAGCAGTACCAGCATCAGCAGCAACCGCCGGGCGGCAGATGCCACTCTAGAACCGCCGTTCGAGCCGGAAGAAGATCTGGAAGGGCTCGGGGTCGGTGAGCGCCTTGGCCGCATAGAGCGCGAAGCCGCCGAGATCGATGCCGGCGCCGAAGTCCGCCTTCCACTCCTTGAAAACCGGCAGCTTGTCGCTGGGGATCTGGCCCGGCCCGTCGCCCGCCAGCCACGGCTTCCCGGCATTGGTAAAGAAGACGAGGTTGGCCTGGCTGATCCCGATGAAGCGGTCCGGGTCGTGGCTCCGGAATCCCAGCCGCAGATCGAGCCGGCTCCGCACCTCGGCCTGGAAGATCAGCATCCGGTCGCAGAGGGCGGCGCTGGAGGGATTGGTCGCCCCCGGCGGGGTGCAGGTGAGTGAGCGGAAGCGGTAACCCGGCAGCATGTCGAGCCCGCCGAGCGAGAGGCGCCGCTGCATGGGCAGCGGGTCGCCGCCGACCCAGCCGCCCGCCCAGAGACGGAAGTTGAGGCCTGTGCCCGGCGTGAGGCGGTTGAACCGGCGGGCATCGAGCGTCATCCGCGAGTAGTCATAGTCGGTCGCGGGGAGTCCGGGCCGCACAGTTTCCGGCAGAGAAACCGGGCTCACGTCATTGCTGTGGCCGAACTCGTACCCGAGCCGGATCCACCATCCGCTGGGGACATCGAGCTGTCTGGCGCGGTTGTCGTACTCGATCCCCAGGCCAAGCGTCGTGTAGTGCCCGTCATCGATCTGGGGGTTGGGACGCCAGCGGTCGGAGTTGTGGATCAGCGACCAGGGGTCGTTGGCCAGTACCGTGCTCTGCCGTTCGTACCGCACCGAGCCGTCGAACCGGAGCGTGCTGGTGGGTGCCACCGACAGATAGCCGCTGCCTCCCTCGGTCTCGTAGTAGTCGCGGTAGTCCCGCTGGAAGAGGAAGGAGTTCCAGCCGATTTCCTCGCGGGGCAGGGTCTGTTCCTCGATCCCGGCGATCTGGCTGTAGGCCTTGAGGCCGGCGCCCACCGTGCCGCGGCGGCCGAACCGCCAGTCGGTCCGCGCCAGCCACCCCACGTCGCGGCGCGAGCTGGTCACGTCGGAGGCGGTGCGCAGAATGGCTTCGAGTTCGAGGCGGCCCAGCACGGTGGGAGAAGCCCGCCACTCGAACCGGGGCCCGAGGACGATGGGCAGCCCCTCGACGCGGTTGTAGGTCTTGCCCGTGGCCAGGAAGAGCGTGGTCTTGATCTTCCCGGTGTGGAAGGTTGCCTTGGCCTCGGCCAGTTCGCCGAGTGACTTGCGGTGCTCGCGGATGACGAGGGTGCCGTCGGCCTGGCGCACCACCGGCGCCGCTTCGAGGTAGGTGCGGGGAGTGCCGTACACATCCGCCCCTCCCATGGCGGTGAACCGGCCTCCTGCCACGAGGATTGGCCCGTTCACCTTCCCGCCCGGGAGCACGGTCAGGTCGCCATTGACCACCGTCAGCGGCCCGTCCACGACACCCGCCACCACCGTCTCGCCGCGATAGACCGCCACTTTGCCGCCGAGCGTGGTGCCGGCCGGCACGGTGACCGGTCCGTTGAGTCTGAGCGCGCTGCTGTCCGCGAACGCGGCGACGATTTCGTTCAGCACGTCGGTGGGAAGACCGGCCTGGATGGCCGAGTCGGCCGGGGCGTTGGGGTCGATGACGATGACGCTGTCCTGGGCGGACAGGGGGGCCGGCGGGCAGGCGGCCAGAAGCACACCGAGCGACAGGAGTACTGACCACCGGCGGGATCGCGTCGAAATTCTCATGAGTCCCGTCTTCCCGAGTCAGGGGCCGCGTCCCTGCTCCCCGCCCCCTGCTCCCCGCTCCCCTCACCCTGCTCCCTCGTCCCTTCCAGCCCCAGCCGCCGCATCCGGCGATAGAGGTTGGGCCGGTCCGTGCGGAGCAGCCGGGACGCTTCGGCCACATTGCCCCCGGCCTGGTGTATCGCGGTGGCGATCAGCTCCCGCTCGTAGTCGTCCAGCGCCTGGCTCAGCGGCCGGGCCGGGAG
>DATEHG010000089.1:0-3041 GCA_035279705.1 Gemmatimonadales bacterium
GTCCCCGCAACGGCCGACACATCCCCCCATCCCCCCATCATCCCTCCCTCCGCTCACCGTGGGCGAGCAGCCAGAGTCTTTCGCGGTCAAGCCCCGCCGCTTCCCAGCCCTGGCGGAACTTCCGCGGCGGCTCGTCCATCGGCTCGTCCGTCAGCTTGTAGGTGCCCCAGTGAATCGGCAGCACGTACGGCAGTGGCCGATCCGGGTGCGCCGAACGGACATCGTTCAGCGCCACCATCGCATCCCCGGGATTCATGTGCACGGTGCGCATGAACCAGCGCGGCTCGTAGGCGCCGATCGGAATCAGTGCCAGGTCGAACGGCCCCAGCCGCCCGCCGATCCCGGCAAACTCGGGGTGGTAACCCGTGTCCCCCGCGAAATAGACCCGCCGCTCCCCCACTCCCAGGACGTACCCGCACCACAGCGTGGCCCCCCGATCGAACAGGTTGCGTGCCGAAAAGTGCTGCGCCGGTACCGCCGTCACGGTCACCCCGCCGGCCTCGACTGTCTGCCACCAATCGAGCTCCATCACCTCCCGGACGCCGAATTTCCGGACTGTCGCGGCGAGCTTGAGGGGGACGATCCACGGCAGGTGTGGACGCTCCCGGGCCAGCCACTCGACCGTAGGGCGGTCAAGGTGGTCGTAGTGATTGTGCGACAGCACGACGAGGTCCAGTGCCGGCAGCGCCTCGAGAGCGAGCGGCGGCGGCACCCAGCGCTCCGGCCCGGTCCACGAGAACGGAGAAACCCGGTCACTCCAGACGGGATCGGTCAGCACTCGCTTGCCGCCCACTTCGACGAGCACGGTCGAGTGGCCCAGCCAGGTCGCGGCCAGTGGAGCGGCGGGTTCGGAAAGGACCGGCGCGTTCCCGGCCCGCGGCAGAACGGCCGGATCGGGATCGGGCGGCGGCGGGTGAAGCCGGTTGTCGACGAGGCGCCACTTGAATACATCGATCCATCCGCGGACTTCCGCGTCGGGCCAGGGGTTGCGGAAGCGGCCGTTGGGAGCGTGGTGTGCAGGAGGCATGTTTGAAATAATGGGGGGCAGGGGGGCAGCGGGGCAGTGCACTGCAGCGGAGAACGGAATCCGGCCCGGCGGGATAGCGGGGATTCCGGCAGGGAGTAAGTTCTCGCATGCCGATCCCCATCCTTCGACTTTTCGCTGCCGCCCTGGCGGCGCTGCTCCTGGCCGCTGCTCCCGCTTCCGCCCAGTCTTCCCCTCCCCACCATGACGCCAGGCTCCAGAAATCTCTCGATTCACTGGTGGCGGGATTCGACGGGACGGTCGGGGTCTACGTCTGGAACCTCCGGAACGGCAAGAGCGCCGAGATCCGCGCCGACGAGCTGTTCCCGACAGCGAGCATGATCAAGGTGCCCATCCTGATCCGGGTCTACGACCGGATCAACCGGGGCGAGCTCAAGTTCGACTCGACGCTGGTCTACACCGACTCGCTGGCCGACAAGGATGAGGGAGACATCCTGGCCTCGCTCCGGGACTCGACGAAGATCGACTTGAGCCAGATCATCCTGATGATGATCACCACCAGCGACAATACCGCGGCGCTCTGGAACCAGTACCTGGCCGGCACCGGCACCGCGGTCAACGACTGGCTCTCAGCCCATGGATTCGATTCGACCCGGGTCAACAGCCGCACGCCGGGACGGCAGGACAACCGCAAGCACTACGGCTGGGGACAGACCACCCCGCGCGAGATGGCCCGTCTCCTGGTCATGATCCGCGAAGGCAAGGCGGTGAGCCCCGCCGCCAGCGAGGAGATGTACCGGGACTTGACCCGGATCTACTGGAACGGCGAGGGGCTGTCGCAGATCCCGCCGTGGGTGCAGGCCGCCTCCAAGCAGGGGTTCGTCGACGCGAGCCGCTCCGAAGTCATGCTGGTCAACGCTCCGTCGGGGGACTACGTCTACTGCGTGATCACCAAGGGCCAGGCGGATCACAGCTACGAGCATGGCAACGCCGGCTTCGTGCTGCTCCGGAACATCTCTGCGCTGCTCTGGCGCACCTTCGAGCCGAAACACCCATGGGTTCCCTCTCCCGGCGCCGCCGATCTCAAGCCCAGAAGTGAGTGAGGCATTCCCAGGGCCGCTCGCGCCCCCTGCCGGTCCGGTACTCGCGGCGCATGGACTGGCGCTGCTGGCGTCAGCCGCGCTGGAGCGGGAGCGACTCTCGAGCGACCTCGACGAGACGGCGCTGCACGATTTCCGGGTGGCGGTCCGGCGCCTTCGCAGCCTCCTCCGGGTGTATTCCGACGAAATCCAGGTGCCTCGCAGGCTCCGCCGCCGGCTCCGGCAGCTGGCCCGGGAAACGGGAGAACTGCGCGACATCGAGGTGCAGCTCGCCTGGCTCCAGGGAGTCAAGGCGAACCTGTCCCCCGCCGAGCGCCGCGGGCACGCCTGGCTGGTGACGTGCCTCGAGAAGGCCGGCAAGGTTGCCAGGGGCAAACTGGCCGAACGGCTGGCGGCGCGGTTCGACCGGGTGGAGCCGGCGCTGCGCGACCGCCTGGCCACGCGGACCACTGCCCCGCTTTCAGGCGACGAAACCCTCGGCGCTGCGGTGGGAGCGCTGGTCCCGGCCCTGGCGGCGCGGCTCGCCGCCACGCTCGATGGCGTCCGCTCGGTGGATCACCAGGCCGAGGCGCACCGGGCCCGGATTGCCGCCAAGCGGCTGCGCTACGCACTCGAGCCGGTGGCGGAGTATCGGCCGGAGGTGCGCGCGCTCGGCGCCGAACTGGTGCAGCTGCAGGACCTGCTCGGCGCCATGCACGACGCCGAGCTCTTGTCCGGCAGCATCGCGCGGGCGGTGAAGAAGGTGAGTGTGGCGCGGGGGCGCCGGGCCTCGAAGGCGGTCCGCCGCGGCGACTCGACGCCTCGCACCCGGGCGCCCCGCGATCCGACCTCCGGGCTGCTGGCGCTCGCGTCAGTGGTGCACGCGGCGAAGGAGGGACACTACAAGGTGCTGGCGGCCAACTGGCTGGGAGAGCGGAACCGCCGGCTGCTGGAGTCGGCCGATGGACTGACGCACC
>DATEHG010000090.1:0-6970 GCA_035279705.1 Gemmatimonadales bacterium
GCGCTCTCCACCCAGGAGCGGAGTGCAGGATCGTGAGTGGCGTCGGTCACGCGGGGAGATATCCCAGGGTCCGGAGATCGGCGAGCGGCTCGGTGAACGAGCAGGAACCGAAGGCGATGGCGCCCGAGTGGCGCAGCTCGCCGAGCGCGTCCGCCGGAATGATCCGGCCGCGCCAATGGAGCCCGGCGGCATCGAGGCGATAGGCCTCCACCGATCCCTCCTCGAGCAGGCCAGTTACCTCGTCGGTCCGCCAGCCGAGCGCGACCGCCGCCGCCGCGGCAAAGAGGGTCAAGAACCCGAACATCCGGCCCCTGGCGCTCCCGGCTTCATAGGTAAGGCGATAGTCACCAGTCAGCGGGTGATGCAACCCGGCGGTGGCCTTGAAGGGCAGCGCCAGTTCCCGGCACCGCTCCATGAATCGCACCACATCCGCCGCGGGCGGGAATTGCTCCGGCGTCACCCCTCCCGTGCGAATCTTGGCGCGGAGGCCGAGCCCGGCAATGCGGGTGAGCAGCTCGACGGGATCCCCGGCCACGGGGACCTCGACGTAGCAGGTCCGGCTCCGCCCCAGCGCCCCGACGGCAGCCTCGAGCTCCGGGACTGAGGCGGCCTTGAATTCGACCGTGTCGACCACCAGCTCGGCGCCGTCACTCCACCGCGCCATCCGCCCCGCATCCTCTCCCCAGCCCGGACCGGCCAGCGCGCTGACCGCCCAGGGCGCACCCGGAGCGAGCGCGCGCCTCGCAGTGGCGAGTTCTTCGAGGCGCGCGGCGGGCGCCACGAAGCGACCCAGCACCCACGCGTCCGCGCTCCGGCGGTGCCCCGCATACTCGGCGACGGCATCCGCCATCGACAGCGCGGCCGGTGGAAAGAGGCCGGCATAGTCGATCAGCCCCGGCAGCAGGGCCCGGAGCGGTGCGACCACCTCCGGCCCTGCCGGCCTCGTCGCCACGGTCACGAAGTCGGCGGGGCGAACCCGACGCCGGAGGCATCGGACCAGGAGCGGAAGTAGTTGGGGTCCTCGATCGGCAGCGCCTGCCTGGCCACCTTGAGGGGGCGGAAGGTATCCATCATCACCGCCAGCTCGTTGGTATGGGTCGCTCCGATCGAAGCCTCGGCGCGCCCGGGATGTGGGCCGTGAGGCAGCCCGTCGGGGTGATGGGTGATGCTGCCGAACTCGATGCCCTTGCGACTCATGAATTCGCTGGACGCGTAGTACAGCACCTCGTCGGAATCGACGTTGCTGTGGTTGTAAGGCGCCGGGATCGCGTCGGGATCGAAGTCGTACGGCCGGGGACAGAAGCTGCAGACCACGAAGCCGTCTCCCTGGAACGTCTGGTGCACCGGCGGCGGCTGGTGGACCCGGCCCACGATCGGTTCGAAGTCCATGATGTTGAAGGCCCAGGGATAGAAATACCCGTCCCATCCGATCACGTCGAAGGGATGGTGATCCAGGATCTGTTCCGTGATGCCGTCATATTGCTTGACCATGAGGGGAAAGTCCCCCTTCTGATCGATCGTTACCAGGTTGGACGGACGGCGGATGTCCCGCTCGGAGTAGGGCGCCCCTTCAATCAGCTGGCCGAACTCATTGCGATAGCGCTTGGGCCAGCGGATGTGCCCCCGGCTCTCCATGATCAGCAGCCTCGGCGGATCGCCGGCGGCGTCGAACCGGTAGCGGTGCAGGATGCCGCGGTGGATGACCAGGTAGTCCCCCTCGCGGAACGGCAGCTCGCCGAATACCGTCTCGAGAATGCCCTTCCCCTTGCTCACATACACCAGCTCGTCCGCCTGGCCGTTGCGGTAGAAATGGTCATCCACCTTTTCCGGCTCGGCGTACAGCATCGCCACTTCGGGATTGAACAGCAGCGGAGTCCGGTCGAGCGTGGGGCTGCCGCCGCGCTTGAGCCGGGACGTCAGGAAGTGGCGGTGCCGCAGTGTCTGGTCGGGATCCGCCTCGTAGCGGGTCTCCGCCACCCGGCGGACGCTCTTGATCGTGGTCGGCGGGTGGGTGTGATAGAGCAGAGCGCTGGTGCCGGTAAACCCCTCGTGCCCCATCAGCTCTTCGGCGTAAAGGCCGCCGTCAGGCCGGCGGAAGACGGTGTGCCGCTTGCGCGGGATCGATCCGAGGGTGTGATAGATGGGCATGCCTGAAACTCCGGATGCTGGTGAAAGGTGAGAGGTGAGAAGTGAGAGGGAACGGCCGACCCCTCTTACCTCTCACCTCTCACGCCTTACAGGTTCCCCCGCAAGGCCTGCTCCCGCTCGATCGCCTCGAACAGCGCCTTGAAATTCCCCTTGCCGAAGCTGCGGGCGCCTTTGCGCTGGATGATCTCGTAGAACACCGTCGGCCGGTCCTGGACCGGCTTGGTGAAGATCTGCAGCAGGTAGCCCTCGTCGTCGCGGTCGACCAGGATGCCGAGATCGCGGAGCGGCCCCAGGTCCTCGTCGATGTGCCCCACCCGGTCGAGCAGGGTGTCGTAGTAGGTGGTGGGCACGCGGAGGAATTCGACGCCGCGGTCCCGCAGGGCCGTCACGGTGGCCACGATGTCGTCGGTGGCGAGGGCCAGGTGCTGCACACCGGGACCATGATAGAACTCCAGGTACTCGTCGATCTGCGATTTCTTCTTCCCCGCCGCCGGCTCGTTGATCGGGAACTTGATCCGGTCGTTCCCGTTGGCCACCACCTTGGACATGAGGGACGAGTATTCGGTCGAAATGTCCTGATCGTCGAAGGAAATCAGGTTCCGGAACCCCATCACGGCCTCGTAGTACTGGCACCAGCGGTTCATCTGGCCCAGCTCCACGTTCCCCACGCAGTGGTCGACATACTTGAGGCCGATCGGCGCCGGCGCGTAACCGCCCTCGACCGGCCGGTACCCCGGCAGGAAACGGCCCTTGTAGCTCCGCCGCTCCACCAGGGAGTGCTGGGTCTCGCCGTAGGTGCCGATGATCGCGTGCACGACCTGCCCCTGCTCGTCCTGCAGCACCCGCGGCGGCTGGATCCCGATGGCCCCGCGAGCGACGGCGGTCTCGTAGGCCAGCCGGGCGTCCTCCACCCACAGCGCGATGTCTTTCACCCCGTCGCCATGACGCTTCACATGCTCGGCGACCGGACCGTCGGGGCCGATGCTGGTGGTGAGCAGCAGCCGGATCCGCCCCTGCTCGAGGAGATAGCTGGCCCGGTCCCGCACCCCGGTCTCGGGACCGGCGTAGGCGGTCAGGCGATAGCCGAAGGCCGTGCGGTAATAGTGGCTCGCCTGCTTGGCGTTGCCGACGTAGAACTCGACGAAGTCGGTGCCCATGATGGGAAACGCATCGGCGGTTTCGGCATCGGCGGGCAGAGTAGCGTGGGCCATGGCAGCTCCCGGGCGGACGTGTGCGGGACCGGACCAACCGGCAATCCTATGACGATAGGGCCCGTGGCGCTATATGTCCAATATGCCTTATCTTGTCTATTGATATGCTTTCGATATGAAGCCCGGAATCGAACTCCGCCACCTCCGCTCCTTCGTCGCCGTCGCCGAAGAGCTCCATTTCGGCCGGGCCGCGGCAAGGCTCGGGATTGCCCAGCCCCCCCTCAGCCAGCAGATCCAGCGCCTCGAAGCCGGCCTCGGCACCCGCCTCTTCGACCGCACCAACCGCCGGGTCGCATTGACCGATGCGGGCCGTGCGCTGCTCGAGCATGCCGGCCGCGTTCTGCAGGGGAGTGCGGCGGCCGTCGAGGCTGTCCGCCGGGCGGCCCGGGGGGAATCGGGACCTCTTCGGGTCGCCTTTGCCGCCTCGGTCATGTTCCTCTCCCTCCCCCGGATCATCCGGGCATTCCGCCAGCGCTACCCCGAGGTCCGCCTTGACCTTCGCGAAATGCCAACCGGCCTGCAGCTCGAGGCGCTCCGGGCGGAAGAGCTGGATATCGGATTCCTGAGGCAGCCGGACCCGGACCCCGAGCTCGAGCTCGAGACGGTCATGAGCGAGCCGCTCCGTGCGGCCGTTCCCGTCGGTCACCCGCTCGCGACCCGCAGCCGGATCCGCCTCGAATCGCTCGCCGCCGAGCCATTTGTGCTCTTCCCGAGGGAGATTGCCCCGGGGCTGCACGCCCAGGTGCTGGCACTCTGCCGGAGTGCCGGGTTTGCGCCGAGGGTGGTGCAGGAAAGCCGGGAGCTCTATACCACGGTGAGCCTGGTCGAGGCGGGCATGGGGGTCACGATTATCCCGGCCTCGGTGGCCAAGATGGGGTGGACTTCGGTCCGCTATTTGCCCATTGCCTCCCTGCTGGCCAGAACCCGGATTGCCGCCGCCTGGCGGACCGATCGGGACCGACCTGTCATCCACTCCTTTCTCGAGGTGGCGCGGGCCCGGGCGGGGGGCTGAAGGGCCAGGCAACGAAGCACTGACAAACTATTTAACTATTGGACAGTCAAAGAGTTGGACGTATCGATCCGGATCTTGACTGGCCTGCGAGCGGGGTCCATCTTATGCGCGCCTCGACCCCCCGGACCGCATTTCCGGATCATCGGGAGTCGGGCCAACCCTACAGAAATGGCAGCCTGGAGCCGATCTCTTGAAAATGACTGATCGCCGCTGGAGGATTGTGCTGGTACCGCCCGGCACCGGAGTCTCGAAGGCCGTCGAGCTCTCCGGGCGGTTCCTGCGCATGGCCGCCGGTGTCGCGGTTGTTTTCGTCCTGGGGGCGCTGCTCCTCGGATATGCCACCGTCAGCCGGAGCCTCGATCTGGCCCGGGCCGACCGGGTGGAACGCGAAAATGCTCGCCTGTCCGAAGAGCTCGGTGTACTCCACAGCCGGGTTTCCGCCCTGTCCGATACCGTGCGCGCCATCGCGGTGCACGATTCGCGGATCCGCCTCCTCGCCAATCTCGATCCGAATGATCCCACGGTGCAGCTGGCCGGTATCGGTGGCCCCCGTGATGTCCGCCAGCTGGCGCCCTCCGAGGGCATTCTCGACCACCGCAGCCGGGAAATCCGGGTCGATCTCGACGCCCTGATCCGCCGGGCCAACCTGCTCGCTTCCTCGTTCCACGAGGCCGTGGACAGCCTGGCACTGCACCGTGCCCGGATCTCCGCCACGCCGTCCATCATGCCGACGGCGGGGTGGCTCTCGAGCGCGTTCAATTCCTCCCGCATGCACCCGATCCTGCACATCAATCGCCCCCACGAGGGCATCGATGTGAGCGCGCCGATGGGCGCCCCGATCGAGGCGCCGGCGGACGGCACCGTCATCTCGGCGGGCTGGGAGACCGGCTACGGCAACACCCTCGAGATCGACCACGGGTTCGGCATCGTGACTCGGTACGCGCACGCCTCGCGCCTCCTCGTCCACCGCGGCCAGGTGGTGCACCGCGGGGACCGGGTCGCCCTGGTCGGGAACACCGGCCTCGCCACCGGCCCGCACCTGCACTATGAAGTGCACGTGAACGGCAAGCCCGTCGATCCGCTCCGCTACGTGCTGCCGGAGGCGATCGTCGACTGACAGGGAGCCGGGAGCGGTGAGCAGGGAGCAGTCGCACGAAAACGAACGAGCCTCCGGGATTTCCCCTGGAGGCTCTTTTTCGCATCCTGTATCTCTGAACAGGGATTGTTCCTGCTCCCCGCTCCCTGCTCCCCCGCTAGAACTTCACCTCCGGCGCCGCCTCCGCCCCGGCCTGCGCCTGGAAGTATTCGCGCGGAGTCGAATGGCCGAAGATCTTGGCCGTGATGTTATACGGGAACCGGCGGATATACCCGTTGAAGTCGTTCACCGCGCCGTTGTAGTCGGTCCGGGCCACCGCGATCCGGTTTTCCGTCCCGGTGAGTTCATCCTGAAGCGCCCGGAAATTCTCGCTCGACTTGAGCGTGGGGTAGGCCTCCGCGATCGCCAGCAGCCGGCCCAGCGGCGCGTTCAGCGCCTCGTTGGCCTCGGCCATCTGCTGCGGGCTGCCCGACTGGATGGCGCCGGAGAGCTTGGCCCGGGCATTGGCGATCGAGATGAAGACGGTGTCCTCCTGCTTGGTGACTCCCTTGACCGTATTCACCAGGTTGGGAATGAGGTCCGCCCGCCGCTGCAGCTGGGCCGAGATATCCGCTTTCCCCTTGTTGACCCGCTCGTCCAGCGTCTGGATCTGGTTGTAGCCGCAGCCGCTCAGGCCGAGGACCACCGCCGCCACCATGAGGGGATGGAACCGGTTGCGTCGCATCACTGTTCTCCCATGTGAAGTTCATCCAGGAAGCCCACCAGCCGCTCGACGGTGGCCAGGTAGGCCTCGAAGCGTTCGGGGGTGCAGCGCCAGGAGCCCTCGCCCCGCCGCGCCGCGAGTTCGGCCAGCGCCGCGGGCGGAAAGCCCGCCAGGCCGGCCACGTCGCCGATCATGGCCACCGGATCGGCTGGCACCGGGCGCCGGGCGAGGGCCAGGACAGCCCGGCAGAGGAGCAGCACCCCGCCGACGGTCAGCCGGGCCAGCTGCGTGAGCCGGTCGCCCTTCCCTTCCGCCTCGGCGTAGCCCTGGCGCAGCCGCAGCAGCTTGCCCCGCGCATCCCGCTCCAGCGCCACCCGGAGGTCCGCTGGCCGGACCGCGAGGCCCGGCAGAGGATCCGCCCCGCGCACGACGACATGCGAACTCTTGAGATCATGAATCTCGAGCGGGAAGGCGTCGGCGGACCGCACCAGTTCCGCAGGCGTGAGGAGCAGCGGCGGCGGATTGCCCGTTTTCCGCCAGCGCGCAAATGCCGGCGAGAGTTTGCGCAGCGCAGCCGCATCGAGCACCGGCAGCACAAGCATCAGGTTGACGTCGGAATGCCCCGGCACGAAGTCCTCGCGGGCGGCGGAACCGAACAGGATTGCCGAGTAGCCGGAGCCGAACCCGCTATCGAGCTCCTTGAGCAGCGGTGCCAGCTGCGCCTCGATCGATGAATGCATTTCAGAAGCTCCTTCCCGCTCCGCCGCCGCTGAACCCGCCCCCGCCCCCGAATCCGCCGA
>DATEHG010000091.1:0-5282 GCA_035279705.1 Gemmatimonadales bacterium
TGAGTGGTCAAGACCCGAGTACATGATCTCGCCGCCGAATTCGGCATCCCTTCCGAGCAGCTCCTCGGCATGCTCAAGGACATGGGCGTCGTGGTGCGCAGCCACATGTCCGCGCTGGAGGGCGACCAGGTCTCGGCGGTGCGGGTGCGCTGGGAGCGCGAAAAGCGAAAGGCTCAGGCCGAGGAGCCGGCGGCCAAGAAGGGACGCCGCCGGAGCAAGGCGGCTGACGCAGAGCCGTCGACCGAGGAGGTCAAGCCGGCCAAGCGCCGCCGCACGGCCGCCGAAGTGGCCGAGACCGAGGCGCAGCAGGAGTCGGAGCGCCTGGCTGCGGAAAAGCTGTCGCTCGAGATCGAGCCGAAGATCGAGGTCGAAGAGCTGCGCTCGGCTGCCTCCCTCGAGGAGCGGGCCAAGGCGCTGTTCCGGGACCTCCCTCCGGCACCGGCCGAGGAAGAGACCCCGGTGGTCGTTCCCGCGCGTCCCGCTTCGACCCGCCCCGCCGACCCGTTCATTGCGCCCCCTCCGCCGGCCGCTTCATCGGCACCGCCGGCTCCCTCGACCCCGCAGCGACCGGCCTTCATTCCGGCCCGGGTGCCGCGGCCGGCTCCGCCGCCGGCGGGTGGCAGCCGCCAGGGTGGTCCTCCAGGGCGTGCTCCGCGCCCCGTGTTCAGCAGCAGTGCGCCACCGGCACCGCGCCAGCCCCGCGGGGAAGGCCCGGCGGCTCCGGCAGACCGGACCCGCAACTTCGGTCCCGACGCGCAGAAGGGTGGCAACAAGAGGGGGAAGAAGGGCAAGCGGAACCAGGTCGACCAGGACGCGGTGCAGGCCAACATCCTCCGGACCCTGCAGGGGATGCGGGGCTCGGCGCGTGGCAAGCGTGGAGTCCGGGACTCCTCAGCGTATGAGAACGAAATGGCCCGGCAGGCCGTGGAGCGCGAGAAGGAGAAGACCCGGATCCGGGTCAACGAGTTCATCTCGGTCTCCGAGCTGGCCACGATCATGAAGGTGCCGCCCAGCCAGATCGTCCAGCTGGCGTTCAAGGAGCTGGGCCTCATGGTCACCGTGAACCAGCGGCTCGACTTCGACCAGATCGAACTGATCGCCTCGGAGTTCGGGTTCGAGGCAGTGCGCGAACAGGAGTACGTTGCCGAGTCCGAAAAGGCTCCCGAGGCCGAGGCGGTCGAAGCGGCGGTGGCGCGGCCCCCGGTGGTCACCATCATGGGCCATGTCGACCACGGCAAGACGTCACTGCTGGACTACATCCGGAAGGCCTCCGTCGTAGCGGGGGAGGCGGGCGGCATCACCCAGCACATCGGCGCCTATCACGTCACGCTGGCGGACCAGCGCTCCATCACGTTCCTCGATACCCCCGGTCACCAGGCGTTCACCGCCATGCGGGCCCGCGGCGCTCAGGTCACGGACATCGTCGTGCTGGTGGTGGCGGCCGACGACCAGGTCATGCCGCAGACGGTGGAGGCGATCAGCCACGCCAAGAACGCCGGCGTGCCGATCATCGTGGCCATCAACAAGATCGATCTGCCCACGGCCAACGTGCAGAAGGTCAAGCAGGACCTGCTGCAGCACCAGGTCGTGCTCGAGGACTTCGGCGGCACGACGCTGTCCACCGCGATTTCCGCCAAGAAGGGCACCGGGGTGGACGCGCTGCTCGAGCAGATCCTGCTGCAGGCCGAAATCCTGAATCTCACCGCCAATCCGGAGCGCCGAGCCCAGGGCACTGTGCTCGAAGCCACGCTGGATGCCGGCAAGGGTCCCCTCGCCACGGTGCTGGTCCAGAAGGGTACCCTGCGGGTGGGCGACAACTTCATCTGCGGCAAGTTCAGCGGCCGGGTACGGGCGCTGTTCGACGAGCGCGGCAAGACGGTGAAGGAGGCCGGCCCCTCGATTCCGGTGCAGGTGCTCGGCTTCGAAGGCGTCCCGGCAGCGGGCGATGGCTTCACGGTCATGACCGATGCCGTCGAGGCCCGCGACATCGCCCAGAAGCGCCAGCGCCTGGAGCGGGAGGCGGTCAACCGCCGGACCGGCCGTGGCGGCACGCTCGAGGACATCGGGCGGGCGCTCAAGGAAGGCCAGGTCAGCGCGCTCCGCATCATCATCAAGGCAGACCAGGGCGGCCCGGCCGAAGCGCTGGCCGACGCGCTGGCCCAGCTGCGCACCGGCGAAGTCCGGGTGGACGTGATTCATCGCGGCGTCGGTGCCATCACGGAGAGCGACATTCTGCTGGCCAAGGCGTCCGGCGCCATTGTCCTGGGCTTCCATGTGCGGCCCGACGCCAACGCCCGCGCCGCAGCCGAACGCGAGCAGGTGGATGTCCGGCTGTACCGGATCATCTACGAAGCCGTCGAGGACGTGAAGAACGCGCTCGAAGGCCTGCTCAAGCCGGAAGAGAAGGAAACCGTCCTGGGCGAGGCCGTGGTTCAGCAGCTCTTCAAGGTCAGCAAGATCGGCACGATCGCGGGCTGCATGGTCCGGAACGGCGTCATCAGCCGGACCGCGAAGGTCCGGGTGGTACGGGACGGCGTGCCGGTCTTCACCGGCGGGCTGGGCAGCCTCAAGCGCTTCAAGGACGACGTGAAGGAAGTGCGCGAGGGGCTGGAGTGCGGCATCGGCGTCGAGAACTACAACGACCTCAAGGTCGGGGACGTGATCGAGGCCTTCCGGATGGAGGCGATCAAGCGGACCCTGGCCGAGTCGGCCGAGGCGGCGCAGGGCTGAGGCATTGATGGGGGGATGTCGGGATGGGGGGATGGGCGCGTGCCTCCTTCAATCCCCCCATCCCTCAATCGCTGGGTGCCATGATCATCGCGGTGCAAAGCTGGCAGCTCCACATCGAGGCCGCCCAGTCGCTCAAGGACCGCCGCTCCGTGCTGCAGCGGCTCAAGGCCGCGCTGCGCCGGGAGTGCAACGCTTCCGTGGCGGAAACGGGTGAGCAGGACCTCTGGCAGCGGGCCGAAATCAGCTGTGCCGTCGTCGGCAGCGACCGAGCCGTGGTCGAAGGCACGCTCCGCACGGCGGACCGGCTGGTCGCCGAGGCCGACGGGGCCAGGGTAATCGATACGGTGGTGAACTGGCTATGAGAGGCAAGTCGCGGCGGCCGGAGCAGGTGGCGGAAACGGTGCGCCAGGTGGTGGCAGATGCGCTGGTGCACGATGTCCGCGATCCGCGGGTGGGGTTCGTCACCGTCACGGGGGTGCGGGTCACCAACGAACTCTCCCACGCCACGGTGGCGGTGAGCGTCATGGGAGAAGAGCAGGACAAGACGCGCGCCATCGAGGGGCTGAAGAGTGCAGCGGGCTACCTGCGCAGTCGTCTCACCAAGGCCCTGAGCACGCGGACGGTACCCGAGCTTCACTTCGAGCTGGACCGGGGCCAGGAAAAGGCGGCGCGGATCAACCAGCTCCTCAGCGAGCTCAAGCAGGATGAGCCCGCGCCGGAGAATCCGTCCTGAGTGGAGCGCTGCTGATCGACAAGCCGGCGGGGCTGACCAGCTTCGATGTGATTGCGCGGGTCCGCCGGATTCGCCGGACCCGGTCGGTGGGGCACACCGGCACGCTCGATCCCTTTGCGACGGGCCTCCTGGTCGTCCTTCTCGGGCGGGCGACGCGGCTGGCCCGTTTCGTCGAAGCGGAAGCCAAGACGTACCTGGCCACGGCCCGGTTCGGCAGCGCGACGGATACCGATGACCTGACCGGTGCCACCGTGCGCATCGCTCCACCGGAATGGCAGCCGACCCGGGAACAGGTCGAGGCCGCGCTGGCCGGTTTCCTCGGCCGCTCCGCCCAGCGGCCGCCACCCTTCAGTGCCAAGAAGGTGCAGGGAGAGCGGAGTTATGAGCTCGCGCGCCGCGGCGAGATGACCGAGCTCGCGCCCGTCGAGATCGAGGTGCACGACATCGCCCTGATCGGGATCAGCGGCCAAGAGGTGGAGTTCCGCGCCACGGTGAGCGCGGGGACGTACCTCCGGGGCATTGCCCGCGACCTCGGCGAGCGACTGGGCGGTGCGGCGCACCTGACGGCGCTGCGCCGCGAGCGGATCGGGGTGCTCGATCTGCGGGATGCGGTGCCGCTGGAGGCGCTGACGCCGGAGACACCACAGCTCGATCCGGTCGCGGTCCTGGGCAATATCCGGGTCCGGCTCCTGACAGCGGCCGAGGCGGCGGCGGTGGGGCATGGCCGGGCTGTGTCGGCCGATGGGATGGAGGGCCGGGTGGCGCTGGTGCTCGATGGACGGCTCGTGGCCATCGCCGAGTCACGCGACCGGCTGCTGCACCCGGTGGTCGTCCTGGAGCCGGCGGCATGAGCTGGCTGCTGCCGCGGCACCCGGAAGGGACCACGGTCACCGTGGGCACCTTCGACGGCGTCCACCTCGGGCACCACGCGGTGCTGGTGGAAATCGTGGAGCGGGCCCGGCAGGCGGGACGGGCGAGTGTGCTGGTCACGTTCGAGCCGCACCCGCTCGAGATCGTCAATCCTCAGGCGGCACCCCCGTTGCTGACCAGCGCGGAAGAGCGGCGTGAGGCTCTGGCCGAAACCGGGCTCGACTACGTGGTGTTCCTGCGCTTCGACCGGGAACTCGCCGCCTACAGCCCCGAACAGTTCGTCCGCGAAGTGCTTCGGGAGCGCTGCGGCATGCAGGAGCTGGTCATCGGGCACGACCACGGCTTCGGCCGGGCCCGGAGCGGCGATGTCGAGACGCTTCGCCGCCTGGGCAGCAGCGACGGGTTCCTGGTGGATGTCGTTCCGCCGGTGGAAATCGGCGGGCACCCGATCTCCAGCACCCAGATCCGCCGGGCAGTGGCCGGTGGCGATCTGTCTGGCGCGGCCAGACTTCTCGGGCGGCCGTATTCGGTGAGCGGACGGGTGGTGCCAGGGGCGGGACGGGGAAGGACCATCGGGATCCCGACGCTCAATCTGGGAGAGGTGCCGCCCCGCAAGCTCATGCCGCCGGACGGTGTCTACGCCGCCTGGGTGGAATGGCGGGGAGGAAGGGCAGGGGGAATGCTGAACCAGGGGCCCCGGCCCACCTTCGGCGAGGGCAGCCGGACGGTGGAGGTGCACCTGCTGGATTTCGCCGGGGACCTTTACGGCGAATGGGTCAAGGTGGAGTGGGTCAGCCGGCTCCGGGACACCCGGAAATTCGGCTCCGTCGACCAGCTCATGGCCCAGTTGAACACCGATCGCGAGCAGACCCGCCAGGCGCTCTGGCCGGACACCTCGCCGCACTCACGACACGCGACACGGACCTGACCGCACCAATGTACTTCGAAA
>DATEHG010000092.1:0-33760 GCA_035279705.1 Gemmatimonadales bacterium
GCCCGGCTGGCCCGCAAGATCCAGATGGATGCCGCCATGGGCGGCACCCCGCAGGCCGACGCGGAGTTCTACAAGACGCTGGCCAAGGCACTCGAGGAAATTGCGGCGGGACTCGAAAAGGTGAGAAGCCCCGATTGAGCCAGCCAGTCGAGCTGCTGACGGATCCCACCGCCGCGGGCCGGCTCTTCGCCGAGTTGACGGGCGAAGCGCTGGTGGCCGTGGATACCGAGGCGGCGAGTTTCCACCGCTATCATGACCGGATCTACCTGGTCCAGGTCTCTTCCCGGACCCGCACCGGGGTGCTCGATCCGCTGGCCCTGGCGGACCTGGGTGGCCTGGGCCGCATCCTGGCCGATCCGGCCATCGAAATCCTGTTCCATGACGCGGACTACGATCTCCGGATCCTCGACCGGGATTATGGGTTCCGGGTGCGGCACATTTTCGATACCAAGGTGGCGGCGGAACTGCTCAACGAGCCGGCCATCGGGCTCGCCGCGCTGCTGGAGAAGTATTTCGGGGTGAGGCTCGACAAGAAATACCAGCGAGCCGACTGGTCGCTCCGGCCGCTCAGTCCCGGCATGCTGGCCTACGCCGCTGCGGATACGATGCACCTTCCGGCCCTGCGCGACCTGCTGGAAGCCCAGCTGCGCGATCGCGGCCGCCTCAGCTGGGCCGAGGAGGAGTTCGGCCTGCTGGAGGAGGTGGGGTGGAGTGAGCCGGGGCCAAAGGAAGAGGCTTTCCTCCGCCTCAAGGGGGCCAAGCTCCTGAAGGGGAAGCATCTCCTGGTGCTGCGCGAGCTGTACCAGTGGCGGGAGCAGACGGCGTCCCACCTCGATCGCGCCACCTTCCGGGTACTGGGGAACGAGGCGTTGCTGGCGCTGGCGCAGCGGATGCCGGAGCACGCCGAGGGATTGCGGGGCATTCCGGGACTCACCCCGGAGGGCATCGAACGGCGCGGCGCCGATCTGCTCGCGGCCGTGCGACGGGGTGTGGCCGGCTCGCTCGACTCGCTCCCGGTCATCGAGCGTGGCCGCCGGCCCGCGCGGGATCCGGAATTCGACGCGGCGCTCGAGCGCCTCAAGACGGCGCGCAACGCCGCCGCCGAACGGATCGGCCTGGCCACGGGCGTGTTGTGTCCGAATGCCATTCTCGAGGGAGCCGCCCGCCTCCGCCCGCAGACCAGCGAGGAGCTGGCCACGGTTCCCGATATCCGCCGCTGGCAGGTGGAGGTCCTGGGGAAGGAACTGCTCGCGGCCCTGGCGACCGCGGGTTGAACGCCCTCAGTTGCCGAGGAAGGCCCTGATCCGGGGATCCATCCGCTCCGGGGTCCAGTACGGTTCCCAGACGATTTCCACTTCTACCTGTCCCACCCCTTCCAACTCCTCGATCGTGCGCTTGACGTCCGCCACGATTTCCGCTCCCGAAGGACAGCCGGGAGAGGTGAGCGTCATCTGGACTTTCACGTCGCCTGTGTCGGTCACGGCGACGTCGTAGACGAGTCCGATGTCGATGATGTTCAGATTGAGTTCGGGATCCCGCACCTGCCGGAGGGCTTTGCGGATCGATTCCTGGGTCTGCATGGCGGTGCCGCCTTCCTGATTGCGGCGAAAACTGCCGGCATCCGCCGGCACACGCAAGCGGGCGTCAGCGCCCCTGATGCATCGGGCTTGCCGCCGCCGTCGTGCTTGCCACTACCGCATCCGAGAGATGCGCCCGGAGCTCCCGCAGCCGCTCGATCGAACGGCCACCGCGCGGCTTGTAGCTCCGGTTGGTGAGGAAGACCATGAACAGGTCCTGCCCGGGATCGACCCACAGTTCGGTGCCGGTCCATCCGGTGTGTCCATAGGCCGATGGGGTGAGGCGGGTGCCGAAGACACTGGGATCAGCCATCAGCGTATCGGCCGTGTCCCACCCGAGCAGCCGGGTTCCGCTGGCCGGGGTGCGCTGCAGGAATGCCAGCACGGTCGCGGGGTCCGCCATGACGCCTGTGCCGGTGCGGCCGTAGCCGAGCCATGCCTGGGCGTAGCGCGCCAGGTCCGAGCCGGTGGAGAAGAGGCCGGCATGTCCTGCAACGCCGCCCAGCCGCACCGCATTGCCGTCGTTCGCCACGCCCACGACCGGGCGCCCGCGGTACACTGCCGAGGGGGCGGCGTCGCGCCACATCGAGCGGGGCGGCTTGAACAGCGTCCGGCTCATGCCGATAGGCTGAAACACGTTCCGCGCGGCGAAGCGGTCGAGCGGTTCCCCGCTCACGGTATGCACCAGTTCACCCAGCAGGATGGCGTTGAGATCGCTATAGACGGCGGTGTCCCCGGGCGAGCGGGCGAGCGGCGTCGAGTACAGCAGCGTGAGCGCGGCTTCGCGAGTCCGGGCGAGATGGACGAACGGTCGCCAGGCCGGCAGGCCACTGGTGTGATCGAGCAGCATCCGCACGGTGACCCGGCCGCGCCGAGGATCGGTGCCGCTGGATACGAAGCGGGGGAGGTATCGGGAGATGGGCGCATCCAGGTCGACGGCACCGTTCTCGACGAGAACCATCATGCTGCTGGTGGTCGCCACCACCTTGGTGAGCGAGGCCAGATCCCAGAGGGTGCCGGTCGGCGTAGGGCGGGGCGAGCGGGTTCCCCACGTCAGGTGCCCGAAGCCCTGCGAGTAAAGCACAGTGTCCCGCCGGCCGATGACCACCACCGCGCCGGGATAGAGCCCCTCGCGGATCCCGTGCTTTACGACAGCGTCGACCTGCTGGTACTCCTGGGCGGCTGCCGCAACAGGCCCACCCAGCAGCAGCACCGTGAGCACCGCGAAGGCGCGGTGCAAGGCACGGTGCGGGGCTGGGCTGCCGGCGGCGGTCTCGGTCAAGAGATCAACTCCAGAGACGGGTTGAAGTTCTGCTGATTTAATCAGCAGGTATCGGGCCGTCTTCGGAGGGAGGCAGGTACGAGCTGCTGAGTGGGGTGGAGGGAGTCGTTCGCGCGGGGTAGTAGTAATTGATACTGTCAATTGGTCTTGCAATACACTCAGGGAGCCGCTCTGACAGGAGACTCGCAGCTGGGATTATCAACCTGATGGTTGAGAATCTCCCTCCTGCTGATCTGGCGCTAGTTCCCCTCGCCGGGGCTGCTTCCCTTGATACTGCCGAGGGGAAGACTGTACAGCAGGCGGAGCGTCTCGCGGTCGCGCGGCGAAAGCGCGCCCTGCCGGGAGGCGGGGTACATGACGTCGCCGGTGTCCCCGGAATGGGGCAGGCCCAGGGCATGACCGATCTCATGCAATGCGACGGTGCGCCGCTCGGCCTCGGTCAGGAACTCGCCATCGGGACCGCGCAGCGCGAGCAGCACCCGCGCCCGGCGAACGCTGCCGGAGCGATCCCAGCTGAGGTTCGTCTCCCCGGTTCGGTTCTTTTCCAGCCCTTCAACCCAGGTGAACAGGATATCGACGCCGGTGGTGTCGTCCCTCACCGCGAACCGGAAGCCGAGTCCGAGTCCGCTCCAGACATCGAGGGCGCGCTGGACGTCGTTGCTGAGGTCGACACCCCGGCCGTCCCAGCCAGGGTGAGCGATGGAAACCGTCAGGGGAACATCGGGCGCCTCCGGCCAGCGCCGCAGCATGGAGTCGCTGGCGAGAAGCAGCGAGTCGAGATAGCTGTTGCGACCTTCGAGAGTCAGTTGCTCACGGATCGAGGCGCGCACCCTCGGGGACAGCGGGGCAAAGGGCGGGCTGCCGGGGCTGACCAGCGCCCTGGCCGAGGCACCTTCGGAGAGTGAATCGGGAGCGTGTCTCGAATTCGGCGTGCCGGCGAGATCGGGCATGGCAGCCTGCAGGAGAGCCCCAGCGTCCTGCTTCACCAGGTGTTCGGTGACCGCCACCCCGGCGAGCATAAGTATCAGCAGAATCAGGATGAAGCGACCCATGGCAGCGGAATGTTGCGGGAATCGTGCCGTCAGGCTGGCGTCCCTCTGGAGAGTTCCGTAACATTCCGGCCGATCTACCATTGACAGTGGTCGCAGCGACCAGCGGCTTCAATCCCGGAGACAGCGAGTGAAGGAACTGCTAGCCCGAGCGGTGATCCGGTATCGGTGGTGGATCATCGTCGGCTGGCTGCTGCTCGGCGCCCTGGCGTTCAAGAACGGCTCCCGGGTCCTGGAGGTCCTCAACGTCGGTGGCGCCACCCGCCAGGTCACCGAGTCCTCCCAGGCGGAAGAACTGCTGCGAGTGCGGTTTTCCCGCTCGCTCAGCGATCTCTTCGCGGTCACCTTCACCGCTCCCGATCCCATCGACCAGCCGTTCCCCCGGCTGGTCCTCGACAGCCTCGTCGCGGCGCTGAGCCGCCAGTCCTACGTGCACGGGCTGGTGTACTACCGTCCTGGCGAGGACACGACGTTCCTCTCGCCGGACGGCCGCGCGACGATCCGGGCCACCCACGACAGCACCTTCATCGGCCGCAACGGGCGCAGCACCTTCGTCCTCCTTGCGCTCACCGCGATGAGCGGAGACAGCTCCTCCCAGCTGGTGATGCCCGTGCGCCGGGTCATTGCCGCGACCCTGGAGCGGTTCTCGGTCGACACCATGCGGTACCAGGTCCGGGTCACGGGCCGATCACCGCTCGATCTCGATGTCCGCAGCATCACGGCGGCCGACTCCAAGCGCGGCGAGCTCCGGCTGCTGCCGCTCACCATGGGCATTCTGCTGCTCGCCTTCGGGGCGCTGATCGCCGCACTGCTGCCGCTGCTGGTCGGTTTCATGGCCATCTGGACCACGCTCGCGATCATCACGGTGCTCGCCCAGTTCACACCGATGTCGGTGTTCGTGCTGAACATGACCAGCATGCTGGGACTGGGCGTCGGCATCGACTATTCGCTGCTGATCGTGACCCGGTTCCGCGAGGAGCTCAACCGGGGACTGCGGCGCCGGGAGGCCGCCCACCGGGCCCTGGTCACGGCGGGGAGTGCGGTGATCACTTCGGGACTCACAGTGGTGGTCGGATTCGGTGCCCTGCTGCTCACCCCGCTCACCGATACCCGCAGCGTCGGCATCGGCGGCCTGGTGGTGGTGGGAATGGCCGTGCTGCTCTCGATCACGCTGCTGCCGGCGCTGCTGGCGGTCCTGGGCCGCCAGATCGACCGGCCCCGCTGGCTGGCGCGGCGACTGACCTGGTATCACGCCCCCGGCGTCTGGGAAAAATGGGCCCGGAGCCTCGGGCGGCATCCGCGCCGGGCGCTGGTCCTGGGCGGCATTGCCGTGGCCTTGCTCACCGCACCCGTGGCCTGGATCCGGATCGGCCTTCCGGCGCGGCACTGGTGGCCGACGCAGACCGAGGCTGGCCAGGGTGTGGCCGACCTGGAGCAGATGGGTGCCGGCGGGGTGATCATCCCGATCCGGCTGGTGGTCGAATTTCCCCCTGGCCAGACGGCGGTGAGCGCCACGTCCCTGCGCGGACTGCAGCGGCTCTCCGATTCGCTCCACGCCGACCCGCGGATTGCGCAGGTGCGAAGCCTGGTTGACGTGAAGCCCGGGACCTCACTGCTGTCCTACTCCCTCCTGTACAGCGACCTGGCCTCGGCCCGGAGCCAACTGCCCGACTTCCTCGACGCGTACCTGAGTCCCGACGCCCGCGTCACGCTGATGGACATCCAGGTCCGTGACACCACATCGATGACGACCACCATGGAAGTCACCCGCGCGGTAAGGCGGATTGCCGCGGGGCGGTCCAAGGCGCTCAAGGACACCAGGGTGTTCGTCGGGGGCTATACCGCCTCTGCCCTCGATGTGCAGGATCTGCTCGTTGCCCAATTCCCGCTGCTGGTGACGCTGATCCTGGCCGTTACGGGGGTGATGCTGGCCGTAGCCTTCCGATCGGTGCTGGTGCCGATCAAGGCCGTCATCATGAATTCGCTCTCGGTCGCGGCCACCTTCGGACTCATCGTCCTGGTGTTCCAGATGGGGTATGGCTCCGCGCTGCTCGGACTCGCCGGTCCCGCCGCGGCCATTTTCGTCGTCGTGCCGGTGCTGGTGTTCGCGGTGGTGTTCGGTCTCAGCATGGACTACGAGGTGTTCCTGCTGAGCCGGGTGAAGGAGGCCTTCGACCGGACCGGCGACAATGACCGCGCCACCCAGGAGGGATTGAGCGCCACCGCGACCACGATTACTTCGGCCGCGCTGATCATGATCCTGGTCTTCGGCGTCTTTGCCTTTGCCCGGGTGCTCGCGATGCAGTTCGTGGGATTCGGGCTGGCGGTCGCGGTGCTGCTCGATGCGACCCTGATTCGCATGGTGCTGGTGCCGGCGATCATGCACCTGGCGGGACGGTGGAACTGGTGGCCGGGGGTGCGGCGCCCGGTCGCTCCCCTGCGGAGGGATTCGGCGAGCCTCAATCAGTCGTAAGCCGGCACCTCATCCCTTCTTGGCATCGAGCCAGTTTGGCCCGACCCCTACATCGACGACCAGCGGCACGTTGAGCGTGACCGCGCCTTCCATCGCCTCCCGGATCATCGGCACCACGCGGGCGACCTCCGCCTCGGGCGCTTCCACCACCAGTTCATCGTGCACCTGGAGCAGCAGGCGCGCCTTGAGCCCCGCCCCGGCCAGCGCGTCATGCAGCCGGCGCATGGCAATCTTGATCAGGTCCGCGGCGGAGCCCTGCAGAGGGCTGTTGCCCGCCAGCCGCTCACCGAAGGCGCGCTGGTTGAAATTCTTGTCCCGGATCTCGGGGATATAACGCCGCCGGCCGAACAGGGTTTCCACGTAACCCCGCTCCCGGGCCAGCTCCACCTGCCGGTCGAGATAGGCCCGGACACCGCTGAACCGCTCGAAGTACTGGGCAATGAAGTTCCGGGCGTCTTCCTGGGAAATGCCCAGCATCTTGGCGAGTGAAAAGGCGCCCTGTCCGTAGATTGTGCCGAAATTGATCGTCTTGGCCCGGGAGCGCATCTCGCCGGTGACCTGGTCCAGCGGCACGTTGAAGATGATGGATGCCGTCTGCCGGTGAATGTCTCCCCCCTCCTTGAACGCCTTCACGAACGCCGCGTCCCCGGAGAGGTGCGCCATCAGGCGGAGCTCGATCTGCGAATAGTCCGCCACCACGAACTTGCAGCCCGGGGCGGGAACGAACCCCCGCCGGATTTCCTCGCCACGACGGGTCCGGATGGGGATGTTCTGCAGATTGGGATCGTTCGAAGAGAGCCGCCCGGTCGCCGCCCCGGTCTGATTGTAGGAGGTGTGGATCCGGCCGGTCGTCCTGTTGATGCTCAGCGGCAGGACATCCACGTAGGTCGATTTCAGCTTCTGCAGCTCGCGATACTCCATGATGCGGCGCGGCACTTCGTGCCCCATGTCCGCCAGCAGCTCGAGCACTTCGGCATCGGTCGAAGGGCCGGTCTTGGTGCGGCGCTGAACCGGCAGCTGCAGCTTCTCGAACAGCAGCACGGCCAGCTGCTTCGGGCTGTTGAGGTTGAGCTCGCTGCCCGCCAGTTCGGCGATCTCACGTTCGAGACGCGCCAGATCGCCGGCGAGCTCCACCGCAAGCTCCGCGAACCGGGCCCGGTCGATGGCCACTCCCGCCCATTCCATGTCCACCAGCACACGGACCAGCGGCAGCTCAATGGTCTGCAGCAGCGGCTCCAGTGCATGGCCCTTGACCGTGGGCGCAAAGACATCACGCAGGGCCAGCACCGTCGCCGCGTCCGCCCCGCAGTACGCCGCCGCCTCGCTCACCGGGACTTCGGCGAAGGGGATCTGGGCCTTTCCCTTGCCCGTGAGGTCGGTGAAGCTCCGCATCGTGCGGCCCAGGTGCTCGAGGCTCAGGGTGTCGATGCCGTGGGAGCGGCGCCCGGGATCCACCACGAAGCTTGCCAGCATCGAGTCGTAGGCCAGCCCGCCGAGCTCCACGCCGGCGCGGCGCAGCACCTGCCAGTCGTACTTGATGTTGTGACCCGCCTTGGGCACCGCCGGGTCGGCCAGCACCTCGCGCAGCGCCGCCAGCGCGGCACTGTCGAAGGCAGGAAGGTTCCGGACCGGTGCAGGTGCGGCGAGGGCGCCGTCGGGAGGGCGGTGTCCGAACGGGAGATACCAGGTTTCGTCGAGACCGATCGAGAGGCCGAGGCCAATGAGCTCGGCATCGTGCGGCTCGAGCGAGCTGGTCTCGGTGTCGAGCGAAACCAGCGGGGACTGCCGGAGCCGGGCGACGAGGTCCGGGAGCTCCGCGGGATCGTCCAGCACCTTCACCGCGAACGGAGGAGGCGCCAGGGCGGCGGGCGCAGCGGTGTCCGCGGGAGCAGCGGCCGATCCTTCGCCCAGAGGCGCCTCGGGAGCCGCGGCCGTCCCTTCACTCATCTTCCGCGCCAGGGAGTGGAATTCCAGCTCGGCGAAGAGCTTGACCAAGGCGGCTTTGTCCGGCACCCCCTCCACCAGCGTGGTCATGTCGAGATCGAACGGCACATTCCGCATGATGGTGACCAGCTCGCGCGAGAGCCGGGCCGAATCGGCACCCGCGAGCAATGCTTCACGGGCGCGCTTGCCGGGAATCTCGGCTGCGTGCTCAAGAATCCGGTCCAGCGATCCGAACTCCGTGAGCAGCTGCACCGCTCCCTTTTCGCCGATGCCCTTCACCCCCGGCACGTTGTCGGCTGAATCTCCCACCAGGCTCAGGTAGTCGATCACCTGCGACGGCGGCACGCCCAGCCGCTCGCTGGCGTTCGTCTCATCGACCCACTGCTCCTCGACGGCGGCCGGCCCGCCGCGGCCGGGGTTGAGCAGCGCCACTCGAGGGCGGATCAGCTGGTAGAAATCCTTGTCGCCCGAAACGATGACGACCTGCCAGCCGCGATCTGCGCCGCGATCGGCCAGCGTGGCGATCACGTCATCCGCCTCGTAGCCGTCGACGCTGACCAGCGGGACCCGGAAGGCGGTCAGCAGTTCACTGACCCGCTCCACCGAGCGGTCGAAATCGGCCTGAAGCTCGGCATCGAGTTTTTCGCGGGTGGATTTGTATTCGGGGTAGCGCTCGGTCCGGAAGGAGTCGCCGGCGTCGTTGACCCAGGCGAGGAATTCGGGCCTGTGCTGCTCGCGGAGGCGGAGCAGGAAGTTCGCGATGCCCCAGGCGACCGAGGTGTTCTCACCCTTGCTTGTGCGCAGCGGCCGGGTGATCAGCGCGAAGAAGGCGCGATAGATCAGGGCATAGCCGTCGATCAGGAAGAGCCGGGGCGGCCCCTCCGGCGGTCTCAGGGCGGGGCCGCTCAACTCGGCGGGCCGGAACGGCGCACCCGGGCCGCCACCGGATCGAAATCGGAACGGCTGCTGGGCGTGAGGAGGTAGCGGCCGAAGCCGTTGGGGTCCTCGAAATAGACCGTGAGCGGATAGCTCAGGTAGATCCAGCGGATGACCCGCGAGGTACCCTCCGGGGTGGAATCGTAAGTCTCGTCCGGCGGGCCCAGAGTGATGTAGACCTCACCGCGATCGGTCCTCCAACCGGGCATGCCCTCGCCCTTGAAGGCCTGGTTGGCGACGGCCAGGCGGCTGAAGTAGGACTCGATCGCTTCGTTCTCCGGCGTTTCCGGATTCGGGTCGGTATCGTGCCAGAACTTGCGCCAGAGGGCCGGGCGGTCCTCGGGAGAGGCCTTCTTCAGGGCCGTGAGCTGCTCCGTGGGCCCGAAATACTTGAGCAGCGTGATCATCTCGTCGTAGTTCGTCACCAGCCAGGCCGACGAGAGCGACACCAGCAGTCCCGTCACCCGCTGATTCGGGCCCGGGTCCACCACGAGGTGGAGCACGCCCAGCGGCACGCTGTCGGACTTGATCCGGATGGCGTGGGCCTCGAGCGGCAGGCCGCCGGTGAAATGCAGATTGCCCCGGAGCACCGTGCTGTCGCGTTCGTCGCGCAATTCGAACGGGACCGCGCGGGCCTCCGTGATGTCGTACCCTTCGACGTACGCCAGCAGCGTGTCACCGCCGAAGGCCGCGGTGCCGCGCGGATTGACGATGGCGGTGGGGATTTCGCTGCGGGCTCCACGGCCCTTGACCTGGTAGGTAAAGAAGGGGCTCGACAGGGTGCCCGGCGCGAAGCTGGGGACGAAGAGACTCTCCGCCGCCTGGGTCCGGCGGGACGAGCCGGCATCGGTGAGGCTGACGCCGAACAGGTAACGCCCGGGAGGGAGTCGGATGATCTTCTGAAACAGGAGACTTTCATCCGCCCGCTGCGTCTCGGCATAGGTCCGGACCCGGATCTGCTCGTCCTGGCTCAGGTGGATCGGCGGCAGGCCGAGGCGCTGGGCGACCATGTCGACATGGTACTTGGCGATGAAGTCGTTGCCCGCCTTGGTAAAGGTAAAATCCTTGGCGTCGAGCGAGATGGCGAGGATGGCAAACGCCGAGTCGGCGGGCCCGGCCACCAGACCCACCGTACCGACGAACGGCAACGGCGGGCCGGCGGCCAGCCGTCCCATGCTGCGGAACACGCCAGGCATGTCCACGAGCTGGGTGATCGCCTGCTCTTCAGGTGGCGCGGCCGTGTCGCTGCCGACGCGCTGCCAGCTTCCGCAGGCGGCAACCAGCAGGATGGCCGGTGCAAACAGCCTTCGCATACCGTAACTCCCGGTCAAAGCGTTGGCGCACGTGCGCCCCGCGTCATAGGTTAGCCGCCCGCGCGAACCGCGGTCAAGCCGGTTTGCCTTGCTCCCTGTGCAGGGGAGGACTAGCTTCTGCCCAACCAATGTCTCAGGACAATCTCACCGGCCGCACCGTGGCGGGTTACCGGCTCCTCAATCACGTCGGCGAGGGCGGTACCGCCACGGTCTACAAGGCGGAGCATCCTGATCGCGGCTCCGCCGCGCTCAAGCTGCTGCGCGGCCGCCTGGCCCAGGATCCGGTCGCGGTCAAGCGATTCCTGCGCGAGGCGGAATTCGGCACGCGGGTCATCCACCCGAACGTGGTCAAGACGCTCGATTTCGGCGAGGACGAAGGTACCTATTATCTCGCGCTCGAGTGGCTGGACGGCGAGCCTCTCGAAAAGTTCGCGGTGCGCTCCGGCGCCCTGGCGCCGACCCTGGTCGCCGCCATCGTGGAGCAGATCGGCGCCGCGCTCAGCGCGGCGCACGCGCTGGGGATCATTCACCGGGATCTCAAGCCCGCCAACATCATGTACGAGCCGGGTGGACAGCGGGCCACCCTGCTCGATTTCGGCATTGCCCGGGACACCGGCGGCCAGGCCGAGGAGCGGCTGACCCGCACCGGCTTCTTCGTCGGGACCCTGCAGTATGTGGCTCCGGAGGCGTTGTCCGGCGAGCTGGTCAGCGCCCAGGCCGATGTCTACAGCCTGGCGACCATCGCCTATTACCTGCTGACTGGCGTCCATCCTTACTCCGGCCGCTCGCCGCGCGAGCTGTTCCAGCAGCTGCTCAGCCAGGCGCCGATACCGCTGAACCAGGCCAAGAAAGGTCTCCGGTTTCCTCAGGTGGTCGAGGATGTGATCAGCCGGGGACTCGAGCGGGATCTCTCCAAGCGCTACCGCAGTGTGGACGAATTCACCGCCGCCTTCTGCACCGCAGTCCGGCAGGAAGGCGATAAGAAGAGCGGCGGATTCTTCAGCAATCTCTTCAAGCACTAGCGTGACCGATCTGGAGGCGCTCGATCGGCTGCTGCTGGCCCGGTCGGTCCGCCGGGGCGATTTTGTGCTGGCCTCGGGCCGCCGTTCCTCCTTCTATGTCGATGCCCGGCTCACCACCATGTCGGCCGAGGGGCTCGTCCTGATCGGGCGCCTCGGTCTTGCGGCCATCCGGAAGACCGGGTGGAGCCCCTCGGCTGTCGGCGGGCTTACCATGGGTGCAGATCCGGTGGCCTACGCCATCGCCGCGGCGAGCGTGTCCTCGACGCCGGTCGTCGAGGCGTTCTCGGTGAGGAAGGAGGCCAAGGAGCACGGCACCGGCCGCCGGATCGAAGGCAATTTTCAGCCCGGGAGCCGAGTGGTGGTGGTGGAGGACGTGATCACTTCCGGTGGATCCGCGCTCAAGGCCATCGAGGCCATCGTGGCAGAGGGCGGTTCGGTGGCGGGAATCCTGGCTGTCGTCGACCGTGAGGAGGGAGGTCGCGCCGCGATCGAGGCAGCAGGGCATGCAGTTGTAGCACTTACTACTGCTACAAGACTGGGACTCAAGAAGCCATAAGCCTTAAGCCATCAGCCATAAGCTAGAAAGTTCGCCGGGCTGAGCTCACCGCTTAGGGCCTAGGGCTGAAGGCTTGAGATCACCCCGCGCCGGCAGCAGGACCCGCCGACAGTGTCCGCTGTCCCATGTCCCTGCTGCCAGGGGATGGAAGGCGCGCCAGATCTCCCGGTACGGGGTGATCATCACATCCAGGAACCGCTCCAGAGCCGCAGGGAAGGGAAGCCGCCGGCGGAATTCCGAGCCGGTCATGCCGAGACAGCCTCGCACATGTCGCCCGAAGCTCTGCGGCGAACTGTATTCCATCCGACAGACCACATCCGCAATCGACAATCCGGGGCGCTCGAGCAGGAGCGCCACGTAGAGCAGCCGCACCGCGACCAGATAGCGCTTGGGCGACGGCAGCCCGGCCCGCTGGAAACGGGAGACCAGCGTCGTGGTGCGGACCGGAAGCCGGGTGACCAGCTGACTTATCGTCGAGGTATCCGGTGCCATTCGGATCAGCACCTGGAAGAGGAGGCGGGTATCGTCGGGGGCCTCCGCCAGGCGATCCATGACCGGGGCCAGAATCCTCGCCGCATCGCGTGAGGCCGGATGCCCGATCGCCTGCCGCAACTGCTGCCATCCCGCCGGGGACGAGACGTCGACCACCTGGCTGATGCCATTCGCCCCAAGCTCGAGCAGGCGGGCGCTCGCTTCGGCATCGGGCCGGGACACCATCGCGACGGTGGTGACACCGGGAAAATCCCTCACCAGGTGCCGCAGCGCCGGCAGTTCAGCCCGGTCACAGCGGTGCACCGAGACCAGGACAGCATCCACCGCCTTCTCGCGTACCACGCGGATCACCTCCGGGATCGAGTCCCGATGAAGGACCCGGAACCAGCCGCTGCCCGCCGCTTCGACCCGGCTCCGTTCGCCCGGCAGGACCACCGCGGCCAGTGTAGGATTACCCGTGAGGTCCGTCTCATAGGCCACCGCCATCGCCCCTCCGCTGATCGGGACGCCTCCAACCTGGGGTGCCCTCCTCAACCAAGGGTCAACCGGCGAGGGGGCCGGGATGATGCGATGCGTCTCGCATCGCAACCAATTCGGACCCTGATGCGTCAGATTCTAGGACCACGTGCGGGCTTGAGCCCGGACTGGTGCAATCCTTGGCAAATCGGACCGGACTGAACCAGGACCCCTGGCGTGACGACCATCCCGAGTCCTCTGCTTTCCAGCCTCCGGGCGGCCCTGAGCGGCCAGTACCGGCTCGAGCGAGAGCTCGGAGCAGGCGGAATGGGAATGGTCTTCCTGGCCACCGATCTCGCGCTGGACCGCCCGGTCGCCATCAAGGTCATTCACCCCGAGCTCGCCACCCATCCTTCGATCGCCCAGCGCTTCCTTGCCGAGGCGCGGATGATCGCCCGGTTGCGCCATCCCAACATCGTGGCTGTCCACACGGCCGGCGAGGCGACCGGCCTGCTGTACTACGTCATGGATTACGTCGAGGGCGAGAGTCTCCGCCAGCGGCTGCAGCGCGAAGGTCGTCTCGACCCGGCGGCGGTGGAACGCCTCGTGCTCGACCTGGCCGACGCGCTTGACGCCGCCGGGCGCGCCGGGCTGGTCCACCGTGATGTGAAGCCCGAAAACGTTCTCATCGAGCAGGCCAGCGGGCGGGCGTTGCTCGCCGATTTCGGCATCGCTCGCGCCATGGGATCGAGCGATCGCGACGCCATCACGGGGCAGGGCCTGGCAGTCGGAACGCCTACCTACATGAGCCCCGAGCAGGCCGGCGGCGAGCAGGTCGACAGTCGGAGCGACTTGTACAGCCTGGGGGTCGTGGCGTACGAGCTGCTGGCCGGCCACCCGCCCTTCCGGGGCGCGACCAGCGCGGCGGTGGCGTCGAAGCACCTCTCGGAATCTCCGCCACCGATCGACCGGCTGCGTCCCGATGTGCCCGCGCCCCTCGGCGCCGTCATCATGCGTGCGCTGGCCAAGTCGCCCGAGCAGCGCTGGCAGACTGGCGCCGAGATGAGGCACAGCCTCGTGGCGCCGGCCGCACCCGCGGTGCAGAGCCGGCGTTCGCTGATGCAGGCGCTGGTCGGCGCAGCGGCGGTGCTGCTGGTCGCCGTCGGTGCCTGGGTGATGAGCCGGCCCTCTGGCCCCGGTGCGGGAGTGAATCCCCGTCACTCGCTGCTCATTCTCCCCTTTGAGAATCTGCGGCGGGATCCCTCGGTGGACTGGCTGCGGGAAGGCAGCGTCAACATGCTGACGCTCACCCTGTCGCAGTGGAACGACCTGAACGTGGTGGAGCACGAGCGGGTGCATGACCTGCTGGCCAAGGCCGGCTACCGGCCCGGCGAGCCGCTGGGGCTCGACCTGGCGCGCAAGGTCGCGAGGGCGGCGGGGGTGTGGACGGTGGTGCTGGGCGATTTCTCGCGCGCGGGCGATTCCCTCACCCTCTCCGCCCGCATGTTCGACGTGGCCAGCGGGCGCCGGGTCGATGTCGCGAGCGTCGAATCGCGCTACCAGGATGACGTGCGGGCCCTGTACGATCAGCTGGCCGCGCGGCTCCTCGACCTGTCGGGCGCGCCGGCGGACCTCCGGGCGCAGCTCTCGGCCCGGACGACGGGATCGCTCGAGGCGTATCGCGCCTACCTGTCGGGTCTCGAAGAGCTCAACCGGTGGGACCTCAATACCGCCGAAAGAGACCTGACCCGCGCGGTGCAACTGGACTCGACGTTCGCCCTGGCCTACTACAAGCTCTCACTCACCCGCGGGTGGCTGTACGGGCAGTTCGATTCGGCGGGGGTCAATGCGATCCGCATGGCCGGCCGCCATACCGACCGGCTTTCCTCACACGACCAGGTGATGGTCCGCGCCTACCAGGCCTTCATGGAGCTGGACTACGCCGGCTCCCGGGTCCAGTACCAGGCGCTGCTCAAGGTGGACACGACGGATGCTGACGCGTGGTACGGCCTGGGCGATGCATGGTTCCACGATCCCGATACGGCCGCGGTGGATGGAGCGCGTCACAACCAGGAATCGCTGCGCGCCTTCCAGCGCGCGCTCAGCCTCGACCCTGATTACTACCTGGCCTACGAGCACACCACCTGGATCCTCAAGAATGCTTCGCGCCAGAAGCCGTGGCTGGTGCTCCTGCCCGGCGACTCGCTGGCCCGCGCGTATGACGCGACCGGCAAGGCGTTGATGGACAGCACGACGGTCCAGTCGGGCATTGTCCGCGCGCGCAACGCGGGACTGCGCCAGGCGCGCGCCTGGTCCAGCCAGCAGCCCGACAACCCGCATGCGCAAGATGCGCTCATCGAGCAGCTTTTCGTCTCGGGAGATTATCGGGCGGCGGACGCAGAGGTGGAGCGGATCCGCGGTTCGGCCGGTGGATTGAAGCGGGGTGACCTGCCCTTCGTCCGGGCCCGCATTGACCTGGCGCGGGGCGATGTGTCCGACGCCGCCGTGGCGGCGGCGGCCGCGGAGGATTCAGCGGACGTCGAGCAGTTCGAGCCCGGCACCATGCCGAGCGGCCCGATCCGGGAGGTGCTCGGCGGGGTCAATTCGCTGATGTACCAGGGGCGCCTGAGCCGCGCGGACGACATTCTCGACCTGGCCAGCGCCATCGAGGAGCGCTGGTACGCCATGCCGAACATGATTTACGTGGCCAACCGCAGCGGCAGTCACGCGCTCTACCAGGGGCACCTCTACGCGGCGGCCGGCGGCAGTGCTTCGGACCTGAGGAGGCTGTGGCGCGAAGTGGCCGAGGCTGCGCGGGACGCGCCGTCGGCCCGGCGCGCCGATGTGGCCAACCTCGGGTGGCCCGCCGCGATCGGCCTCTTCCTGGGCCAGACCGGCGACGACTCGGCGCTGCGCGAGTTCACCGCCCTTGCCGGGAGCCCGCTGCCGCCCGAGGTGCAGGCACTCGAGGCAACCGCGCATGGTGACAGCGCCGGGGCCCGGCGGCTCCTGGCCACCACGCTGCCGAGCACCGACGACATGGTCTGGAAGGAAAAGCGCCCCATGTGGTCGGGGTACCGGAGCTACGTCAAGGCGCTGGTCTATTTCCAGCTGGGCCAGTACGACCGGAGCCTCGACCTGCTCCAGGGGTACCGGCCGGAACTGCTGGAAACCGAATCGATGGATATCCGATGGGGACTGCTGGGCCGCGCGCGCCTGCTCCGCGGCGCGACGCTGGAAAAGCTGGGCCGTACCCAGGAGGCCCGCCAGGAGTACCAGTCGGTGCTGGCCCAGTATGACGGCGCCGACCGCGCCCTTCAGCCCTATCTGGACCAGGCCCGGCTTGGCCTTGCCCGCTTGTCGGGCGCGGGGTGAGCGGGAGGGCGGCCCGACCGGTATATTGCGGCCGCACCGGAAAACGGGCCGGGTGCGATGGTCGCGGGAGGGGGGCGGGCCGCCGCCGCTCTTTCGAGGAAAGTCCGAGCTCCATCGGGTAGACTGCCAGGTAACGCCTGGGCGCCGCAAGGCGACGGACAGGGCAACAGAAAAGAAACCGCCCTGAACCCGGCGCAAGCCGGGTAAAGGGTAAGGGTGAAACGGTGGGGTAAGAGCCCACCGCGGCGCTGGTAACAGCGCCGGCACGGCAACCCCCAGTCGGAGCAAGGCCAAATAAGCGGCGAGGTGCGACCCGCACCGTCCACCCCGACTCCGAGCGCAAGCGGAGAGGCGGGGAGCCGCGGGTAGGCTGCTTGAGGTGGCCGGCGACGGCCATCCCAGACAGATGACCATCCGCCCGCTCAGCGGGCGAACAGAACTCGGCTTACGACCCGACCCGTCTTCCGGACCCCCGAGCGCCCCGGCGCCCGGGGGTCCTCTGCTGCCAGCTTGCTCCGGGATAGTGGAACCGGTAGAATTTCGAGCCCGCTGCCAGGCCGCAGAGCAGCGCACATGACCCGGACCTCTTCCTCGCACATGGCCCCCAAGCCGTATCCCCCTTCCTGGGAGAGCGCGGCCGAGATCCGGGTGTTCAAGGCGATGGCTAACGAGTGGTCAAAGGTGGCGGTCTGGCGGGCGGATCTCGGGCGGCACGGCTGGAAGCTGCTGCAGCTCACCAGTGACGACCACGAAATCACCGCGGTGTTCGGCAAGACGCGCCCCCCGCGTTCGACCCAGGCCTGACCCGGCCGCCTCTCCTCTACTTCCCAGGAGCCCCATGTCCCTCCGTCCCTGGCTGGCCGCCTCGGCGCTCGTCGGCACTCTTTCCGCCTGGGCCGGCCACTCGGCTCCGGTTACGGCGCGCTACCGGATCGGCATCACCAGCCAACAGACCGTCGACCTGAGCGCCTTCGGCCAGGGCGAGCGCAGTCAGACCACGAAGACCACCGGCTTCGTGACGATCAGCGTGGCGGATTCCGCCGGCGGCTCGGTGATCACGATGAAGGTGGACTCGGTGCAGCTCGACACCGCGCTGCAGGCCTCGCAGGCCTCAGTCGACAGCCTCCGCGGCGCCATCACCAAGACCTTCATTACCGCGCAGGGGAAGGCCATCCGCCAGAAGCGGGACAACACCACGGGATTGCTGCTGGCGCTCGGGCTGGACGCCTTGAGCCGCCGTTTCGTGCCGCCGACGCCGGCGCACCGGAAGGCCGGCTCCACCTGGACCGATACGGTCGACGTGGCCGACACGCTTCCCAACGGTTCGGTGACGACCAGGACGGTATCCAACTACGCCAGCAGCGACGAGTCCTTCGAAGGCGCCAAGGCCATCAAGGTGCTGGCGAGTTTCAGCAGCGCGGTGCAGGGAGTGCAGAGCGGCCAGGGCGGCGACGGCTCCTTCGACGGCACGGGCACCGGCACGGCGAGCTGGTACTACGGCAGCGACGGCGTCGCGCTGGGCGGGACGAGCAAGACGACCCAGAATTTGTCGTTCACCGGCGGTGGCGCTCCCGCGCCGATTCCGATTGCGGTGCAGAACGACGTTGCCGTGACGCGGCTCAAGTGATCCGTCGCACCGGCTGGCTGGCGCTGGGGTTCGCGGCAGGCTGCGCTTCCGGCAGTACTGCCGGCGGCGCGGCCCCCGCCGCGAAGCCCAATGTCGACCCAGTGGCACCACCGCCGGTGGTCTCCAACGTGAAGCTCCAGCCGGAGGCGGTCGCACACTACGCACTGTCGCGGGTCGACAGCCTGACGGTCACGATGTCAGGGTCGGATCAGGGGCAGGTGCTGGACCGGATCCTGTACCTGACGGTCACCACCGAGCCTTCGACCACGGGCCGCCAGGTGACGATCCTGGTCGACTCGCAGCAGGTCCGGGAGGCAGGACTGGTCTCGCCCATCGTGCTCGATTCCCTGCGGGGAATGCGCTGGACCGGAATGATCGGGGCCGATGGCCGTGTCGGCCGCTTCACCGCCAGCCGGCCGACGCTGATCGGTGCCGGACTCGACGGCCAGTTCCGGCTGCTGTTCCCCGCCTTGCCGAAGGGCGGCATAGGCGCCGGCGCCTCGTGGACGGATTCCACCAGCGACACAGTCCAGGTCAGCGCCTTCGGCGGGCACGATACCGCCCGGCTCGACTACAAGGCCGGCGAAGGCGAGCGGGCCATCGGCGAACCCGTCCTGCCGGTCTCGCTCAGGCGCCTCTCCCTCATCACGGGTTCCACGATGCAGTCCGGCCAGGTGATCACGATCGCCGGCAACGACAGCACCGAAATCCGCTACCGGATCTCGACCAGCGGCCGGCTGATCAGCGCCGAGGGGAGCAGCAACTCCGCACTCACGATCACCATTCCCGCCGTCGGCCAGACCCTGCCCGCCAGCAAGCGCGCCTTCTTCTCTCTCACCCGCATCCCCTGACCCCTCCGGAGGCGGCGCGGTGAAGCGCATCCTTCGCGCGGTGTTCCGCCTTGGCCTTGGTGCGGCCGCTGCGCTCGCCGTGTGGCTTTTCGGGGTCTGGCCGCCGCCGGTCTGGTACCGCACGCACTGGCCGTCCGAGACGGCCTTCATGTGGATGCGGGGAGACGGCAGCCCGGTGTCGCCCGCCAAGGCGGAGACCCGAAGGCAGCGGCGCACCGAGCGGAAGTGGGAAGACACTCGCGTGGCCGGCCGGCTCTATCAGCCAGTCCCGATGGATTCGATCTCCCCGTTCCTGGCCAGCGCGGTGCAGATCGGTGAAGACAATGCCTTTCCGACGCACGGGGGCATCGACTGGCGTTCGCTGCGCCACGCGATCGGGTATCCGCGCGACCGGTTCAGCTGGTTTGAAGCGAGGGACCGGGCGTCGCTCTGGGAGGTGCTGCCGCGGGCGTGGGAACGGCGGGAGGCACTGCGCGGCGCGAGCACCATCACCCAGCAGCTGGCGAAGAATCTCTACCTCTCGCCGAGCCGCAATCCGCTGCGCAAGGCGAAGGAGGCCGTGACCGCCTACCGCCTGGAATCGGCGCTGGGAAAGGACCGGATCCTCGAGCTGTATCTCAATGTGGTGGAGCTGGGAGACGGGGTCTGGGGGGCCGAGGCGGCAAGCCGGCTCTACTTCCATCGTGGCGCCGGCGATCTCTCGATCGACCAGGCCGCGGCGCTGGCCGGCACCCTGCCCTTTCCGCTCCGGTCGAATCCCGGCTACCGGCCCGGCCGGATGCGTTGGCGGCAGAATCTGATCCTGCGGAGGATGCAGGGCGAAGCGGTGGAGGTGCCGCCCGACGTGACGGAGGATGCGGTTCCCGCTCCGCCTCCGCTGCCCGATTCGTTCATCCCGCCGGAGCCGATTCCCGATTCCGCGCTGGCGGACAGCGTGGCCATCGATACGACTCCCGTGCCGCCCGACAGCATCCAGTAGCGCGCTATTCCTCCGGCAGGTCCTCGCCGCGGGCGGTATGAGTGCGGCGCATCTCGTCCCGTGCCGCCGCGATCCGCTGACGCACCTGTTCGCGCAGCCCCGGCACATCCTTCACGGTGAGCCCCGCCGTTTCCACCGGCTCCAGCACCCGCACCTCGGCGATCGAGCGGCCGAAGCGCCAGTCGTGCTTGCGCAGCGCCGTGCGGGTTCCGACGAGCGCCAGGGGCAGGATGGGGACGCCGCAGTCGATCGCCAGCCGGAACGCCCCGTCCTTGAAGGGCAGCATTTCGCCGTCGAGGGTACGGGTGCCCTCGGGGAAGATCATCACCGACACCTTGCGATTGAGCACTTCGCGGCAGCGGAGCAGCGCGGCCACGGCGCTCCGCCGCTCGCCGCGTTCCACCGGGATGTCCCCCGCCAGCCACATGTCCCACCCGAGCACCGGTTTCCGGAACAGCTCGATCTTCGACATCCACTTCATCTCCCACGGGAGCAGGGAAATGAGCAGGATGTCGGTGAAGGATTCGTGATTCGAGACCACGACGTACGGCCGCCGCGGGTCCACCGGCACCGGTCCGGAGGTGCGGAAGCGCCAGAGCGGATTGGCGATCACGGTCACCCGGGCGATCTGGCGGAAGAGGCGGCCAACGAGGTAGCGCCCGTCGTCGAACGGCGCCGTCACCAGCCGCACCAGCGCCATCAACGGCAGCCACAGCACCAGCGCCAGTCCCAGGATCGTCCACGTCCAGATCGAGGCGATGGTACTCCAGAGATTGCGGAGCATCAGGGCAGGCTCAGGTGGATGCTGTCGGCGCCGAGGGCCACCCGGCCATTGGGCGGGATCTGAACCAGGAGGTCACGTCCGCTCGAGGTGAGGGCGGGATAGCGCTGGCCCACGCCGGCGAGATACGGCTGGAGAAACGGTTCCGGCACCGCGAAACCGGCGATGTTCACCGTCTGCAGGTGAAAACGTACCGCCTCGGGGCCCGCCTGGCTGAGGGTGATCAGCGCCGAGATCGGGGTCGCGGGGTCGAGGAAGCCGACCATAGGGCCCAGTTCGACCCTCGTTTCCTTCGGCAGGTCGCCGATCCGGGAGGCAAGCACGATGCCGCTCGAGTCCACGCTGACCGCCATCGAAGGCAGCGAGGGAATCGGCCGCACCCCCAGACGGGCCATCAGGTAGGCGGTCCAATCGGCTCCGCCGACGGCGCCGGCACCGGTTCGCCGGTCAACGAAGACGTCATTCACGATTGCCGTGGCGCGCAGCACGCCGGCGTCCGAAACGGGGACGCGCACTGAATCCGCCGTCTGGGCAGCGAGCGACGGCGTACCGGCAAGGATGATTGCGGACATCCACCCGACGAGACGGGAAGGCCCGAGGCTCACGCGGGCTGCTCCGGCACCTTGTCTTCCCAGAGCGCGAAGATGTTGTCGTCCGGGTCGGACACCATGGCCATGATGCCGAACGATTGCTGTGTCGGTTCGTTGAGGAAGCGGACACCGTGCGAGTGAAGATGCTCGCAGAACTCGAGCAGGTCCTTTACGTGGAAAGTGACGCCCGTGTGCCGGCCGACCATGGCGCGGGCATCCGGGTGGACCGCCGGGTGCACCCCCAGCCTGGTATCTCCCTGCAGGTACTCGGCGCCGAAGGACCCTTCCCTGGTACAGGTGAGCTTCAGCGCCTGGCCATAGAAACGCCGGGCGCGCTCGATGTCGGTGACGAAGACGGCAATGGAATACAGCGACTGGATCACGAAAGGGAGCCTTAAGCCGTAAGCCTTAAGCCATCAGCTGAGCGAGCCCCAATATAGTCACGGGATTGCTCATTCTTGAGTGAGACGCCACGAGCTTAAAGCTTATGACTTATGGCTTTCTGCGGCTGCCTTCCAATTGTCCCGCAATTTCTCGAGACCCGGGCGTTCGAGTGGCGTATCAGCGAAGCGGGCCTCGAACTCCTCCGGCGTCATCCGCTCGAAGGCGGCGGGCGTGCCGGCCGGCGAATCGGCCCGGGGACGGAAGTCCGGCACGCCGCTGTCCCGGGCAAACCGCTGGTTCCAGGGACAGACCTCGTTGCAGATGTCGCAGCCGAATCCCCAGCCCTCCAGCCGGGAGCGAAACTCCCCGGGGATGGGCCCCGGCTGTTCGATCGTCAGGTACGAGATGCAGCGGGTGGCGTCGAGCATCCCCGGTTCCACGAACGCCGCAGTCGGACAGGCATCCAGGCAGCGGGTGCACTGCCCGCAATGGTCGGTTTGAAATGCCGCATCCGGGGGGAGCAGGAGATCGGTGAGCACCGAGCCGATGAAGAACCAGGAGCCGACGCCGGGACGGATGAGCATGGTGTTCTTGCCGACCCACCCGAGGCCGGCCCGCTGGGCCAGTTCCCGCTCCGGGACTGGGCCCGCGTCGGCAAACGTCCGGGTGTACCCCGCGCCGAGCCCACGAATCGACTCGGCCAGTTGCTCCAGCCGTTCCACTGTGGCCAGATGGTAGTCCCTGCCCCGGGCATAGCGGGCGATCCGGGGCGCTCCACAGTCCTCCGACTCATAGTAGTAGTTATCCAGAACAACAACGAACGAACGACCTTGGGATGCGATCCTGGCGGGGTCTTTCCGTTTTTTCGCCTGACGATGCAGGTAACGCATGGTCCCGCCGTACCCCGCCGCCAGCCACCGCTCGAGACGGGCACCCCCGGCCATCGGGGAGAGGTCCGCGATACCGCAGGCGATGAATCCGAGCTCCGCCGCCCGGGCCTTGATCGCCGCGACGGGGGTCATGGGGTCGGGGGCGGTGGAGGCGGGATGAGGGCCGTGGCTTCGCCGGTGAGAATCCGGGCCCCGCGCTGGTAGGTGACGTACGACCAGGCCCACTCGAACAGCACCAGCAGCCGGTTGCGGAAGCCGATCAGGAAGAAGATGTGCACGAAGATCCAGGCCATCCACGCCAGGAATCCGTCGAAGTGCAGTCTGCCGATGTCGGCCACCGCGCGTCCGCGGCCGATGACAGCGAGCTGTCCCTTGTCCCAGTAGCGGAAGGGAGCCCGTGCCTGACCGGCCAGATCGCGCCGGATCGTCCGGCCCGCGTACTGGCCCATCTGGATCGCGACCGGGCAGACACCGGGAAGGGTTTCTCCCAGGGAATCACGGAAGGCCGCCGCATCTCCCAGCACGAAGAGATTCGGATGGCCGGGGACCGTGCAATCGGGTTCGACCAGCACTCTGCCTTGCGAATCGAGCGGGGCCCCGAGCGTCCGGGTCAGCGGACTCGCGGTGTTGCCAGCGGCCCAGACGACGGTGCGGGTGGGTATGGTCCAACCGGCCGCGGTCACGGAGTCCGGCCGGATCTGGGTGACCATCGTCTGCTCGCGCACCTCCACGCCGAGGCGACGGAGGGCGGACTTGGCCTTGGCGGAGAGTTCGGGAGGGTACGTTGGAAGGATGCGGGCACCACCTTCGAGCAGCATCACGGTGGCTTCGCGCGGGTCGATGTGCCTGAAGTCCCGCCGCAGCGCGTAGCTCCGCATCTCGGCCAGGGCGCCGGCGACCTCGACCCCCGTCGGTCCTCCCCCCACCACCACGAACGTGAGCAACGCGTGCCGCCGGACCGAGTCGGTCTCGCGCTCCGCGCGCTCAAAGGCGAAGAGGACTCGCCGGCGGATCTCGTCGGCGTCCTCAAGGTTCTTGAGCCCCGGTGCCAGCGGCTTCCATTCGTCGTGGCCAAAGTAGGAATGGTGCGCGCCGGTCGCCAAGATAAGGTAGTCGTAGGTCAGACTACCACGATCACTGAACTCGACAACGCCATCCGCTGGTCGGACCGCAACTGCCTCCGCGAGCAGGACGTCGGTATTGGCCTGACCGCGCAGAATCGACCGGATGGGAGAGGCGATGTCGCTCTCGGCGAGTCCCGCAGTGGCCACCTGGTACAGCATCGGCTGGAACAGATGGTGATTGCGCCGGTCGATGACGGTCACCCGGACCGGGGCATCGGCCAGCTCCTGCGCGGCATAGAGGCCGGCGAAGCCGCCCCCGAGGATGACCACGTGCGGTGGCGCGCCGGCGGAGGCTTTCACAGGTGCATGGTCTCCCGGCGCCAGCGGGCAAAGCCGATGACATCGGCTACGGGCGGCACCGCGTCCTCATCGCCGTAGGCGGTGTACATCCGCCAGCGCAGGTAGGTCCGATCGGGAAGGGGAAGGAATGGCGGGATCCGCCACCAGCCTTTGCGCCGGAACGCCCACAGGGCGCGCAGCAGATCGAGCGCCAGGCGCGGGTTGATGAGCGCTCGCGGGATCAGGGCCAGGACCAGCGCAGTCCAGGACCCTCGGTAATCGGCGGCCTGAGCGGACATGCCTAAACATATCACCGCCCGCTTCCCGGTCACGGCCCCTCGGGAGCGGAGTATATTGGGCCCGATGCCGATCGCTCCACCCGATACCGACACCGATCTGAGCCTCTTCCGACGGCACTTTCCCGTCTTCGAGCGGTCGATCTACCTCAACAGCTGTTCGCTGGGGCCGCTGGCGCGAGAAGTCCGGGCGGAGATCAACGGTTACCTGGACCTGTGGGAGACCCGGGGAGCGCCGGCCTGGTATGACACCTGGCTGCCCGCGCTCGACCGGCTCCGTGCCGGCTACGCCGAGGTCATCGGTGCCGCGCCGGGAACGATCGCTCTCCATCCTTCGATCAGCTCGGCGCTCACCAGCGTGGCGGATTCCTTCGACTACCGGCGCCGCCCGGTGGTGGTGACGACTTCACTCGATTTCCCGACGATCGCCTACCAGTGGCTTGGCCGCACGGCGCAGGGGGTCGAAGTCCGGGTGGTCGAGAGCCCTGACGGCCTCTCGATTCCCACCGAACTTCTGCTGCGGGCGGTGGACGAGCGCACGGCTCTGGTGGCGACCAGTCATGTCTTCTTCACCACGGGCGCCATTCAGCAGCTCGCCCCGGTTGCGGCGCATTGCCGGGCGGTGGGAGCACGGCTGCTGGTCGACGGGTACCAGGCGGCAGGGCAGATTCCGGTACACGTCGGCGATCTCGGTGCGGATTTCTACTGCGCCGGCGGCCTCAAGTGGCTGCTCGGCGGGAGCGGGATCGCCTTTCTGTACTCGAATCCCGACACGACCGGCGACCTGATCCCGACCGCCACCGGCTGGTTTGCGCATAGCCGGCCCTTCGACTTTGCCACCGCGACGCTCAGCCTGCGCGAAGACGGGCGCCGCTACGAAACCGGCACTCCCGCGATGGGGTCGGTGTACGCTCAGCTGGCGGGCCTCGAGCTCCTCAAGCGCGCGGGTCTTGCCCGGGTCCAGGCGGAGACCCACCGCCTTTCGGAGCTGTTGATCGAAGAGGCGCTCGCTGCCGGACTCGCGCCCCGGGTGTCGGGGACGGCCACCGAACGGAGCGCGATCGTGCCGCTGGCCCGGCCTGATCCGCACGCGGATGTGGCCCGGCTGGCCCGGGCCGGCATCATGGCCGATGCGCGTCCCGGCCTGGTGCGGCTGTCGCCGTATTTCTACAACACCCCGTCCGATCACCGGGCGGCACTGGAGATCCTGGCTCATGTCTAATCCCCCGCTGCAGCACAGCGAAGAAATGCGCCGGCCGACGGCCGACGAGGAGATGCTCGAGGGCGGAGCACTCCACGAACGGCCCGATGCGCTGCGCAAGACGGATCCCTGGCGGGTCCTCCGGATCATCGGCGAATTCGTCGAGGGATTCGAGAAACTGGGCGACGTGGTGGACGGCGTCAGCATCTTCGGCTCCGCGCGCACCCTGCCCGACGACCCCTACTACCAGAAGGCCGTCGCGGTGGCGAGGGGCCTGGCCGAAGCGGGGTTTCCGATCATCACCGGCGGCGGTCCCGGGATCATGGAAGCGGCCAACCGCGGCGCCGTCGAGGGTGGGGGGCTTTCCATCGGATGCAACATCGAACTGCCGCACGAGCAGGGCACCAACCGCTACGTGCGGCGCAGCATGTTCTTCCGGTTCTTCTTCGTCCGCAAGACGATGTTTCTCAAGTACTCGACCGCGTTCGTGGTTTTTCCCGGCGGGTTCGGCACGCTGGATGAACTCTTCGAAGCGCTGACCCTGATCCAGACCGGCAAGGTGCGCCACTTCCCGGTGGTGCTCTTGGGCGAGGCCTACTGGGCCCCGCTGGTTTCGTGGCTCCGGCACACGGTGCTGGCCGACAAGAAGATCGACGCAGGGGATCTCAACCTGTTCACCGTGACCGACGATCCCGCGGTGGCGGTCGATGTTATCATTCGCTCCCACGAAGGCCGACTGCAGGCCCGGGGCTGATCTCCTTTCCGGATTCCTTCATGAGCCGACCCTCCGCTTCCTTCCTTCGCGGCCGCCGCATCAACCCCGAGCCCCTCACCGGGAAGGAGTCGGCGGCCGACCTGATCGATCAGGCCTTCCTGGCGTACAACGCGGGCCGGCTGCGCGAAGGCTGCCAGCTCTTCGTGCAGCGGATGCTGGCGGATGAATCGACCGTCGGCATGAGCCTGACCGGCGCGATGACACCGGCGGGGATCGGCATGAGCAGCCTCATCCCGCTCATGGAAGCCGGGTTCGTGGACTGGATCATTTCCACCGGCGCGAATCTCTATCATGACGCCCACTTTGCCCTGGGGCTGTCGCTGCACCAGGGGTTCGTCGGGGCGGATGACGTGGAGCTGCGCGACAAGGGCGTGGTCCGCATCTACGACATTTTCTTCGACTACTCGGTGCTGCTGTCCACCGACGCCTTCGTGCGCGAAGTCTCGGCGCGTTCCGAGTTCCAGAAGGCGATGAGCAGCGCCGAGTATCACTACCTGCTGGGCGGATACCTGCGGGAGCGGGAGCGGGCGCTGGGGCTCAAACGCCGCTCCGTCCTCTCGGCCGCGCACGATTTGCAGGTGCCGATCTACACCAGCTCGCCGGGGGATTCGTCCATCGGCATGAATGTGGCCGAGCAGGCGCTGGCGGGGAGCCTGCTCCGGTTCGACGTGAGCGCCGATGTCAATGAGACCGCGAGCATCGTGCTCGAGGCGAAGCGCAGCGGCGGGAAGTCGGCCGCGCTGATCGTCGGGGGCGGCAGCCCCAAGAATTTCCTGCTGCAGACCGAACCGCAGATCCAGGAGGTGCTGGGCATCGACGAGCGGGGGCACGACTACTTCCTGCAGCTGACCGATGCGCGCCCCGACACGGGCGGGCTTTCGGGCGCCACGCCGAACGAGGCGGTGAGCTGGGGCAAGATCGATCCCGACATGCTGCCGGGCACGGTGGTCTGCTACCTGGACAATACCGTTTCACTGCCGCTGCTCACCTCGTACGCCCTGGCGCGCCACGCGCCGCGGAAGCTCAAGCGCCTCTATGGCCGCCGGGAAGCGATGATGGACCGGCTGGTCGAGGAATACCGCGCCGCACTCGCCTTCCGCGACCGGCGCGCCGAAGAATCGAAGGAGGCGGGTGCCGCCGGCGCCTGATCGACGCGTGGCGGCAGTCGTGCAGCGTTCTTCCCGGTACGCCTGGTACGCGCTGGCGGTGCTGACGGCCGTCAATCTCCTCAGTTACATCAATCGCAACGTCATCTTCGCGCTGTTCCAGTCCATCGAACGGCATCTGGGCTTCTCGGACCTGGATGCCGGGTGGGTCGCCTCGGCCTATGTGCTGGTCTTTTCGCTCGCGGCCCTGCCATTCGGCGTGCTGAGCGACTTGCGCAGCCGGAGGGCCGTCATGGCCGGCGGTATCGCACTGTGGAGCGCCTTCGGCTGCGTGGCGGGGTTGTCCCAGGGACTCGGTTCTCTTTTCGTCACCCGCGCCCTGGTTGGCGCCGGTGGCGCTGCGGCGGCCGCCGCCGCGGCCTCGCTGGTGGCCGACTACTTCCCCGGCCAGCGGCGAGCGCTCGCCATGGGTCTCTACATGTCGGGGATTTCGCTCGGCGGGGTCATGGGCATCCTGCTCGGCGGAGCGTTCGAAGCCGCCTACGGCTGGCGGGTGGCGATGATGGCGGTGGCGTTCCCCGGGTTCGTGGTCGCGCTGGTGGCCTGGCGGCTCGACGATCCCGGACGGCCCGCCCTGTCACTCTCGGTGCGCGAGGTCCTGCATGAACTCGAGATCGGTGCGCGCGGGGCGATCCGGATGATCGCGCCGATTCTCATCGGCACCGCCGTCGGCGGCATGCTGGCCTGGTATCTCAACCGCACCCGGGGGCCCGATTCGAAGCTGGATACCGCGGCCTTTGCCGCCGCCTGCGGCGTCGGGCTCGCGGTCAACATCGTGCAGTGGGTGCGCCAGGCCCGCCGCACCACGCCACCGGGGGAGCTGTCTCACCCGGACGTCATGCAGACAGCCCTCGATGAGATGGCGAGTGCGGTGAAGGTGGTGCTCCGCACGCCGACCCTGGTCTACATCTTCATCGGCGGCGCGCTGATTTCCTTCGGGATGAACGGGCTGGTGGGCTGGGCCCCGACGCTGCTGAGCCGGACGCTCGGGCTTACGACGCTGCAGATTTCCGGAGTACTTGGCACCTACGGGCTGCTCGCCGGCCTTGCCGGTACGGTCGTCGGTGGCTGGCTGGCCGACCTGCTGCGGCGGCGCTGGGCGTCGGCCCGGGTCGTGGTGGCAGGCCTCGGATTCATCGCCGGCGGGCCGCTGGCCCTCTGGCTGCTCACCATTCGCGATCTTTCCCTGTTCATCCCGGTCTTCTCGGCCGCCTTCTTCTTCCTGACCTGGTACAGCGGGCCGCTTACCGCCGCGATCTTCGACGTCGCCCCCGCCCGGCTCAGCGCGACCGTGGCCGGTGCCTACCTGCTCTTCATCCATCTGGCCGGCGATGCGGTGTCGTTTCCGCTGATCGGCATGCTCTCCGATATGTTCGGCCTGGACCGGGCGGCCTACCTGCTGCCGGCGATGGCCCTGACCGGCGGCCTCGTGGTGCTGGCGTCGAGCCGGACGATCGCGCGGGATATCGAGCTGGTCACCAAGGTGACCGGCGAGTGGAAGGCGGTCGGCGGGGCGGCGACGATCGGAAGCGAACTGCCGTAGCCGCAGAAGAACGCGGAAGCACGCGGAAAAGTCCAAGACCCTTGTCGGTGTCCCGGCCCAACCGAGGAATGCTGTTTCTCAATCGGTACGACCAGGGCCGGCTGGCCGCCGCTGCTGCATGTTCCGCGTACCTCCGCGCCGTTTTTCGCGTACTTCCGCGGCACATGCGATCGCTGGGAATCAATTGACGCGAAGGCAGGCAAAGCACCTCCGAGGTTCGCTGTTCACCGCCCTCCACGATCCATCAGCCCCGCCAACTCTTCGACCATCGCCTCCCGGGCGGCCGGATCGTCCGACTGCATGGCCGCGGCGGCGCAGTGACGGAGATGGTTCTGCAGCAGGGCCCGGCTCACCGCCCGCAACGCCTCCTGGACGCTCGCGACCTGGGTCAGCACGTCCGCGCAGTAGCGCTCCTCCTCGACCATCCGGCTCAATCCGCGCACCTGGCCCTCGATCCGGTTCAGCCGGTTCTGCACCGAGCGCTTGATCTCGGGGTCGACCGCGACCGCCCGGCGAGGAGCGTTGGCGGGCAGGGTGCAGGGGCAGGGGGAGTCGGCGTGGGTGTGCATTTCGGGCTCCATTCTTGGTAGGAGGTGAGAGGTAAGAGGGGCAAGTCGTGAGTGCCCTCTTACCTTCTACTTCTCACCTCACACGCCTCAATCGCAGGGAATTCATCACAACGCTTACCGAACTCAGTGCCATGGCGGCGGAGGCGATGGCCGGCGAAAGCAGCCATCCGGTAAGGGGGTAGAGCACCCCGGCGGCAACGGGGATCGCGACCAGGTTGTAGCCGAAAGCCCACCAGAGATTCTGGCGGATGACCCGGAGCGCATCGCCCGCGAGGTCGAGGGCGGCGGCGATGCCGGCGGGATCCGCGCCCACCAGCGTGATTGCGCCCGCTTCCATGGCGACATCGGTTCCCGTGCCCATGGCGATCCCGACATCCGCCGCGGCCAGGGCGGGGCCGTCGTTGATCCCGTCGCCCACCATCGCCACAACCCGGCCTTCCGCGCGCCAGCGCTGAATGGCTTCGAGCTTCATGGCCGGCAGCATGGCGGATTCGAATCGTTCGATGCCGACCTGGCGCGCCAGCGCCTCGACGGCCGGGGCACGATCCCCGCTGACCAGCACCACTGCCCGTCCCTGCGCCTTGAGCCGGGCGACCGCTTCGGCGCTGCCGGGACGGACCGGATCGTCGACCGCGAGTGCTCCTGCCAGCGCGCCGTCCCGCGCCACGAAAACCAGCGTGGCCTGCCGTGGCAGCCGCACTTCCATGGCCGCAACCGCCTCCGCTGACACACCAATGTCCCGCATGAGCGCCGGACTCCCCACGTCGATTCGGTGCGGGCCCACACTGCCGCGCGCGCCGCGTCCCGCCAGCGCCTCGAACTCCTCCGGATGGCCAAGCACGAGCCCGCGGGCGCCGGCGGCGCGAACGATCGCGGTTGCGATTGGATGCTCACTCAACCGCTCAACCGCTCCGGCCTCGAGAAGCAGGCGACTCTCGGCCTCGGGAGACGATTCCGTCACCACCATCTGTGTGACCGAGGGCCTGCCCTCAGTCAGGGTGCCGGTCTTGTCCAGAGCGACGAGATCGACCGCCGCGGCGCGCTCCAGCGCTTCGCCGCTCTTGATCAGGATGCCATGCTCGGCCCCACGTCCCGTGGCGACCATCACGGCCGCGGGAACGGCAAGACCGAGCGCGCACGGACAGGCAATGATCAGGACCGACACGGCGGCGACGAGGCCGTGCAGCAGGCCGCCGCCCGGGGCCGCGAGCCACCAGACGACGAGAACAAGCAGCGCCAGCCCCAGCACGACCGGGACGAAAACTCCGACGATCCGGTCGGCCAGGCGCTGAATCGGGGGGCGGGTTTCCTGGGCCTGCTCGACCATGGCCAGAATGCGTGCCAGGGAGCTGTCGGAGCCCACCGCTACGGCCCTGATCCTCAGCGCACCGAGTCCATTGAGCGTTCCGCCGGTGACTCGGCTGCCAACTGTCTTGGCCACGGGAGCAGCCTCGCCGGTGAGCATCGACTCATCGACATTGGAGTATCCCGCCACCACGGAACCATCCACGGGAATCCGCTCCCCGGGGCGGGAAATCAGCACATCCTCGAGCCCGACCTGTTCGAGCGCCACCTCCTCCTCGACATCACCTCGAATCCGGTGCACCGTCACGGGTGCCAGACCGGCAAGGCGACGGATGGCGGCCGAGCTCCGGCTCCTGGCCCTCGCCTCCAGCAGCCGGCCGAGGAGGACGAAGGCCACGATGGCCGTGACGGCTTCGTAGTACACCTCCGCAGCGAGTCCCCGGCTGGTGAACCATTCCGGCCAGATCGTCACGGCGAGGCTCAGGCCGAATGCCGCTCCGGTACCGAGTGCCACAAGGGTGTTCATGTCCGCCGAGCCGTGGCGGGCGGCCCGCCAGCCTCGGGTGAAAAAGGACCCGCCGGCCCACAGCAGCACGGGTGAGGTGATCGCGAGGAGCAGGTAGCGCAATGCGCCAGCGCCGATCATCGCGGCATCGTGGAGCCGCATCGAGAGCGCCATGGTCACGACTGCCGCGGCGGCACTGGGCCAGAAGCGGCGCGAGAGGGCGCGGATCTCCTCTTCCTGGCGGGCATCGCGTCCGGCGAGCCGGGCGCGTGGGTCTCGATCGGGAACAGAGATCTCGGCGCCGTAGCCGGTCTCGCGGACCGCCGCAGTGAGCGCCGCCGGGGAGACGCGGGCAGGATCGTAGGCGACCGATGCCACACCGGTCATCAGATTCACCGCGGCCTCGGAAACACCCGGCACCGCCGACAGCGCCCGCTCGACGCGGGCGCTGCAGGCGGCGCATGTCATCCCGGTGATGTCGAGCGTGGCGTGTCCGGAGTGTTCCGGTGGCGCTGAGGCGGTCATGGGGCTGGAGCCGGCGTGGCGCGATAGCCCGCCGCGCTCACCGCCGCGGCGATCGAGACGGGGTCCGTCTGATTTGAATCGAATTTGAGGTCGGCTCTACCGATTCGGACCTGGAGATCGGAGATCCCGGGAACGGCGGATAGCGCACGGTTCACGGCGTTGAGGCAGTGGCCGCAGCTCATGCCTTCGATATGCAGGGTCAGGGGGGTCATGCGACGACTCCAGAGTGAGACTGGCGGTAGCCGGGGCTGGTTCAAGATATATAGGGGGTGGGGGTATATCAACACTGTCGTGTCGCTCGCGCCGCAAAGCACGGTGACCCAAGCACTTACGGCTGACGTGTATATTGACAGTCAAGGTGAGGTGCAGACTTCTAAGATGAAATGTGACAACCTTTTAAGCCGACTCGACGAACTGTCAGGCATGACTCCTGCCTAGTCAGTGCTCTGGTGAACACTCCTGAGCGAGAGACCGATTTCGGGCCCACCCGTCCCGCCCCTCCAGGGGAGGGGGCGAGCGCGCCTTTTCTGCGGATCGATGAGGCAGGGAGCGACCTCGAGGCGATCCGGACCTGGCGCGAGGCGCTCTCCAGCGCACTCGCGACGCAGGGCATTCCCCAGGATCTCTTCGCGCTCTGGATCTATCCGCCAGGTGGAGAGGCGGTGCTCATTGGTCCCGAGGAGCTGACGCAGGATCACCTGATCGTCCCGCCGGCACAGCCCTATGTGGACCCGGGGCAGCTCGCCGTGCTGGAAGAAATCCTGCGCGACGCCCGTTATGGGTCCGCCGCCGCCGCGGCGATCCGCCACGGCACCGCCGATGTGGGGCTCGTGCTGCTCGGCACCTTCGAGCCGGACCAGTACCCGGCCTCCATCCGGATTGCGCTCGACCGCATGCTGCTCTCGATCGCGCCGCTCGTGGGTCGGGTAGCCCGGCGCTGGATCGAGCCACGGGACAGCGAGCCTTCGCGGGAGACCCCGCCGCCGGCGCGGGTGGCCGAGGCCACCGGGGCCGATGCGCGCCGGCTGCACGAAATGCTCAGCGCACTGGGCCAGGCCAGCAGCGGGGCCGGGACGCCGCGTGACTTCGTGCTGGCGCTCTCCTTTGCCATCCAGCAGCTCTTGCCTCACGACAGCATCGAAATCCTCATTCCCGACGCCAACGGCGAACAGACCTACCGGCTGAGCGGCCACGGCCTGGGGCCACTCTGGTCGGACCCGCAGCTCACGCTTCCGAAGAGCGGCTGCGATGTGGAACGGGTGTTCGAAGAGTCCACCGTGGTCCGGGTGCGGAACACCGAGACCGACGCCCGGGGTCCCTTTCCCCATGCGCTGGGAGAGCTGCTGACGCCGGGAGCGCGTTCCCTCATCGGCGTCCGGCTCCGCGTGCTGGAACGGACCGTGGGCTTCCTGATGGTGAGCAGCCCCGGCCCCGATTTTTATCAAGCCGAGGATGTCATACTGCTCGATCATGTCGGCGCGATCATCGCCGCCCGGGTCGATAGCTTCGTGATGGGGTGGCAGCACCAGGTGCTCAAGAGCCACCTGGCGGTGCTGCGCCATGTGCCGATGCATCTGAGCCAGATTGCCGAGACGCTGGCCGTTACACCGCTGCTTGGAGAGGGGAGCCGTCAGTTTGCCCGCCTGGCTGGCCAGCTGCTGCCGCTCGGGCACGTCGAGTTTGCCATCCGCCTCGGGGACGAGCACCGGGTGGCCATCGTCAAGCCGGGGGACGTGACCGCCCTGCCCGACCGACCCCAGACGCCGCTGGCGGCGACACCCGCCGCGCGGGTGATTCGAGGCGAGATTCCCTATCTCCTCACGGAAACCCCGTCGCCGACCGGCCCGGTGTCCGCGCTGGTGGTGCCGCTGCGCTGCGGCGGCCAGGTGTTCGGC
>DATEHG010000093.1:0-12368 GCA_035279705.1 Gemmatimonadales bacterium
CCGATCAGCTTGATCATCTCGGCGTGGAGCCCCGCGATCCCGGTGTCGTACGCGGCCTGCTCGCCCAGTTCCTGGATTTCCCCGTCGAGCTCCTTCTTCGACTTGGCCACCAGCTCCTCGATGCGTCCGGGATGGATCCGCCCATCGACGATCAGTGAGGCCAGCGCCCGGCGGGCGATTTCGCGGCGGATCGGATCGAAACAGGAGATGATCACGGTGTCCGGAGTATCGTCGATGATGACGTCGACGCCGGTGGCCATTTCGAACGCGCGGATATTCCGCCCCTCGCGACCGATGATCCGACCCTTCATCTCGTCGGACGGAAGAGTCACGGCGGCCACGGTGGATTCCGCGGTGTGCTCGGCGGAGATGCGCTGGATGGCCATGGCCACGACGCGCTTGGCGTCCCGGTCCGCACTCTTCTTGGCCTGCTCGCGGATATCGCGTCCCAGTGCCGCGGCGGCGGCCCGGGCTTCATCCTCCGCCCGCTGCAGCACCTCCCGCCGGGCCTCCTCCGCAGACAGGCCGGCGATCTGCTCCAGCCTCGCGCGCTGGTCGGCCACCAGGCGATCCGCCTCGGCAGTGCGCTGGTCGATAACCTTGGTCCGGTCCTCCAGGGCGGCTTGCCTTGTGGTCAGCTCCCGGTCCCGGGTGTCCAGCTGGCTGCCGCGCTTGTCGAGCGTCTTTTCCCGGTCCTCGATCCGCCGCTCGAAGCGATCGTGCTCCTCCCGGCGGCGGCGCACCTCCTCATCAATCTCCTTGCGCAGACGGCCGCTCTCTTCGCGGCTCTCCCGCAGGATGGCCTCCCGGGCGACTTCCGCCTTGGCGGAGGCATCGCTCACCAGCTTGCCGGCGTCCTGCTTGGCCGTGCTGAGGAGGTCGCGGGCCATGCGGCGCTGGTTGCGGTTGTAAATGAAGAAGAGGACGCCGGCCGCGATCACGCCGGCCACGATGCCCTCGAGGAGGGGCAGAACGAAGGACTCCATGGGATCTATCTCCGCACGCGGGGCCGCGGCCCCGCGACTGTGTTCGTCCGGCGGTTACTCCGCCGAAGAGAGACTGCCGCTGGGCCGGCCGCCGCGACGGGCGGGCGGAATCAGGCGGCTCACTTCCTCCACCAGTGCCGTCAGGCGGCCGGCGGCTTCACGATCGCCGCGCCGGGCCTGGAACAACTCATCGGTGATGGCGAGGGCGGCGAGGATCGCCGCCTTGTGCGGCTCGACCGTCGGCAGCAGGTCCCGGATGCGGCCCAGGGACTGGTCGAGGTAGGCCGCGACTTCCCGCGTGTATTCGGGCGGCAGTTCGGAGCGGACGGTGTATTCCTCGCCGCCGATCGTCACCCGGACCGAACTCTTGGCCGGACCGGTCATGCCGCCCCCTCGTCCCGTTCCTGCTCCAGAAAGGCGAGGCGGTGGGCAATGCCCTGCACCCGATCGCGCGCCGAATCGATGCGCTGGCGGAGCGCCTGGTTCTCGACTTCGAGTTCCACGATGCGCTGGCGGGCCACCATCAGATCGGGCCCCGCCGTGACACCGGCCCCCGCCTTGTATTCCTGCAGTTCCGCCTCCGCCTTCAAGGTCCGGCGGCGCCACGCCGCCAGCTCCTCGGTGGCCTGGCGCATCAGGTGCTCCAGTTCACCCAGCAGTCGAAGGTCAGGCCGTTCGTAACTGTACGCCAAGCGATTTCTCCAGTGCGGTCAGCGCCTTAGCGACCGCGGCATCCACATCTTCGTCTCGCAGGGTCCGCGCGGGATCCCGGAAGACCAGCCGGAACGCCACGCTCCGCGTCCCAGCGGGAAGGCCCTTGCCCCGATACTCATCGAACGCCGTCGCCGATTCGAGGGCGGCGCCTCCGGCCCTGGTCAGCTCACCCTGGACCGCCTCCGCCGTGACACCGGCCGGAAGAATCAGGGCCACGTCCCGCTCGGCCGACGGTGTCGTCGGCAGCGCCCGGTAGCGGAGCCCCGCAGGCGGGGCAAGCGAGATCGCGAGTTCGAATCCGAAGACCGGTGCGGCCCAGGCAGGTGGAGCGACGTCGAGGCGCCCCCCCCAACCTGCCAATCCACTTTCAGCGGACCGTGCAACCAGTTTGCCCCCTTCAACTTGGCACGTTCCCCCCGGAACCGCCAGAGCCACCGCGGACTGGAACAGCGCCTTGAGGTCCCAGAGCTCGAAATCGGGGGCTCGGCCGCTCCCGGTCCAGTGGCCAGGCTCCCGGCCGCCGCTGATGACCCCGGCCACCCGGACGACCTCGGTGGGGCGACCCCGGTCGCCGGCGGGATGGAACGTGGTACCGATCTCGAAGAGGCGGATATCCCGGGTGTGGGCGGACCAGTTGTGCTCGACCTGCCGGACAAGACCGGGCAGGAGGCTGGTCCGGAGCCATCCTTCGGGCGCGGCGATCGGATTGATGAGACCGACCGCCGGTTCTCCACCGGCCGGGCCGAACGAGAGGCTCTGGCTTTCGAAGAGCCCCTCGGCCACCAGCCCGGCGCGCACCCGGCGGGCAGCCTGAGCCGCGGGGGCATCCTCCCGGACCGGCACGCGGTAGGGACGCAGTTCATCGGGGAATTGGCTGTAGCCATGCACCCGCGCCACTTCCTCAATGAGGTCGATCTCCGCCAGCAGGTCGGGTCGCCATCCCGGCACGTCCACCGCGATCCGGGCATCATCGGGCTTGGCCAGTACCGTGCACCCGATGGCGACCAGGCACTCCTCGATCCGGCGCACCGGCAATTCGATCCCAAGCACCTGGGCCAGGCGGGCCGGGCGGAGGAAAACCCGGGGGGGATTGGAAGGCTGGGGCCAGAGATCGACCGGATCCCCGTCAAGGGTCCCGCCGGCGGTGGCCTGGATGATCTCGATGCAGCGGCGCAGCGGCTCGGCCGCACCCCAGCGGTCGACTCCGCGCTCGAACCGGTGACTGGCCTCGCTGCTCAGGCCGAGGGCCCGGCGCGCCCGGCGGGTGCGCCGCGGGTCGAACCAGGCGCACTCGAGGACGATGTCCTTCGTCTTGTGGGTGACCTCGACATGGGCAGCGCCCATGACACCCGCCACACCGACCGCGGACTTCCGGTCGGCGATGACCACCATCCCGGCGTCGAGTTTCCGCTCGACATCATCGAGCGTCGTGAGGCGTTCGCCCTCTTTGGCGCGCCGGGCAATGAGCGCCGGCCCGTCGAGCCGAGCGAGATCGTAGGCGTGCATCGGCTGGTTGAGCTCGAACATCACGTAGTTGGTGGCATCCACCACGTTGTTGATCGAGCGCATCCCGACCGCGGTGACCCGCTGCTCGAGCCACCGGGGCGAAGGCCCGACCTTCACGCCACGCAGCGTCGCGGCGAGGAAGCGGGCACACCCTTCCAGATCCTCGATCGCAATGGTGACACCGCCGGCCACCGCGCTGGCCCCTTCGGCGCGCTTCGGCGTCGGCGTGTTCACCCCAGTGGACCCGGGAATGGGCGGGAGGCGGAACGGGACGCCGAGGGCGTGCGCCAGCTCGCGCGCCACGCCCTTGTGGCCCAGCAGGTCAGGACGATTGGGCGTGACATCGACGATCAGGCGATCGTCATCGACCGGCAGCACTTCGAGCAGCGGCGTGCCTGGCGCCGCGTCGGTGTCGAGCTCGAGAATGCCGTCGTGTTCCTCGCCCAGCCCGAGTTCGCGGGCCGAACACAGCATCCCCTGGCTGACCACGCCTCGAATCGGCCGGGCCTCGATCGTGAATCCCTTCGGGCCCGGCATCCGGGTTCCGAGGCGCGCGAATGGATACGACTTGCCGGCGGTCACATTCGGCGCCCCGCAGATCACCGCCAGCCTTTCCCCACTGCCGTCATCCACCGCAGTCAAGCGGACCTTGGTTGCCTTGGGGTCGGGATGCGGTCCGACCTCGAGCACCCGGGCCACCACGAACGGGGTGAGACCAGGGTTGATGGGCTCGATGGCATCGACCGGCGCGCCAAGCATCGGGAGAACGCGCGCCAGCTCGCCAGCCTCGAGTGGACGCCGGAGAAACGCCTCAAGCCACCGTCGGGAGATATTCATTTCGTCTGCCCCCCTGCCCCCCTGCCCCCCCTGAATTGCTCCAGGAACCGCATGTCCCCTTCATAAAACAACCGGATGTCCGGCACCGCGTACCGCAGCATCGCAATGCGCTGCGGACCCATGCCGAAAGCAAAGCCGGTGTACCGCTCGGGATCGATGCCGCCGTTGGCCAGCACCGCGGGATGAACCATGCCGCAGCCGAGGATTTCCATCCACCCGGTGCCCTTGCAGGCGCTGCACCCCTTGCCGCCGCAGAGCTGGCAGCCGACATCCATCTCGGCGGACGGTTCGGTGAACGGGAAATAGCTGGGTCGGAAGCGGACCGCGGTGTCCGGCGAAAAGAAGCGCCGGGCAAAGTGAATCAGGGTGGCCTTGAGATCCACGAACGAGATCCCCTCGTCCACCACCAGCCCCTCGATCTGGGCAAACGCCGGTGCGTGCGAGGGATCGAAGGTGTCCTTGCGGTAGACCATGCCGGGGGCCACCACGCGGATGGGCGGCTGGGAGGCCAGCATGGCGCGAAGCTGAACCGGCGAGGTATGGGTGCGGAGCAGCCACCGCCCTTCCTCGCCCGCCGGAGGCAGGTCGAGGTAGAGCGTGTCGTGCATGTCCATGGCCGGGTGGTCGGCGGGGAAATTGAGCGCGCCGAAGTTGTACCGCTCGGTCTCGGCTTCGGGACCGACGGCAATGGTGAAGCCGAGACTGCGGAAGATGCCCAGGATCTCTTCCATGACCTGGGTGGCCGGATGCTCGCCACCGATCCAGCGGCCGCGGCCGGGCATGGTGAGATCGATGCCACTGCTCGCCGCCTGGGCCGCGGTCGCGCGCAGTTCGGCGCGGCGGGCCTCGAACGCCGCCTCAAACTCGAGACGCAGCGTATTGGCCGCCGCCCCGACCGTCCGGCGCGCCTCGGGGGCGAGCTGCGGCAGGCGCTTGAGCACCTCCGTGAGCTGGCCGCTCTTGCGGCCGAGAATCTCACGGTGGGCTTCTTCGAGGCCGGCGGCATCGAGCCCCGGCAGATCGGCCAGCCGGCGCCGCAGTCCTTCGAGCAGGCCGGCCAGTTCGGAATCGTCGCTCATTCCGCTGTGCGTTGAGTGGACTTCGTGGATACAGCGAGGGGGTCAGGGGGTCGGCGCTCGACTGCCGGACCCTGACCCCCGATGTCCCCGCCCGTCGAGCGGTTACTTCGCGGCCCGGGCCACTTCGGCGATGCGGGCAAACGCCTCGGCGTCACGCACCGCGAGGTCCGCCAGCACCTTCCGGTTGATCTCGACGCCGGCCTTCTTGAGCGCATCCATCAGGCGGCTGTAGCTGAAGCCGTGCAGCCGGGCCGCGGCGTTGATCCGGGTGATCCACAGCCGCCGGAAATCGCCCTTCTTCTTGCGGCGATCGCGGTAGGCATACTGCATCGCGCGCTCGGCCGTCTCCTTGGCGGGACGGTACAGCTTGCTGCGGGCGCCGCGGGCTCCCTTGGCCGCGGCCATGATCTTCTTCTTCCGGGCGTGGTGGGCAACGCCGCTCTTTACGCGAGGCATGGTCTCTCCTTTACGCCTGCAGCAGTCGGTTGACGCGCGGGAAATCGGCCGAGCTCACGTAGGCGCCCTTCTTGAGCTTGTTCTTCCGCTTGCGCGACTTCTTGGTCAGGATGTGGGAATGGTTGGCGCGGTGGCGCTTGAGTTTTCCCGTTCCCGTCTTGGTGAAGCGCTTCATGGCGGCGCGCTTCGTCTTCATCTTCGGCATTGTCTCGTCCCGTTCTCGTGTTGGCTCCGCCTCGGGCGGAGTCGGCGGCACCCGGCCGCCCCTGCCTGTCCCGCGCCCGCTGCTACCTGGGCCCGATCACCATCATCATGTTGCGGCCTTCCAGCTTGGCGTCCTGCTCGATCTTGCCCACATCGGCCAGCGCCGCCGCCACCCGGTCGAGCACGGCCTTGCCGAACTCGAGGTGGGTGATCTGCCGGCCCCGGAACATCATCGTGACCTTGACCTTGTTCCCGTCCTGCAGGAACTCCCGCGCGTGGCGGGTCTTGAACTCGAAGTCATGGTCGTCGATGCCGGGGCGGTACTTCACTTCCTTGAGCTGGATCACGTGCTGCTTCTTCTTGGCCGCACGCGCCGCCTTGGCTTCCTCGAACTTGTACTTCCCGTAGTCCATGATCTTGACCACGGGGGGCCGCGCCGTGGGGGCGACTTCCACCAGGTCGAGTCCCCGTTCGGCTGCCGCCGTCAGGGCCTCCTCGATGGGCAGCACGCCCAGCTGCTCTCCCGTGTCGGTGATGACCCGCACCGGGCTGATGCGGATCATGCGGTTTACCCGGACCCGGCGCTCGCGCTCGTTTGTGCTCAGTCTGGACCTCTCCCGAAAATGAAAACGGACGTCCGCAGATAACCGGACGTCCGAAAGCACGTGTGGGCGGCCAGCGTGGCCGCCAAGACGAACCTGGCTCGGACCCGGTCGCGCCGCTCCATGGCGGGCTGCGGGTGGAGGGCAAGCTGCGCCCCCACTTCATGTTGCAGCGCGGAAAGTAGTCGGCGGGCCGGGGGGTGTCAACCGGAACAACTGCTTCCGCCACGGATCGCCACGGATTCGCTCCGAGTCCCCCCAGCTCCCGTGATCTCTCCCAACTCATTGAAGCGTCTGCGATTGCTGCCCACTTATTCCAGCGATGGCGGCCGGGCAGGGGGCAATCCGTGTTCATCCGTGGCCTCACTTCCAGCGGCGCCGCGCCACTTCCCCAGCCGGCAACCATCCATACCTTCAGGCCATCTGAAGGAGCAATGACCATGTCCGAGCAACCGACCCCGCTGGTCCAGGGCACCCTCGAAATGCTGGTGCTCCGGACCCTCAGCCTCCAGCCGATGCACGGCTGGGGCATTGCCCACCGGATCCAGGCCATGTCCGGCGAGGTGTTCCTGGTGACCCAGGGCTCGCTCTACCCCGCCCTGGTCCGGATGCGGCGCCGGGGCTGGATCGTCACCAGCTGGCGCACCACCGAGAACAACCGGCGGGCGCGCTACTACGAACTCACCGCCGCGGGACGGCGGCAGCTGGAGGCGGAACGGGCCCTCTGGGAGCGGGTATCGTCGGCCATCAACGGCATCATGAATCCACGCCTCGCCACGGAAACGCCATGAGTCTGCTGAGCGATCTGACCGCGCGCCTGCGCGCCCTGCTATTCCGCTCGCGGGAGGAGCGCGAACTGGATGAGGAGCTGCGCTTTCACCTCGACATGGAAGCCGAGCATCTCAAGCGCGGCGGGCTTACGACCGAGGACGCAGAGCGCAGGAGCCGGATCGACCTGGGCGGCGTCGACCCGGTCAAGGAGCAGGTGCGGGACGCCCGCGGTACCCGGCTCCTGGAGGACCTGAGCCGGGACGTCTGGTACGCGCTGCGGAGCCTGCGGCGGAGCCGGGGGTTCGCGCTGGTCACCGTGCTGACGCTGGCCATCGGCATCGGCGGGACCACGGCCGTGTTCAGTGCGGTGAACGCCGTGCTGCTGCAGCCGCTGCCCTACCAGGAGCCGGGGCAGCTGGTCCGGATCTACCAGGCCTCGCACCAGAATCCTGGCGCGAGAGGATTCCTCACGCCGGTGCACTATGTGGCCCTGCGGGAGCAGCTCTCCCCCTTCAGCGGCGTGGCCGCGATCGACGACTACAGCCCGACCGGCGCGGACATCGGCAGCGGGCAGAGTGTGCGCCGGATTCACGTGCTCCCCACCAGCTACAACTATTTCGACGTCGTCCGGGTGCGACCCGTTCTGGGCCGGAGCTACCAGGAGGCGGATGAACGTGGCCCGGACATCGAGGACAACTCGGATGCGGGGCCCGTGGTGGTGCTGAGCCATGAACTCTGGCAATCGCAGTACGACGGCGATCCCTCGGTCGTCGGCCGCACGATTCGCTTCGACGGCCGGGCCTTCACCGTCGTCGGGGTGATGCCGGCGGGATTCAGCGATCCGATTGCGGGCGCAATGGACGCGTGGATCCCCACCAACCTGACCCGGTCCCGGAACCCGCAGGAAGCCGACAACCACTATCTCACCGCGATCGGCCGGCTGCAGCCCGGAATGACGATCGCCCGCGCGCAGGCGGAGCTCGACGCCACGATGCAGCGCCTCGGCGAGCAATACCCGCCCGGCAAGGGACAGATCGCCGGACTGTCCCCGCTCAAGGAGGACATCGTCGGCGGTTCGAGCCGGGCGCTCGAGGTCATGCTGGGCGGGGTGGGCCTCGTGCTGCTCCTCGTCTGTGTCAACATCGCCAACCTGCTGCTGGTGCGGGCGTCGGAGCGCTCCCGCGAGTTCGCCCTCCGCACCGCCCTGGGCGCCGGCCGCGTGCGGCTGGTGCGCCAGCTCCTCATTGAGAGCCTGGTGCTCGCGATCGCGGGAGATGTGGCAGGACTGGTTGTCGCCCGGCTCGGCATGTCGGCCATCGTGGCGCTGGGCGCCGGGACGATCCCCCGGCTCGCCCACCTCACGCTGGCGCCCGAGGTGCTGGGGTTCTCACTCGCGATCGCCACGGGAAGTGCGCTGCTCTTCGGTCTCGCGCCCGCGCTGCGTGCGGCCCGCGCTCAGCCTTCCGACGCGCTGCGCGAACAGTCCCGGTCCGCCACAGGTGGCGCCCGCCAGGTCCGCCTGCGGGAATGGCTGGTGGGCGCTCAAGTCGCGCTCGCCTTCGTTCTCCTCGTGGGCGCCGGCCTGCTTGTGGCCAGCTTCCGGCGCATTCAATCCATCGACCTGGGCATCAAGCCCGACAATGTCGCGGTGTTTCAGCTCAATCTGCCCGCGGCCAGGTATGACTCGATCGCCCGGGGGCGGTTCTACGAGACCGTGGCCAGGCAGATCATGGCGCTGCCTGGCGTTACGGCGGCGGGCGGGATTTCCAAGCTTCCGGCCACCGGCCCCTATCACCAGTGGGGCACCGAGATCCAGAGCGGCCCCCTCGCCGGTGACACCAAGCGCGGCAATGTCGCAAGCCAGAACCGGGTGGTCAGCGGGAAGTACTTCGAAGCAGCCGGCATCCCGCTCGTCGCCGGCCGGTATTTCGACGACCGGGACGCGATGGGCACACCGAACCGGGTGATCATCAACCAGAAGTTCGCCGACGACGTCTTTCCCGGCCTCGACCCGATCGGCCAGCAGATCAGCCAGGGCGAAATCATTGGCGTCGTCGGGGATGTGTCGACGGATAACGAGGGGCGCCAGGACTACTACGTCTATCACGCCCACAGCCAGTTTGCCGGAGACCGGAACTGGTCGCTCGTCCAGGTGGTGAAGACCACCGGGAATATCGCTTCCGTCCAGGGCGAGATCCGGCGCACCATCGCGGCACTCGACCCGGAGCTCGTCGTCTATCTGCCCACCACCCTCTCCGAGGCCATCGGACAGGGGGCCGCGCAGCGCCTCTTCGTACTCCGCATCCTGGGAACCTTCGCCCTCGTGGCGCTGGCCGTGAGCGCCCTCGGCATCTTCGGGGTGTTGTCCTACAGCGTGCGGCTCCGGTCGCGTGAATTCGGCATTCGGATGGCGCTGGGTGCCGAGGGTCGGTCGATTCTCTCGATGGTACTGCGGGAGGGGATGGTGGTCACGGCGATCGGGATTGTCGCGGGCCTTCTGGGCGCGGTGGGTCTGGCCAGGGTCATGGCGTCACTCGTGTTTCACGTGAGCCCGCTGGATCCCGTGGTGCTCGCGGGGACCGTGCTCTTCATGGCGTGCGTCGCGGCGGTGGCGGCCTGGGCACCGGCCTGGCGGGCGACGAGGGTGGATGTGAGGGAGATCCTTCAGTAGGCGGCCTTCACCGTCTCGACCAGTCCTACCCCTTTCGCTTCGGCCACTGCGCGGCCGATGGCAATGTCCGGGTCGTGCCCGAAGCACAGTTTCCACCCTTCGGCTACGGCTTGCTGGAGGAGAGCGCGACGAGTTTCCAGTACCCGGAGTGGCTCGAGGTCATAGCCCATTGCCCAAGCAACGGGCAGGTGGTGGCGGGTCGGGACGATGTCACCCAGGTACACGAGGGTTTCGCCCCCGCTCTGGATGATTATCGACTGGTGCCACGGGACATGACCGGGTGTGAGTCTGACGGACAGACCGGGGACGACCGAGGTCTCGCCCTGTAACACATGCCACCGGTCGGCCCGCGCCACCGGCTCGAAGTTGTCCGCCAGATAGCTGGCGCGAGTGCGCTCATTGAGGTGACGGGCGAACTCGAGCTCGTTGGCCTGGACGACGTAGCGGGCGTTTGGAAACGACAGGCGGGCAGGCGGGCGGGCGGGCAGCGAACCGCCTCCCCCCTTCCCCCCATCCCCCCATCCATCAATGCTCGTGTTTCCCCCCGCATGATCGAAGTGCAGGTGCGTGTTGATCACCCAGCGGATATCCTCACGGCGGTGGCCTGCTTCGACGATCGCATCGTCCAGCTTCGTGCCTCCGCCGCTGCCGGCGTTGTCCACCCCGTAGATGTCGCGGAACTTCTGCTCCTCCTTGTTCCCCAGCCCGGTCTCCACCAGCACCAGGCCGTCGGGATGCTCAATCAGCAGCGAACGCATCGCGAGCGTGATCCGGTTGAGCTCATCGGGCACGACCTTCCGTGACCAGAGCGTCTTCGGCACCACGCCGAACATCGCGCCACCGTCGAGGCGGAGGGTCCCCCCTTCGAGCAGGTGGATCTTGAAGCGGCCGAGAGTGATCGATTGGGTCAGGGGCATGGGCGACAGGAGAAAGGCGTAAGGAGAAAGGCGAAAGGCGAAAGGCGAAAGGCGAAAGGAACTACCCTGGCGAACTCGGGGACAGGGTACCGGGGACCAGCTCACCAGAAACTCGAACTAGTTCGCCGACCGGCTCCCTTTCGCTGTCATCGCCTCGAGATCGGCAAGGGTCGTCGCCCCCTTCTCGCGCGCCAGCACGATCAGCCGTTCGAGCAGTTCCGCCGTTGCCAGCGCATCCCCCGCCGCGCGGTGCCGGGCCGGATTACGCAGCCCGAAGTAGAGCATCAGCGAATCGAGGCTTCGCGACTCGAGCTGCGGCACCAGGCGCCTGGCCAGGCGCACGGTGCAGAGCCGGTTACCCGCCAGGGCAAGATCCCGCGCCCGTTTCACCTCGGCGGTCACGAACCCCCAGTCGAAGCGGACATTGTGCGCCACGAACACCCGGCTCGCGAGAGCCGTCAGCACCTCGTCGGCCACGGCGTCGAAGGGCGGCGCGTCGAGTACCAGGTCGTCGCTGATCCCGGTCAGCTCGGCGATGCGCGAAGGGATCGGAACGCCCGGATTGATCAGCGTCTCGAACACCAGCTCGCGGCGGTTGCCCTGCAGCAGCACCACGGCAATGTCGGTGATGCGGTCATCCCCGGCCGCGTGCATCCCGGTGGTCTCCACGTCCACCACCGCAAAGGCGCACTCCTCGAGCAGCGGCGATCCTGCCGCGGCGGCAACCAGCCCCCACCGGCCATCCTCCAGCTGGCGCACCCTCGGATCCGCGCCCAGCAGCGCGACCGCCAGGCGCTCGGCCACGAGTCCCGGAGCGTTGGGGAGTCCCAGGACATCGCGGGCCAATTCACCCGAGTCGATGGGACCGCGGGCTCCCATCCGCTCCAGCGCCCGGTCCACCAGGGTGCGGTCCGGGTAGGAGGTAATGCCGGTCATCGATTGGTCAGTGCGAAGGAAAGAGCTTCAAGCTCGAGGGCGAGATTCACATTCTTGACCACAACGTGCTCGGGGAGGGTGAGCTGCACCGGCGCGAAGTTGAGGATCGCGCGGACGCCGAGCGTGGCGAGTCGCTCGGCGACGTTCTGCGCCGACTCCGCCGGTGTTACCAGCACCGCGATGTCGACCGGTTCGGCGGTGAGATCGGCCTCAAGCTGGCTCACATCCCGGACGGTCACGCCATTCCAGGCCGTACCGATCTTGCGCGGGTCGCGGTCGTAGATCAGCACGATCTCGAAGCCCCGCTGGCGGAAACCTTTGTACTGCACCAGGGCGCCGCCGATCTTGCCGGCCCCAACCATGGCGACGCGGTATGTGCGGCCAAGTCCCAGGATTTCCCGAAGCCGGGTAAGCAGCTCCGGCACGGCGTACCCCAGTCCCCGCTTGCCGAACGAGCCAAAGAAAGAGAGATCCTTCCGCACCTGGGCGGAGGTGGTGCCCCCGCGGGCGGCGAGTTCCTCGGAGCTTACGGTTGCCATCCCCTGCTGCGCGAAGTCCTCCAGGAATCGGAGGTACAACGAGAGCCGGCGGACAGTGGAATCAGCGATCTTGCGCATGTGCGATTTGTGAAATGTTTCACAAATCTAGCCCCCCTGCCGCCCTGCGCGAAAGAGCGCCACGAATCCGGG
>DATEHG010000094.1:0-14045 GCA_035279705.1 Gemmatimonadales bacterium
GCCACCCCCGCCGCCGCCGAAGCCGCCGCCGAATCCTCCCCCCCAGCCGCTGCCGCCGCCCCAATAGATGTTCCGCCGTCCTCCCCGACCGCCGCCGCTCATCCGCGAGATGATGAGGATGACAATGACCAGAACGATGAAGAGCACCACCGGGGCCGGCAGCTGGTCGCTGCCCCCCTGCCCCTCGTCGGGCAGCACGTCGGTCGAGTCGGCCACGCCCAGGCCAAGCCGCATCCGGGTGGCGATCTGCGTGGCGCCGGTGACGAGGGCGGGGCCGTACTGACCCGAGCGGAGATCGTCGAGCATCGCGTCCTGGATCCGGCCCGCGACGGCATCGGTGATGATGCCTTCCGATCCTTTGCCCGTGGCGAGGTAGACGTAGCCGCGCTGCTCGGCGCTTCGCGGCACGAGCAGCAGGACGATGCCGGCATTGCGCTTCTGGTCGCCGATCTCTCCCTTGGCCCCGACTCCCCAGGCGCGGCCGATGGCCAGCGCCACATCGGAGGACGGATAGGGATCGATCTTCGGCAGCGTGACCACCGCCAGTTCGGCGCCTGTGGTCTTGCGGAGGCGCAGGGCGATGGAGTCGATTGCCGCCGCCGAGGTGGCATCGACCACGCCGGCCACATCCGTCAGATGCCCGGTGGGCTGAGCGGGAAAGAGGCTGCTGATGCCCTGGCTCTGGGCGCGGAGCAGCCCGGAACCGGCGAGTTGAAGGGCAATCAGGATGCCCGTAAGTTTCGCGGCCTTCATGACCCTCGTTCGAATGAACTTCCGCCTGCCGGCCCTCGGGCTCGCACTCGCAGCCCTGGCGGGCTGCGGGCCGCGGGAGACCGTGATCCGCGTGGCCATCCGGGACCCTGACGGCCGCCTGGCGCCGGTCGCCCGGCTGCCGCTCGTCCTCCTGCCCTACGACAGGGACAGCATCCTGTCGGCGCTGGTGCAGCGGAGCCCGTTGCGCCGGCCGGACACCCGCCCGCTCGATACGCTCTTTGCCTCGATCCGGGCCCCATTCGCGGCGCTCACGCTGGCCACCGACCATTCGCGCCGCTTGCATGACACGCTCGGGGTGCTCCGCAGCCAGCTGGATACCACCTCGCGCGCCAGCGCGCACTACCGGAGCCTCTACCTGGCCTTCGCCACCGCCGCCGATTCCCTCGCCGCGATCGACCGGCGGATGGAAGAGGCGGGCCGCGAGGCCGCGGCGATCATCAAGCGCGCCCATCCACGAATCGACCCGATCCGCCAGGCGATGACGCGGTGGGAAGATAGCACCTTCCACTCGTACGGCACCGCGGTGAACCACCTGAGCACCCAGCTGGGCCAGAAGCCGCTGGCGCTCGAAACCGGCGCGGACGGCCGTCTGGCCGTCCGTCTGCCGAAGGGGCGCTGGTGGGTGTACGCCCGCGCCCCCGATCCCGCCGACCCCAACGCCGGCTGGTACTGGAACGTGCCGGTCCGGGGTGACAGTATCTCACTCGATCCTGCGACCGCCGAGCACCGTCCCTGCTACTCGCTGAGGTGTCCCTGATGCAGTCCACACGCCGGATCCTGTCGACCTGCCGACTCGCCTTCGTGGCGGCAGCGCTCCTCGTTGGCACGGCCTCGCTCCGGGCCCAGCAGCTTCCGAAGGCGCCCGACCCGATGATTCCGGCCCGCACGATCGGGAATCCGCTGGCGGCCGTCACCGTGTACGAAATGTCGGACTTCCAGTGCCCGTGGTGCCGCCGGCACGTCATGGAAACCTGGCCTGCGCTGCAGCGCGACTACGTGAATACCGGCAAGGTGCGCTGGATCTTCATCAATTTTCCGATTCCCCAGCTGCACCCCAACGCCGAGGCCGCCGCGGAGTTCGCCATGTGCGCGGCGAAGGCGGGGGGATTCTGGAAAATCCATGACCTGCTCTACCAGTACCAGGACAAGTGGGCTCCCCTCAAGGATCCCGCACCATTCCTGCTCAGCCTGGCCGATTCGGCGCGGCTGCCCAGGCGGGCCATCCAGGACTGCCTGGCGAGCGGGAGCATGAGAGACATCGTGAAGGCGGACGCGGAGGGAGCGGCCCGGGTGGCCTCGAGCACGCCGACCTTCTACATCGATGGCGGGGTCCTGCCCGGCTTCCACCCGATCGATCAGTGGAAGCCGCTGCTGGATTCCATTCTTGCAACGAAGCACAAATAGCACGGAGAAAGGAGATTGGAGATAGAAGATGGGAAATGCAGCAGTTCCCATCTCCTATCTCCCATCTACTATCTCCGCAGTTCTGGACTACCCGGTGCCGGTCAGCGCAAGCAGCACGTCGTACAACGCGTGGGTCCAGGCGGCGATCCCGAATCCGCGGATCAGGAACAGTCCGCTGAGCAGCAGCCCGGCAATGGTCCGGAAAACGAAAGTGCCCAGCTCGAGGTGGTCGCCGAGCGGGCCGATGTAGTGGAACGCCGAGAAGATCAGCGCTCCGACCACCGCCGCCATGACGCCGGCCGCACGCGGCCCCCAGCCGAACAGCACGAATCCCAGCCGCGCCAGCAGCCCCACGATGAGGACCCGGAATAGCAGTTCCTCGTAGATGCCCGCCCCCAGCGACACCATGAGCTGGGTCGGCAGGTCCAGCCGGGCCACTCCACCGGACTGCAGCATCAGCGCACTGGGCCCGCGGAGGAGCAGCGTTGTCAGGAGACTCGTGACCGAGCCGAACAGCGCGGCATAAATCACGCTCTCGACCCCCATCCCGAGGAAGTACCGGCGCTGGGGCGGCCCGCTCCGGCGCACGTCACGCCAGACCAGGTAGGCGCCCGTGCCCAGGAGCACCACGCCGAACATCGCCACACCGTAGCGACCGCCCAGGGCCACGAACAGACTCTTGAGCAGGACGTCGGCGCCGTTGCGGACACCCTGGATCGCATCGTGGGTGAGCAGAAAGGCCAGCAGCTCGTACAGCACGAGTAGGGGCGCCACGAAGAGGAGGCTGTAGCGCGGCGCCCGCGTGGCCTGCCAGTAGCTGGAGGTGGGCATCAGGGAGGAGGAATGGGGGAGAGCGGGACGGGGCCGCGGCGGCCGACCGGTCTTCCGGTCAGGGCTGCCACGGCCCCGTCGATTGTCATCGGGCTCGAGACGATGGCTGGCTCAGGCCAGTTGCGTCAGCGGCCTGCCAGGCGATCGCTTGCCCACCTCGAGCTCCGGATGCAATTGTCACTAGACAATGATCACCTCCTCTCACCAGGGTGGAACATCGGGCGGATGCTTCGAGATTAGCGGGCTCCCCCATCGAGCGTCAAGGTTGACCGTCCCGCCCGCTGCTGGCATCATTGCCGGCCATGCCCGCCACTTCTCCGCTCTATCGCGGCGCCTCGCTGGCGGCGCGCGGCGCCCTTGCCCTGCTGCATGGCCTCGATGCCAAGCTGGCCCGGGGTCATCGCGGCCGGGTAGCGAGCCCGGCGGAATTCCGCCGCTGGGGCGCGCAATCGCGCGACCGCACCCGACCCCTCGTCTGGTTCCACGCGCCGTCGGTAGGCGAAGGGCTGCAGGCTTCGGCTGTCATCACCCGCCTCAAGGCGCGGCACCCGGACTGGCAACTGGCCTATACCTGGTTCAGCCCCAGCGCGGAAGCGTTCGCCGGCAGGCTGCCGGTGGATGTGGCGGGCTATCTCCCATACGATCTGGCCGGGCCCTCCGAATTGCTGCTCGAGGCCCTGCAGCCCACCACACTGGTCTTCAGCAAGCTCGACCTCTGGCCGGAGCTGGCCACGAGGGCTGCGGCCCGGGGGGTCAAAGTCGCGCTGATCGCCGCCACGGTACGTCCGGGCAGCGGACGGCTGCGCTGGCCGGTGCGTGGCCTCCTTTCCCCAGGCTATCAGAGCGTGGCCGCGGCGGGGGCCATCGCGGATGACGATGCCGCACGCCTTGCGATCCTCGGCGTCCCGGCGGAACGGATCCAGGTTCTCGGCGATCCCCGTTTTGATTCGGTGGCCGAGCGGGTGGCGGCAGTCGCGGCGGATGATCCACTGCTCTCGTTTGGCGGCGGCCCGGTTCTGGTGGCTGGCTCGACCTGGCCTGGAGACGAGGTGGTCCTGCTCGCAGCATTCCAGCGGGTCCGCGAGCGCCACGACAACGCCCGGCTGATCCTCGTGCCGCACGAGCCCACCCCGGAGCACCTGGGCGAGGTTGAGCGTCGGGCCGCCGCCCTCGGCCTTCCGGCCCCCGACCGGTTAAGCGGCGCAACCGGCCCCGTCCCGCTGCTGCTCGTCGACAGGGTCGGTGTCCTCGCCGCACTCTACGGGGCCGGCACCATGGCCTATGTCGGGGGCGGGTTTCACTCGGCGGGCCTGCATTCGGTGCTGGAGCCCGCCGCGTGGGGCCGGCCGGTGGCGTTCGGGCCGCGCTGGAAGGAAAGCCGCGATGCGGGGCTGCTCGTCCAGGCGGCCGGGGCCCGCACCATCGCAACCGGGGCGGAAGCCGGCGCGGTGGAGGAGATGACGGCCATCTGGCGCCGCTGGATCGAGGAGCCCTCGAGCCGGGAGCGCGAGGGGAGTCAGGCTCTCTCGGTCGTGCGCAGCGGACTCGGGGCGGCGGACCGGACGGCGTCACTCGTCGAGAAGCTCACGACGTCCGGTCGCTGAAACACCGCGCCCCGCGAGCAGGGCCCGCGGGGCGCAGAGAATCCGGTTCGATTACGGTTTCGCGGCCGGAGCAGGGGCCGGCGGCACCAGCGGCTTGGCCGCGCCGCTGATCACCCCTTCGAAACGCACCGTCCGCGGCACTACGAGGCCCGCCGTGAGGATGGTGAACAGCACGTCCGTGAAGCCGCTGTACACCTTGATCTGCAGGTTGTTGACCGCGGTGCCATCACCCACCTGGGACGCCAGCGCCTTCCTCAACGAGGGCTGCGAAATCGTGATCATGCCCCAGAAGGCGTACGTGGCGTGGGTATGGAGCACGAACTTGTCGCCATCCGGAGGCGTGGCCGCGGCGCTGGCCATCGTGACCGGAACCCCGAGCCGCGCTGCATCAAACGTCTGGGCGCAGCCGGCGAGAAAAAGGGTGAGAAAACCCGGAGCAATGAGCCGCGCGAAACCGATCCTCACAGTCCAGGTACCTTGAACACCCACTGCAGCCCCACGCCCCAGATGCCAGGCTTGAGACCGCCTCCCTGGTCGACCCAGTCGTAGCTCACCTGTCCGCCGAACCCGCTCAGCAGGCTGAACTCGACGCCGGCGCTGACGCCGAACTTGGTCTTGGTCTCCTTGTCCACCCCGCCGAATTGCCCGTGCTGCACATCGGCGCGAGGCGCGACCCACGGCTTGAGGCTCAGCACCGGGGTCGGGATCTTGAACGCGAAGCCGACGCCGACGGGGAGATGATCGTATCCGGTTCCCGCGATCTTGGCGTGCCCGTATCCGACCTGGAACGTCGCGCTGAAGGGTGAGAGTCCGCCGCCGAACACCCGCAGGTTCGCGGTGCCCCCGTAGCTGGAAATGTTGTCGCCGGCCGCTTCCGGGTTGTAGCTGGCGTAGGTGGCGGTGACGCCGAACGGGCCCGTGCCCAGGATACCGGTGATGCCGTAGGTGGTGCCCTTGGGGTAATCGCTGTTGGCAAAACCGGCTTCGCCCCTGATGCCGAGGCCGGTGAAAATTCCGCTGTTGGTCACCGGCAGGCCCACCACCTGCGCGCGCACCGGCACTGCGGCGGCGAGCAGGGTCAGGCCGACCAGGACCGTCCGGACTGGACGCATTTCACTCCTCCAGAAAGTGGGTACGGCGGGCCGCAAGCTACCGGGACGCGGAGGGCGCCGTCAATCGTTGCGGGGGCTGAAACAGACGACCCTCCGGCCCCAGGGGCGCGGAGGGTCGTCTCGGCCGGGAGACGTTCCGGCCTAGTGGAGATAACTCAGGCCGATGCCGATGCCGTCCTGGTCCCCCACACCGGCGGTGACCCGGATGTCGAGCTGAGGCGCCACCTTGATATCGACGCCCAGCCCCAGCGTGAACAGCACATCGCTGTCACCGCTGCCGAACGCCGGCGTGAGAGTCGGCTGGACGTATGGCACGAAACTGACCTTGGAGTTTTCCAGTTCGACGCGCCGGCCAAGTGAAAATCCGACCGGAATGTAGACCACCGACCCGTCGCCGAAGGCTCCGCCCAGCCCGAGGGTCAAGGCACCGTCCAGCGGAAACGATTGGGAATGTGTGACCAGGCGGGCACGGAAGTCGACACCGGCAAGCAGGTAGTCATTGCCACCGGATTCCTCGACCCCCAATCGGAAGCCGAGATCATTCTTCTCCCATCCCTTACGATAGAACCCCTCGAGGGCCCAGCTGCCGTTGCCTGGATCGGAAAGATATCCGCCGAGCTCATAGGTTTTGAACGCCCGGTACGGAGCCATGAAGACCGGGGTGCCAACGGTCTGAGCCCGCGCTTCGACGGCGGACAACAGTGCGAATGCTACCGCCATGGAAATGAGCTTACCGCGCATCAGTCGCCCCTTCGGTTGCAATGTGTTCGGCCACCACACGCACCGTATTGTGCACTGCCTGGAGAAAGCCGCCCTTTACCCTGAACCGGCGCTCTCCGGCCGCCGTGCGGATCTGCAGCGTGCCCTCTCCCAGCAGTGTCATGAACGGCGCATGGTTGGCCAGGATACCCACCTGACCATCATAGGCCGGAGCGATCACCGAGATCGCGTCGCCGTCAAAAGTGGCCGAGGCCGGGGAGATTACCGTGACATGCATCACGAACTCGCCAGCTTCTTGGCCTTCTCGACCGCCTCCTCGATGCCGCCGACCATGTAGAACGCCTGCTCGGGCAGGTGGTCGAACTCTCCGGAGAGCACCCGCTCGAAGCTCTCGATGGTGTCGGAGAGCTTGACCAATTTACCCTCAAAGCCCGTAAACTGCTGGGCCACGAAGAAGGGCTGGCTCAGGAAACGCTGGATGCGCCGGGCACGGGCCACCACCAGCTTGTCCTCTTCGCTGAGCTCGTCCATCCCCAGGATCGCGATGATATCCTGCAGGCTCTTGTACTTCTGCAGGGTGCGCTGCACGCCGATGGCCACGTTGTAGTGCCGCTCGCCGATGTACTGCGCGGCCAGGATGCGGCTCGAGCTGTCCAGCGGATCCACGGCGGGATAGATGCCCAGCTCGGAGATGGCCCGCGAGAGCACGACCGTGGCGTCCAGATGGGCGAATGCGGTGGCCGGGGCCGGGTCGGTCAGGTCGTCGGCCGGGACGTAGATGGCCTGCACCGACGTGATCGAACCCTTCTTGGTCGAGGTGATGCGTTCCTGCAGATCGCCCATCTCGGTGGCGAGGGTCGGCTGGTAGCCCACGGCGCTCGGCATCCGGCCCAGCAGCGCGGACACCTCGGAACCGGCCTGGGTAAACCGGAAGATGTTGTCGATGAACAGCAGCACGTCCTGGCCTTCGATGTCGCGGAAATACTCGGCGACGGTCAGGCCGGAGAGGCCGACGCGCAGACGCGCGCCCGGCGGCTCGTTCATCTGGCCGTAGATCAGGGCGCAGCTCTTGATGACGCCGCTCTCTTCCATCTCGAGGTAGAGGTCGTTGCCCTCGCGGGTCCGCTCCCCCACCCCGCAGAACACCGACTTGCCGCCGTGCGCCTTGGCGACGTTGTTGATCAGCTCCATGATCACGACGGTCTTGCCGACGCCGGCGCCGCCGAACAGCCCGATCTTGCCGCCCTTCACGAACGGGGCGATCAGGTCGATGACCTTGATGCCGGTCTCGAAGATCTCGGTCTTGGGCTCGAGGTCGGTGAACTTCGGGGTCTCACGGTGGATGGGCCAGCGCTCGTTGGACGCCGGAATCGCGGCCCCGCCGTCGACCGGCTCACCCAGCACGTTGAGGATCCGGCCCAGCGCCGCGGCGCCCACCGGCACCGTGATCGGCGAGCCGGTGTCGACCACTTCCATGCCCCGGATCACGCCGTCGGTGCTGCTCATGGCCACCGCGCGGACCTGGTTCTGGCCGATGTGCTGCTGCACCTCGACGACGACCTTGACCGGCGTGGAACCGGAGTTGTCCTCCAGCAGCAGCGCGTTGTAGAGCTCGGGCAGGTGCTCGGGCTCGAATTCCACGTCCAGCACCGGGCCGATGACCTGGACCACCTTGCCGATGTTCTTCGCTGCAGTTGCCGTCGCCATGCGTGCCTGTCTCAGTGACTGGTTGTGTTATGAGGGGGCGGTCCGTACCGCCTCCTGCTCCCCGCTCCCCGCTCCCTGCTCACTGCTTACCGCTCACCCGCCCAGCGCCGCCGCGCCGCCCACGATCTCGGCGATTTCCTGCGTGATGGCACCCTGCCGCTGGCGGTTGTAGGTCCGCTTGAGCAGATCGTAGATCTCGCCGGCGTTGTCGGTGGCGTTCTTCATCGCGGTGCGCCGGGCCCCGTGCTCGCCCGCGGCCGTTTCCACCAGCGCACGGTAGACCTGGTTGCGCACATAGAGCGGCAGCAGCTGCTGGAGGATCGCAGCGGCATCCGGCTTGAGGATGAAGTCGGGCCGGGCCCCCTCCCGCGTCGCGGCCGGCGGCTTGACCGGCAGCACGACGAGCGACACGGGCGGCGTCTGCACCGCGCTCACGAAGGAGGCGTAGACCACGACCAGCGAACCGAGTGCCCCCGCCTCGTAATCCGAGATCAGGCCGCTCACCAGCTGCTCGGCGTGCTCGGCGGTGGGCTTGTCTCCGATGTCCACCCGCTGGGTGGCCATGGCCCGGCCCAGGTATTTGAAGAACCCGACGGCCTTCTTCCCCACCACGTGGAGATCGACCTGGTAGCCGGCCTGCTCCAGCGCCTCGACCTGCTTCCGGCCTTCCTTGATCAGATTCGAATTGAAGCCGCCGGCCAGGCCACGGTTGGAGGTAATCACCAGGACGGCGGCCTTGCTCGGCCCGCCCTTCGAGGGCAGCGCCGGCTGCCGGAGCAGGGGGAACTGATCGGCCAGCTCGGGCGTCACCAGGTCGGCGATGACTTCGGCCAGTGCCTTGGTGTAGGGGCGCGCGGACGCCACCCGGTCGGTGGCGCGCTTGAGCTTCGAAGCGCTCACCAGCTCCATCGTCCGGGTGATCTTGCGGGTGTTCTGAACCGACTTCATCCGCCCCCGCAGCGCCTTGTTCGAAGCAGGCATGCTACTCGGCCTTGAACAGCGGCTTGAAGGCGGCGATGGCGGCCTTGAGCCTGGCCGTCAGATCGTCATCCAGCGCCTTCTTGGTCCGGATCCCCTCGAGCACCGCCGCCTGGGCCGACTTGAGGTAGGTCATGAAATCCGCTTCCCATTTCCGGACGTGCCGGACTTCCACATCGTCGAGGTGACCGTTGGTCACCGTGTAGATGATGGCCACCTGCTGCTCGACCGGCGCGGGAGAGTACTGGTCCTGCTTGAGCACCTCCACCGTGCGCGCGCCACGGGCCAGCTGGCGCTGAGTCGCGGCATCGAGCTCCGAGCCGAACTGGGCGAAGGCCTCGAGTTCGCGGTACTGCGCCAGCGAGAGCCGGAGCGGCCCGGCCACCTGCTTCATCGCCTTGATCTGGGCGTTGCCGCCCACGCGGCTCACGCTGATGCCGGCATCGACCGCGGGACGGACGTTCGAGTAGAACAGATCGGTGGTCAGGAAGATCTGGCCGTCGGTGATCGAGATGACGTTGGTCGGGATGTAGGCCGAAACGTCGCCGGCCTGGGTCTCGATGATGGGAAGCGCGGTGAGCGAGCCGCCCGGCTTTTTGATCCGGGGATCCAGCTTCACCGTGTCGGCGTTCTCGGAGATCTTGGCCGCGCGCTCGAGCAGGCGGCTGTGGAGATAGAACACGTCGCCCGGATAGGCTTCGCGGCCCGGCGGGCGGCGGAGAATGAGCGAGAGCTGGCGGTACGCGGCGGCCTGCTTGGAGAGGTCGTCATAGACGCAGAGGGTCGGCTTGCCCTCCTCGTACATGAAGTACTCCGCCATGGCGCAGCCGGAATAGGGAGCGATGTACTGCAGCGGCGCCGGATCGGAGGCCGAGGCCACCACCACGATGGTGTAGGCCATGGCGCCGTGGGCCTTGAGCTTCTCGACCACGGTGGCCACCGTCGAGCGCTTCTGCCCGATGGCGACGTACACGCAGATGACCCCGGTGCCCTTCTGGTTGATGATCGTGTCCACGGCGATGGCGGTCTTGCCGGTGCCGCGGTCGCCGATGATGAGCTCGCGCTGGCCGCGGCCGATCGGGATCATCGCATCGATGGCCTTGATGCCGGTCTGCAGCGGCTCCTTCACCGGCTGCCGCACGATGATGCCCGGGGCGATCATTTCCACCGGCCGCGAGCCGGTCGTGGCGATCGGTCCCATCCCGTCCACCGGCTCGCCAAGGGCGTTCACCACCCGGCCCAGCATGGCCGGCCCGACCGGTACCTGCAGCAGCTTGCCGGTGCAGCGGACCTGGTCGCCTTCCTTGAGCTTCAGGTAATCGCCCAGGATGACGGCGCCGACGTTGTCCATCTCCAGGTTCAGCGCCAGGCCGGTGATCGTCTCGCCAGTCTCCGACGCCGTGAACTCCAGCATTTCACCCGCCTCGGCGCGCGACAGGCCGTACACCCGGGCGACCCCGTCCCGAACCTCCAGCACGGTGCCAACCTCGGTGGTGTCAACGGAGCCCAGATCGGCCGAAGCGATTTCCCTGAGCAGGACATCCTTCAGCTCGCCGGGTCGGAGCATCGAGTCGTTCGCCATAGTTTCCAGCCAGAGGGTGATCGGAAAATGCGTTCGAGGTATAGCTTGTGAAAATTATCACAAGCCGCGACTTCGGGCAAGGGGCGACCCTGCGACGAGGTCTTTGGCGGGGGGAATCTGGACCCCGGATTCAGGGGGCGGAAGGGCTGAAAAAAGCAGACGCGAGACGAGAGACAAGAGACCGGACTAGAAGCAGATGGCAGCTCTATGCCCTGCTCCTCGTGTTGCCGCGCGCAAAGCTGGTGAGCACCCCGCGCGGACCGAGGCGGGGGAGTTCCGAGGCGGGGTGGCCGGTAATGCGGCGAGTCGTCCGGTTCAGATGGCTCAGCGAGGCGAAGTGGAGCACCCGGGCTACGTCCACCGCCTCGAGCGCCGGGTTACCGAGCAATTGAGCGGCGGTGACGACCCGCACCAGGTCGATCACCCGCTTGAGATTGGGAGCGCCGCCGGCGCCGAACTGGCGACTCAGGTGTTCGCGGCTCACCGCGAGCGCGCGGGCGAGCTCGGACGTGCGGGCGGGGCGGTCCACCGTTTCCACGACGAGTTCCCAGGCGTGTCGCTGCAGCGGGTCGGTGAGCCGGAGCAGCCTGGGCGCATCGGACAGCTGGCGGCGCCGTTCGGCCGCGAGCGTGGCGCGCTTGAGCAGCTCACCCGCGACCGCATCGTCCACCCCTTCGACGAGGACCGTGGCGCCGGCCCGGGTCCAGGCCGCCAGCGCCTCTCCGTCGTCGGGACGGATTCCGCCCCACGCGACCAGCGGAAAGACGGGAAACTGGGCCCGGAATTCGGGGATTTCGGCGGTCCCCGCCTCACCGGCGCCGAGGATCACTCCATCCATCAGGCGCTCGCGGAGGAGCTGGAGCAGCTGTGCGCGGGTCCGGCAGGGCATCAGGCGGATGCCACCGCGGGGCAGCGAGCGGCGGAGCGTGGCCAGCGAGGCCCGGCCCGGTATCAGCGCCGCGAAGGCGGGCATTCAGCTCCGCGGAACGGCGGGGCGGGACCGCCCAGGACCCACGGCGGTGAGCGTGCGGACCATCTCGGCCGCGCGGCGGAGGATGCCGCGCGCGTTGTCGTAGCTCAGCTGAACCAGCGCCTCCTCATAGGAAAACCAGCGGCAGGCCGAAATGCCTTCGGCCTCCTGCGGCCTCGGTTCTCCGGCGGCGCTCTCGAACAGGAAGAAGTGGCAGTACTTGTGAATGTGCCTGCCGCGGAACCGGAACTGCCAGTCGATGATCCGGATAGGCCCGACCTGGACGAGCTGTTCCAGGCCGGTCTCCTCTTCGCTCTCCCGCCGCGCGGCCTCCGCGGGGGACTCGCTGCCCTCGAGGTGGCCCTTGGGAAACCCCCAGTTCTCGTAACCGTCCCGGATGAGCAGGAACTTGAGGTCGCGATCGGGCCCCCGGCGGAAGAGCACGCCGCCCGCACTGACCTCGCGTTCGGGACGCTTGCGACCCATCAGAACACCGAGAAGGAAAAGAAGCGCCGCGGATTGGCGCGGATGTCCTGGATCAGGCTGTGGAGTTCCCGCACGGTGTTGGTGGTCTCCACGTACAGCGCCGAGTCCGACGACAGGCGGCCCAGGGTCCCCTGCCCCGACTGGATCCGGGTGAGCAGCGAGTCGGTCACCTGGAGGACATGCACCAGGTTGGCCTGGCTCGAGTTCGCGGCGGCCATGAGGGAGCGCAGATCTGCCGCCGCCTGGCGCACGTCGGCGCTGGTCGAGTCGGCGTTGCTCACGATCGTGTTCAGCCGCCCGTTCTTCGTCGAGGAATCGATCCTGGCCAGCACATCCCGGGCGCTGGCGGCCGCGGTGGTGAAGGACTCGCTGCCCGTCTCGAGATTGCCGCCGACGCGGTTGAGCCGGGCGGTCTGGGTGTTGGTGAACTGCGCCAGCCGGTCCGTCACCGCGCCGAAGTCCTTGATGCTCTGGCGGAGCTCGATGACCGCCGCCGAGTCGAAGACGTTCTGCACCCGGCCGGTGAGGGCGGCGATGTCGCTGGCGATGCGGCTGGCCTGCGCGGTCAGCTGGCCGACATCGGGCAGCGTCGCTCCGGGCCAGGCCGAACCGCCGGGCCCGGCGGCATCGTGGAGCATCTGCCGCACGGTGGGATCGGCCGGAGCCTGGTCCGCCGACAGGATGGTGAGCTCCCACTCTCCGAAGAGGCTCGAGGCGGTGCCGATGACGATCGGTTGCGCCGGCAGGTCCACGTTGGGATTGATCCGCAGATCCGCCTCGACCCACCCGTCCTTCACCAGCCGGATGGCCTCGATGCGGCCGATGCGGACGCCGCGGAGCGTGACCGGGGCCGCGACTTCGAGACCGCCCACCGTTCCGAACCGCGCGGTATGCAGGTTGGCCCGCCCGCCCACCTTGGTCTCGCTCAGCCAGAGCGCCCCCGCGACCGTGATCGCCAGGCCGGCGATGACGAGCAGTCCGACCAGGAATTCGTTGCTGCGTTTCATCGGGCCCCGATCGACATGGCGCTGTCCTGATCGACCCCGTCGGGCCGCCCCTCGATGAACTGGCGGACCACCGGGTCGGTCGTGGCGCGGATCTCGTCCACCGTTCCCTCCTGCCGGATCTGTCCCTGGTACAGCAGTGCGATGCGGTCGGCCACCGTATAGGCCGAGCGGAGATCGTGAGTTACCACCAGAGCGGTCACGCCGAACTCCTCGCGGGTACGGACCATCAGCCGGTCGATGACGGCGCTGGTCACAGGATCAAGGCCGGTGGTCGGCTCGTCGTACAGGATGTAGCGCGGCCGGAGGGCCACCGCCCGCGCGATGCCGACCCGCTTCCGCATCCCGCCCGACAGCTCGGCGGGAAACTTGTCCTCCGCGCCGGGGAGATCCACCACCGCGAGGCTCTGGCTCACCCGCGTTTCGATCTCGGCGGGGTCGAGCCGCTGGCGGCGGAGGGCGAGGCGAAGATTGTCCCCCACACTCAGCGAATCGAACAGGGCTGCGAACTGGAAGACGTAGCCGACCCTGGCGCGCAGTTCCGACAGCGCCTCGGGATCGAGGTCGGCCACCACCGCACCGTCGACCCGCACCTCACCGCGGTCGGGAACGAGAAGCCCGACCACATGTTTGAGCGCCACGCTCTTGCCGGTGCCCGAGAAGCCGAGCAATGCAGTGGTCGAACCGTCCGGCACCGTCAGCGTGAGTCCTTCGAGAACCCGTTTAGGGCCGAAGGCCTTGTGGAGGTCGCGGAACTCGATCATACGGGGGGCAGGGGGGCAGATGGGCAGCGGGGCAGAAAAAGTACCATGCTGCAGAAGCCCGACTGCGAACGGAGGTTCAGTTCAACTGCCCCCCGGCCCCCCTGCCCCG
>DATEHG010000095.1:0-63080 GCA_035279705.1 Gemmatimonadales bacterium
GTGACACAGACGATCAACGAATCCGACGATCCGTTGCGGTAGCCGAAGCGGGCAAAGCTTCGCTGATCGGGCGAAACCCCCAGCGGCGGCACGCTCGGAATCGGCGTCAGGATGGTGTCGCTGGCAAATCGCGCGGACCGGAGGCTCCGGCTGTCGAACAGCGATCCGGCGAAGAGGTACAATCCCGGATGAGCAAAGGTGACGGTGTCGATCTGCCCGGGAATCGCTTCCGTGGCCGCCGCCTGCCGAAACTCCGCGGAGTCGGTCGTGACCCGCGAAACGGCAATCAGCCGGCCGCCGCAATCGCCCAACCGCTCGGCGCGCTGATTCGACGCGCTGTCGCTGAGGAGGTAACAGCCGGCATTCGCCTCGTCCCGGTCCAGCAATACGATGAGCGCGCCGGGCGTTCCCCCCACCGTGGCGATTGCCTCGGCAAGCAGAGAGGAGGAATCGGCAGTGACATTGCCTGTCACTGCCGAAGTCGTCAGGGCAGCACCGTGGTACCGCAACTCGAATCTGGCCGTGGCCGCATCAGTCGTGCGGATGCCGACCTGCGCGCGGTAGAAGCCCGAGGCTATTGTCAGCACTTCGAAGGGTCCGACAATCCGTGAACGGATCGGCTGGTCCACCGGCTGGACGCGGTAGCGCACTGCGAACTTCGTCGCCTGTTTCGTCGCGCTGGCGGGACTCTCCGGAAGCCACTCGCTCCACTCGAATTGCCGGCGCCCCGGGTGGCCCGGCAGATCAAGCAGGAAGCCCTCTCGAGTCGTGTCGTTCCCCACCACCTCGAGCATCCGGTTCCCCCGGCTGGTGAACACCTCGACCGCCCCCGGGACCACCCAGCGACCGTTGACCAGCCGTGCGTCTTCCTTCCAGAGCGGGCCCCGGACAGAGGCGCGCACCGTCCGCGAGAAACGCGGGGTCGAATGCAGCTGGATGTACGCCTCGGCGGTATCGCCGGCCGGCGGGAGAGCCGGGCTGCGAAGCCAGCGGACCTCCACCGCGAGTAGCAATGGCTCCCCGTCGATTTCCGGCGGGACATCGGCCAGAGCCCGCGCGATCCCGCCACTCACGCCCACCACGAGCCAGACCGCCGCCAGCGCGACGAGCAGCGCTTTGAGGAATCCAGGTTCGTGGCCGGCCGCGACCACTCTCGCGGACAGGACTCCGATGCAGAAGCCGGCGAGAAGGCCGAGTACCGCGAAGGCAACCACGAAGTAGCCCGATTCGCCTTCGAAACCCGGGACGTGGTACCAGTCCACCGCGAGAATGGCCGTGGCACCGGCGGCCACGCACCCCGCGGCCGCCGCGAGGATTCCCACGAGAATCGAGGCAATCCACGTCATGAAGGGTCTGGTCGGGGTTCAATCGGGAACGAGGGCCGCGGGCCGCGGCTGGCAGGTGGTAAGCTATATGGCCTTGGCCGGTCCGGCTCCCCCGCACCGGTCTCTGATTCTGCCTGACTCCCCCTCCATCTGCGGTCCGTCCCAGCCCAGTAGTTCGCGTCCCGCAAGAGGTTGCGGATCGACGATGGCGGGCATGGCGGTTGCACCCCTTCGGGGGCTGTCCGGTCTGTGCCAATACGTGGGGCAGGCGAGTCTCCCGATCGAGCCGTCATGCCACGGCTGACCAACGCGGATTAATTCATGCGCTTCCTGTACACGCTCGGCGTGATGTACATCGCGCTCTGCGCCGCCCTGCTCTACCGGGGTCAGGCGCCGGCGCCCGTACCCGCGCCCTCCACCCCCACGCACCCGAATGCGGCACCGCCCCCCGGCAACGCCGCAGAGTGGTACGGTCAGATCAAGCCGTATTGCAACAGCCTCGAGGTCGAGTCGCACCTGCGGTACCAGCCGCCGCCGGACGGCGCCGAGGGAGCGGGCTACGCCGCGGCCTGCCTGGCCCTTGCCGGGAAGATCGATCAGGCGCGCGAGCAGATCGTGGCGCTGCCGGCATCGCAGCGCACCGCGGCGGTGGGAATCGTCTTCGAAATCGGCCATCCGGTCGCGGATGCGGGGGACGACAAGTCCGCCGGTCCAATCATGGAGCTGGTCGTGGAGTTCTGGCCGAATCACTACATGGCCCTGTATCACGCCGGCGCGTCGGAGTTCATCCTCGGCGAGCCGGACCTGGCCCGGAAGCATCTGGAGTCGTTCCTCCAGTACTACCACGAAAACGATGGCTGGCGCACCAATGCCCTCGTAATGCTGAAGAAGCTCGGCGCCGAATGACGGCACCCGGGTCGCCCTACCTGAGTGAAGGCGCCCTGCTCGCCGGTCGCTACCTCATCGGCGGCGAACTGGGCCGGGGCGGTTTCTCGGTGGTTTACCGGGGCACGGACCAGTCGATCCGTGGTGCCGTTGCCATCAAGCTGCTCGTTCCTCCGCCGGCCGGCGCCGCGCTGGCGCGGGAGCGGATGCGGCGCGAGGTCCAGGCCGTCCGCGGCCTGTCCCACCCGAATATCGTGCAGGTCTACGACTTCGCCGAGGATGGCCCCTGGAGTTTCGTCGTCATGGAGCTGGTCAACGGGCCCGACCTGGCGGAGCGGGTGCGGCGCCGCGGTCCGCTCAGCCCCGAGGAGACGGTCCAGCTCGGCCGCGAACTGGCGCAGGGACTGGCCACGGCGCATCGCAAGGGTGTGATCCACCGCGACGTGAAGCCGCAGAACATCCTGCTCGATGCCGAAGGCCACTCCCGCCTTACGGACTTCGGCTCGGCCAAACTTGAAGGCGTCACTGGGGTGACCCGCACGGGCGGCCTGGTCGGCACGCTCGATTACCTGGCCCCCGAACTCCTGGCCGGCCGCCGGGGTGATGGCCGCGCCGATCTCTACGCCCTCGGACTCACCCTGCATTTCGCCCTCACCGGCCGGCTGCCCGAGCGCCTGTCCGCGCACGCACCCGTGGGCGCGGCGCCCGAAGGCCACCGCCCCTCCCGCTTTGCCGGCGCGGCCCGGATCCCCGGCTGGCTGGATGACCTGGTTGCCCAGGCCACCATGGCGGCCCCGGAAGAGCGGTTTCCGTCGGCCGCGGCTTTGGACGAGGCGCTTGCCGGTGGTGGCAACACGCGAAGCGCACGTCTCGCCCTGGTGGAGGCAGCCGATCGTTGCGCCCTCTGCCGGGAAGTGGACCCGTTCGGACTTGGCCTGTGCGTGCGCTGCGGGGGCACTTCGCCCAGCGCCGCGGAAGCGGCCATCGTGGTGCGACCGCCGGCTTCGCGGAGTGCGCGGGAATCGGTTCGGATGGCCGTGCATCAGCTGCTCAACGGCCGCACCAGCAGCGATGCGGCCGATGCCGCCGCGGCCGGAGAGCGCGCGCTGCTCCGCATTCCGGCGGCGAGTGAATCCGCCGTGCTCGAGCACCTGGCGGGACATGGCGTGCCGGCCCAGGCGGTCGCGCACCAGCGCCTCTGGGCCGAGCTGCCCTTCCGCTTCTACGCGCTGGTGACCGCCATCGCAGGGGTGGGCCTCGCGGCAGGCACCGTGATTCCCCTGGTAGGGTGGGCGAGTCCGGCGGTTGCCGGCCTCTGGTGGATGCTGGCCTTCCGCGAAATCCGCCGTCCAGCGCTGGCATCGGTGGGCCTCGCCACGAAGTTGCCGCCCGATGTCGAGCGCGAAGTCGTGTCGGCCCTCACCGAGCTGCCCTCCGGCACCGCGCGTGACCTGCTGGCCGACGTGGTGCGCACGGGCCAGCGGATGTCGCAATCGCTGAGTGCTGCGAGCGGTGAGGACCGGAGCGGGGAAATCGGCCGCGTCCTTGGCGGTGCCAGCCGCGCCGCACGCCAGATCGCGGGTTTGGAGGAGAGTCTCACGGGTCTAGAATCGCGGCCCGAATGGAGCAGCGATCCGAGACTCATCGGGGCGGCCGACGCGCTGGAACGGGGGCGGGACCGGCTGGTGCAGGAGATGCTCGAGATTCTGACCTCGCTGGGCCGGACCCAGGGGCGCCTGGCCCTGGCAGGGGCAGCCGCGGCCTCGGGGGGAGATGACCTCGCCACGTTGGCCGCCGACCTCGAGCAATCGGTGACGTTGCGGGCCGAGGCGCGGCGTGAAGTGGAGGAGCTGCTGACGCCTAGCGGAGTGCCTTGAGGGCCGCCGCGTCCCACTCGAGGATCCGGGGTGGATCCACTCCGAAATCGCTGTAGCGGAGCCAGGTCGGCGTGACGCGGAAGTAGGTCAGCCCCGGCCAGCTCTGCCTGACCATACCATCGGGAAAACGGGAGAGATAGAGAGCGGTGAGCGCCGCCAGGGCCTCACCCGAGGGCTCGTCCGCGACGCCCTCGTACTGCACGGTGCCCAGCTCGCCGTCCGCCGGGCCGCCGACGACGAAGGCCACTCTCGCGTCCCGGCGGAGATTCTGCGCCTTCCGGGTGTCCCCCAGCGTGTCGAAGAACAGTTCGAACCGGTCGGACACCACGATACCGACGACGGCGGCCTGTGGCGCCCCCACCGGGGCGACGGACGCTTCGACGGCGTGGTGGTGCCTGCGCATGAACGCGAGGAGGTCGGCCCGGGTCACCAGTGCAGGCTAGCGCAAATCTCGCAGTGGTCAACATCCCCCTGAAAAATACCGGCGCTGGAAGTCCCCGGGGACCGCCAGCGCCGGTCACGACCCGCTGCCGGCGGGAGTCTCAGATCGCGTGATGCGGGATGTCGGCGTGCCAGTGGGCCGTGGCGCCAGGGATCGTGGCAGTCGTGCTGTCGCCGGCATTGGCGGAGCCGGTGCTCCAGTTGACAACGAGCCTGGCGCTTCCCGCACCGGTGCTGTGCCCGTAGAGGTGCGCCTCCGCCGAAGCGGGAATCGTGGTGGAAAAGGTCTTCGTCCAGGTGGTCCCGGGCGCGTTGACCTTGATGAGCGTTCCGTGCCCGTCATCGTAGGTCACGGAATCGAACACTACTGCCGGGCTCGACGAAGTGGACGCCAGGTAGGAAATCCCCGCTGTGGCCGGACCATTCGAGCCTCCGCCGCTGCCGCCGCACGCGCTCAAGGCACCAGCGGCAAGCACCATCACCAAGCACAACCGACGTGAAGAAGACGCCATGCACGACTCCTGATTGGGGGTTTGAACAGCAAACGCGGGCAGCTACTCGTCCTGCTTCGGCGGTCCCACCGGAGGGGTAACCCGCTTGCGGATCTCGGCCAGCGCCAGCACGATCGACTCCCGCGAGGCGAGCAGGTCCTGCAGCACGAGATCCGGGTGCCGCCCCGGAGTCGTGCCGGATTCCCGCCGCCCTTCCGGCTCGAGGAAGGGCCACAGCCGCTGGCGGACCCGCTCCGGGAGCACGCTCTCCAGGTACTCGAGCGCGGTGCCCCGGAGGTTCCGGTCCCTGGTATGGAGCCCGTGGTAGGCCAGACGGAGCGGCTCGGCCGGGAGGATCAGCGCCAGGAGCGTGAACACATGCTCCAGGCTGCGGTTGGCCTGGAACCGCAGAAACTCCGCCTCCATGGGCGGGGCACCGATGTCGTCCTGGCTGTCGATGAGCTGGCGGCTCTCCCACACACCGCGGCCCACCGCCACCTCGTTGAGCACCACCTGCAGCAGGCGTTCACGATCGACCACCAGCCCGGGGATCTGGCTCCGGAGGCGGTGCAGCGCCCGCCCGGCCCGGTAGCGGACCTCGAAGCGCCTGTCGTCCAGCGCGCGGAACAGCCCCTCGAACACTTCGGGCGTCGGCCACTCGATCAGCACGGGAATCAGCCGGCGCCGGATCGCGAAATCCTCGCCCTGGTCCAGCAAGTGAGTGATGAGGACGCCCGCTTGCGCGGCCGGCAGGGCCTTGAGGGCCGCGCCGGCTTCCTCCGCCACGGCGTCCCAGGCCAGCAGGGAGATCGTCGGCTCGATCAAATCGGCGGTCAAGGGGCCGGCGGCCAGGGCGGCGCGCACCTCCTCGGGCACCGTGCTCTCGAACGCGCGGCGCCGCCGATCACCGGGATTCCACGCCGGTTCCGAATCCACCGGCGCCGTAGTTTCGCCGGATTGTCGCGGAGCCGCCATCGGTTCCAGCTGGCTCAGGTCGAACCCGCCGACCGATTGCAGCAGGGCGCCGGCGTTGTCGGCTTCGACGGGCACCGCTCCCGAGCGCAGGGCGAGGCTTCGCTCCAGGGCGCCGACATATCCGCGGTGAAGCTGCCGGGCCACCGCCAGCGCCAGGATGGAGACCAGGATGGTGAAGGCGAGGAGCGGCGGCACCGGAGTCCGGAGCGGGAGCAGCAGCGCCAGCTGAATGAGAAGCGCGGCGACCGCATCGCCCATCCGGGCGGCGGCTACATCCACGAGGAGCTTGGTCGCCCGTTTTTCCTTCGGCGGGACCGGGGCAAAAAGCAGCTCATAGGCTCCGCGGAACAGCGAGTTGCGGAGCACGATCTCGGTGCCGCGGGCGATCAGCATCGAGGGAAGACCCGCGAAGAACAGGCCGCCGAGGGCACCGACGGAGACGCCCGCCGGCAGCAAGGCGGCGCTTCGGGCAATGCCAAGCCGGTTGAGGACCCGCTGCAGCGCCGTGGTCTGGACCACGATGGTGAGCAGCGCCGTGACGGTATAGAAAACGGCGAAGAGTCTGAGCAGTTCGCCGCCGCCGGGAAGGCTGGCCGTGGCGCGTGCCTTGAACACGAAGTCGAGCAGGCCCTCCGCCGCGGCGCTCAGGGCAATGAGCAGGACCAGGTTGCGGAGGTACGCCGAGGTCCGGAACGCCTGCCGGGCGGAGCCGGAGGGTTCGATGGCCGGATCGGCGGAACCTCGGCTGCGGCTGCGCTCGAGCGCTGCCGCCGGTGCAGGCCGCACTCCCAGCACCAGGATGGCCGAGAGGTAGTGCAGTATGGCCAGCACGGGCAGCATGGCGGTGACCGGCAGGCTGCCGCCGATCTGGGCGGGGAGAATGCCGCCCAGCAATCCCCCAAACGAGCCTCCCGCCGCAATCCTCCCGATCGTCGCCCGCGCCGTCCGGGCATCGAACCGCTCGGTGACCATGCCCCAGAAGCCCGAGATGAGCAGGGCGCCGAGGCAGCTGTAGTGGATGTAGAACAGCACGGCGGTAATGGAATGAAACCGGCAGGCGAGGAACCACTCGATCAGGAGCAGGGTGCCGCTCAGGGCAAACAGGTGCGGCACCAGTCGTCCTGGTCCTATCCGGGAGAGCACCTTCGACAGCACGATGGCCACGAGGGTGGAAAGGCCCGCGGCCAGGATGACCATGCGGGGGAGCGCGGCCACACCGTAGGTGGAGAGGTAGAGCGCGTCGCGCGTCGCTTTGCCGGCCAGCTGGAAGGCCACCATGACGGCGCTGGCCGCGGTGGCGGCCAGGGCGGCGTTGCGGTCGGAGAGTTGACGGAGCACGGCTTCAGATGCCGAAGCCGGCTCTCACATAGAGCTTGGCGCTGTTCTCGCGGCTGGAGGCGATCGCCGCCGAGATGACGTTGGCGGGGCCGACGAAGGCGATCCAGATACCGCCGCCGAAGGCACTGTGCCACTGGTCGGAGTGTTCACCGGCGACGAACACCCGGCCGGCGTCCGCCAGGCCGAAGATCCCGACGTCGGCTGGCAGGATGAGCGTGGCATGGAACAGCGGGATGCGGAGCTCGGTGGATCCATAGGCCGACGCGTCGCCGGCGTAGCGGTCCTGCTCACCCAGCCGGACGGTGTTCACGCTGCCGATGTAGGCGGCGTCGAAGAAGGGATAATTCCCCCAGACCTGCTTGCCCCCGACCCGCAGCGAGAGCGTAGGACTGAGCGGAAATCCCTTCGGGGTGAGATAGGCGGATGCCTCGCCGTGAATCTCGCCGAAGGTTTCCTGCACGTCCCACCATGGCGGATAGAATCCGCCACCGAGGTCGAGCAGCCCGCCCGTGGTGGCGGCATTGATCCGGTTCCGCCCGTCGAGCCGGTACTGGGCCCGGATTCCGATCTCGCCGAACTTTCCGCTGCCATAGGGATTGATGGTCGCGAGGAAGCGGTCGGAGTGTTCGTCCGTCGAGACGTACTTGAGGATCGGCCCCAGCTGCAGCGTGCCTCTCCGCGCAATCGGCAGCAGCACCGCGGGGGCAATCCCGTACTGCTGCTGGACCAGGCGATAGTACTCGCTGTTTCCGCCGGCCGACGAGGTCTCGTTGCCGAGACCGTAGAAGCGCAGCACCTCAATACCGCTCGCCGCGGCTCCCAGGACCCAGCCGATCCGGGAATTCTCGTCGTGCCATTCCCCCCGATAGTCCACCCGGGCTCTCCACGGGCCCGTGGCAATACCCGCGCGGAACCGGTGCTGGCTCGAGAAGGGGCGCTTGCGGAAGCCGTAGTAGGTGAGGGTCCGCACCCCACCGATGAACAGGCCCAGGTCCGGCCCGTAACTGGCCCAGGTCGCCGGCTGCCAGCGATGGCCCCAGTCCCTCGGCGGGAGTTCCGTCGGCTTCTTTTTCGCCGGGAGGATGTAGGCCCGGCGATCGATTGAGCTGGCGTCGGAACCCTCGGTCTTGCCGGCCGCACCGTCGGCGTCGTAGAAGCGATTCTTGCCGCTGGAAGAGGAGTCGATCAGCCGGTCCGACCCGGAATCCCCGAGGACGCGCACCGTGATGTCGCCGCCGCTGCCGCGAACCGTGGCGGTATCGTTGCCGCGGCCGAGAAAGAGCCGGATGTCCTTCGTCTCACCGGGCAGGAAGCGGCGCTGGAAGTACGGCGCGCCCGTCGGCGCCCCGCCCCGCGCGACGGCCACCGTGACGCTCCCGTCGGGATTGCGATCGACCGTGGCGACGTCGGCCTGGTCCGTGGCGTGAATGTCCACCTGCCCGGAGAGCAGGTGATAGAAGTTGCGGGTCGCTTCGAGCAATTTGTCCCGCCGGGCCTTGAGCCGGGCCGTGAGCACCGCCCCCTCGACCGCGTAGTGCTCCGGCGGCAGGGCGCGGACTGCATCGTCGATGACGCTGTCCGTCATGGCGGCCTGCAGGCTCTTTCCTACCGAGTCGAACACTTCGCTGGTGAGGCCGACCAGGAACCGGCGGTCGAGCTCCCGCCCGTTCCACATCTGGCCGGCCATGTTCGCGTACTTCGAGTCGTAGTTGACCAGTTGCGGCAGGGTGGGCCGGGCAAAATCGAGCAGGAACCCGTCGAACCGGACGAAGGCCTGGTCGCGGTCGAGGGGGATCGGGCGCCAGCGGCGCGGCACCGCGTCGTCATAGCGGGCCCAGCGCCACTGGTCGCGATGCCGGTCCCAGTCGCCGATGAACATGTCGAAGAGCCGCGCCAGCAGGAACGCCCGGGCATCGACCTGGTCGTCGTCGCTCCGGTCGGCCCGGTCGAACAGGGTGTCGCTGTTGATGATCTCGGTGGCTCCGTGCCAGTGGGCCGCGGGCCCGCCGCCGCCCACCCGCTCCTCGAGGATGCCCATGAGCCCGGCAAACACCGGACGGTACTCGCCCAGGATCGGGCTGTCGGGCATGACGACGATGAGGGAGCTGTTGTGCAGGATGCTGGTGGCGTCCATCAGGCGGGCCACCACCACCGGCGCCAGGGGGTTGGCGGAGCTGATCTGGTCCTGCACCACCCGGTTGGCGATGGTGCCGCGCAACTCCTCGGGCAGCGTGAGCGAGGGATCCTTGTCGATCGAGCGGAAGAAGTACTGGTGCCCGTCCTTCGTGCCGAGCCGGAGGCCCGTGGTTTCCTGGCCGCCGGTGCGGCCCAGCGGGGTGAGCCCGCCGCCGAAGTGCTCGAGATCGAGGACCTCGACGGTGGCCGGCGTGTACCAGAGCTGGCGGTAATCCTTGCCCAGGAAGAAGCGCTGAATGCCGTCGGCCCTGTAGCGCGGCGCCGGAGCCTGGACCACCGTGGCCGGCGGTCTGCCGGTGCTGTCCCCCGGCACCTGGGCCGCGAGCGGCGCACCCACCGCCAGCAGCAGGACCGCTCCCCTCACACCGCTCCCGTCTTCTGGGCATATCCCCTGCCGACCAGCAGGGCCAGCCCGACCCAGACCAGGGCCAGCGCCAGGTTGACGCGGGCGAAGCCGGTCGTGCCCAGATGGAGTGAAGTCGTCCCGAGGTAGACCAGGATCGCGGAGAGCACGTCGCCGAAGCGGACGAAGAAGGAGTCGATGGCCTGCTTGGCCTTGTACTTCTCCTGCCGGCTGGTCGGCAGGAACAACACGTTCCGCACCGTGTTCTGCAGCGAGTAGTCCGTGGCGTTCTCGGCCGTCTTGACCCAGCGCACCACGACCAGGATCGGGGCGAACGCCAGGAATGCGTAGCCGCTCAGCGCGAGCAGCGGAAGCACCATCACGGCCACCTGCACCCCGAGGTACTTGAGCAGCCGCGACACCACGAAGAGCTGCAGCAGCATGCCCAGCAGGTTGACCCCGAAGAAGAAGTTGGAATAGAACTCGCCGATGTACTCCTCCTCGGTCAGGCCGTGCGCGGTACCGTGGGCGACGGCATCCTGCGCGGCCCGGGCGACGGTCTTGCCCAGGATGTACTCGCCGGTCGTGTTGACCCAGTTGAGCACCAGGATCATGACGGCGATCGCCAACAGGTACCGGCTGGCGAAGACCAGGCGGAACGTGCCCCTGCGCCCGGTGGTGCCGGTGAACGAGACGGTGGTCTTGGCGTCGGGACCCTTGCCCTCGACCTGGTATTCCCCGGTCGCGGCGGGGAGTTTCTCGGTCGTGAACCGCGCCGGTATCCCGCTTTCGCAGCGGGCCCGTTCGCGGCGGTCCACCCGGGCGCCCAGCCAGTTGGCCATCACCAGCATGGCAGCGGCCACGAGCAGGAGCTGGGGCACGCCGATCAGGGGAATCAGCCTGCCGGTGAACGCGCTGCCGACCACGGCCCCGCAGGACGCGCCAAAACCGACGATCGGGAAGAGGCGCTCGCCCTGTTCCTTGGTGTAGAGATCGTTGGCGAAGGACCAGAACTGGGCCACGATCATCAGGTTGAAGATGCCGACCCAGAGAAAGAACACCACACCGATGTTGGCATGGGCATGACTGAGCACGTAGAACGCGACGAGACAGGCGGTGAAGAAGCCGGTGACAACGTTGAGCAGCCGCCGGCGGGGGAGGCGGTCCGCGAGGGCTCCATAGACGGGGACGAGCAGGAGCAGCAGCATCGCCTGCCCCGCGGCCGCGTACGATTTCACCTCGGCGCCGCCGCCGGCCAGGATCAGCGCCTCGCGCACCGGCTTGATCACATAGTAGGCGGCGAGAAGCAGGAAGACGTTGAAGCTGAGCAGGATCGCGGACATCCCCTCCTGCTCATGCACCTCGGTGAAGATGCTGAGCAGTCGGTCGAGCAGCGGCCGATCCCGCTCCGCGGCCGCCGTCATTCCGGGCTGGCTGTCACGAACCGGAGCTGGCCGCGGCGTCCGACCTGGAGAATGGCCGGGGCGTCGGCCGCGACCTGGCCCAGGGCTGTCCTCAGGTCCGCCAGGGTCCGGGTGGGAATGCCGTTGACGGAGTAGATCACATCACCCGGCCGGAGCCCGGCGGGGCGGGTCGCGTCACTCGACGCCGCCGCGACCACCACCCCCCACGCCTCGCGGGCGCCGGGAATGGCGCGGGCCAGTTCCGGGGTCACATCGAGGCCCAGGATGCCGAGCGCCGGAACCAGGTTCTTTTCCGGGGTGACGAGACTGCGGAACTCCTCGCCATCGTCCTTGCGCTCCACCACGGCAACCTTGGCCGTGAAGCGCTGCGGACCCCGCACCACGTCCAGGTTCACGGTCTCGCCGACCTTGCGGCGGTACAGGGTCACATCCATCTGGCGGCCGTTTTCCATCGGCTTGCCGTCCACGGCCATGATCATGTCTCCCGGCTGCAGCGCCGACTTGCCGGCGGGGCCGGCGGGGTCGACATCCGCCAGCACCACGCCCCATTCGCGGGGCAGGTGAAGTCCGGCCGCGAGCTCGGGAGTCACGGTCTGGGCGAAGACTCCGATCGACCCGCGGCGCACCCGGCCGCTGGCCCTGATCTGGTCGGTCACGAACCGGGCGATGTTCGACGGCGCCGCGAAACCGAGGCCCTCATTGCCTCCCGACTGGCTCAGGATGAGGGTGTTGATGCCGACGACGGCGCCATCCTCGTTGACCAGGGGACCGCCGCTGTTGCCGGGATTGATCGGGGTATCGGTCTGGATATAGACCATCCGGTCTTCTTCGCGGAGCTGGCGTCCCAGCGCGCTCACGACGCCCATGCTGACGCTGCCGGCGAGGCCCAGCGGGCTGCCGAAGGCCATGACGATCTGCCCCGGTGCCAGCGAATCGGAGTCGGCGAATTTCGAAAACGGCAGGCCGGCGAGATCGATCTTGAGGACCGCGAGATCCGTCTCCTCGTCGGTGCCCACCAGCGTCGCCGAGACCTCCTGCGACACCGGCGCCACCGCGGAGCGCCCGGGCACACTGGCCACGGCCGCGCGGGGCAGGATGACCTTGAAGCGGCGGCCCCCCTCGACGACATGGTTGTTGGTCACGATGTAGCCGTCGGCGCTCAGAATGACCCCGGAGCCGGTGCTGCGCTGGGTGCCGATCAGCGAGGCGGCGGTGCCATTGCCGCCGGACACCGGGCCATACGAGACGACCCGGATCTGCACCACCGTGGGTTCCACCTTGTCGACGACCCGCTGGAGCGCCCGGCTCAGGTTCTTCAGCTCTCCCGCCGCCGGCTGTGCCTGCGCCAGGACGCTGCCGGGGAGCAGCGCCGCGACCGCCACGAGGGCGGCACCAAGAGTACGCCTCACGTGTTGGCCGCCAGTTCCGAGTCGGCAGACTCCGGCTCGGGCGTCCACCCTTCCTCCATCGTGCGGCTCAGCAGCAGATCGCAGCGGGTCGGTGCGCCGCGGGCCGACTCGGGATGGTGCCGGTGCCACCACCGCTGGGCCTTCTCTTCGTTCCAGGGCTCGCCCGACAGGACGGTCGACAGGCGGTGCCCCAGCTCGGCCGCGGTGGGGGGCCGCTCGTCCGCCCGCTTGGCGAGGCAGGCCAGCACCAGGGCGTCGAGGGCAGGAGGGATCTCGAGTTCGATCCGTTGCGACGGGGGGACCGGAGGAGTCTGCGAGTGAGCGATCATGAGTTGGATGGCGTTAGGGGCTTCGAAGACCAGCTGCCCGGTCAGCAGCCAGTAGGCGACACAACCGAGGGCGTAGATGTCGACCCGGTGATCGATGGGGCCATCGCCCCGCACCATCTCGGGAGCGATGTAGGCCGGAGTGCCGGCCGTGGCGTCGGGGGCGGTGAGCGTGAAGTCCCGGCGCTCGAGCTCGCCCCTGCCCTTGACCAGGCCGAAGTCGAGCACCTTCACGAAATCGGTCTGCAGTCCCAGCCGGCAGGTAAAGATGTTGGACGGCTTGATGTCCCGGTGAATCAGCCCGCGCTGGTGGGCTTCCTCCAGCGAGTGGCAGACCTGCCGCAGCAGGTAGACGACCCGCTCGGGCGGCAGCGGCCCGAACCGCTCGACCAGCGATTGCAGATCGAGCCCGTCGAGCAACTCCATGACGAGAAAAAAGGTGCCGTCGTCCGCCACCCCGAAGTCGTACAGCCCGATGGTGTGCGGTGAACGGAGCGAAGCCGCCGCCTCCGCCTCGCGGCGGAACCGCTCCACGATGACCCTGGCCCCGTCGGTCGAGGAGTTTCCCAGCACCTCGGCCCGGATCACCTTGACCGCCGCCGGACGGGCCAGCATCTGGTGGGTGCCGCGATAGACCTCGCCCATCCCGCCCTTTCCCAGCACTTCCTCGAGACGGTAGCTGCCCAGTTCACGGGCCCGCCGTACCTGGTGGCTGAGCGCCCGGATGATCTTCGCCGGGACCACGGCCACGAACGCGGCGATGTACGTCGGCACGAAGTCGAAGATGTAGTAGAACGCGGAGTGATCGAACGCGACCCCGCGCAGGTGCGTGATGAACAGGGCGAGCGGGTCCATGGTGGCCGCGATCAGCGACAGGGCCAGCGTGCGCTCGGGGCCGGCCGGTACGATGGCCGGATACGCCACGATGATGAGGCAGAGCCAGGAGACCCGGGGCGCGAGCGGCGGGGGCACCCACTGCGAAACGATCGCCACCATGAAGCAGATGATGAGCATGAACCCGGCGCTCAGGTCCAGCAGCAGTTCCGGGCGGTGGCGAAGCCGCCTGGCCAGGACGGCAAGGGTCAGCGACAGGACCAGTCCCGTGATCGAAATGGGAAGCCCGGGATACGGCCAGAGGCCGTCGATGATCCCCATCTGCCCGAGCAGCGGGGCCACGATCCCGTTGGCCAGCAGCGCAAAGCTCCACAGCGCCGAGAACACCAGCGACACGGCAAAGACCCGCCGGCAGGTCTGCAGCAGGACGTCCGGAGGCAGGCTCGCGCCCGAGTCCCGGGAAGGCTGGGAAGCCTCGACCGGGGTCGGGGGCCTGCGGCGCAGGCGGCGGCGGTGGGTTTGCTCGGTGGCTTCGGCCATGAGAGTTCGGGCGGCTGACTCTAGTCTAATAGAAGAATGGTCGAGCGACGACTCGGGGACGGCAACTCCCGGCCACCGGTTTCATGCAGCGATGGTGGGCAGGCACTCACCCCTCGCCGGGACGATTCACCCGCCACCACTGGGCCGCCTGCTCCTGGGTCCAGCCGCTGCTGTCCATCACCTCGAGAGCGCGGGCCAGCTCGGTGGCGCTCGCCGGCCGCTCCGCCGGCGCCTTGGCCAGCAGCCGGAGCACCAGCGCCTCGAGTGTCGGCGGAATCGGGAGTTCCACCCGCTGGGAGGGGGGAACCGGGTTGTCGTGCAGGTGCTTGGCGATGATCTGAATGCCGCTGCCGCCATCGAAGACGAGCTGGCCGGTGAGGAGGAAGTAGGCCACGCAGCCCACGGCGTAGAGATCCGTCCGGCCATCCACTTCCTGCCCCATGGCCAGCTCGGGGGCCATATAGGCGGGGGTGCCCGGGGTGAGGCCGGTCGCGGTGGCCAGCGAGTTCTCTGGCGCCTTCTGATTGAGCGATTTGACCAGCCCGAAGTCCAGCACCTTCACGAAGTCATACCGCACGCCCAGCCGGCCCAGGTGGATGTTGGCCGGCTTCACATCCCGGTGCACGAGTCCGGCGGCATGCGCCTCCTCCAGCGAGTCGCACACCTGCATCAGGATCTGGATGACCCTCGCGGCGGGGAGCGGCCCCTTCTGGCGCACGAGCGTTTCCAGGTCCATCCCGTCGAGCAGCTCCATGACCAGGTAGAAGGTGTCGCCCCCGGTGACGCCGAAGTCATACAGCTGGACCGTGTGCGGCGAGCGGAGGCTGGCCGCCACCTCCGCCTCGCGGCGGAATCGCTTGACGGCCAGCAGGGCCCCCGAGCCCCCCGCGTTCTTCATGACCTCGGGACGGATGAGCTTGATGGCCGCCGGCCGCGCCAGCATCAGGTGGGAGGCGCGGTAGACCTCACCCATCCCACCCTTGCCCAGCAGCTCGCCCAGCCGGTAGCTGCCCAGCTCGCGGGCCTTGGCCACCTGCTCGCCCAGCTGGGTCATCACGTGCGAGATCACCACGGCCACGCAGGCGATGAGGTAGTCCGGGTAGTGCATCACCAGGATGTTGCTGAGCGGCCCGAAGTCCCAGCGCCCGAACTGCCGTTCCAGCAGCATGCCGACGGGGCTCATCGAGGCGGCGAGCAGGGAGGCCACGAGGGTCTTGCCCGGCGTGCTGGGAATGATCGCCGCGAAAATCAGGATGACGGGCCCGATCCAGGTGATGGTCGGCACCACCGCCGTCACCCCGGGGATGAACACGAAATGCCAGCTCAGCCCCATCGCGAGTCCCGAGAACACCATGTAACAGAGGCCGAGGTCCAGCACGAAACGGGGATTGCGGTCGGGGCGGCGCGCGTAGGTGAACAGCGCAAGCGAGACCACGACAACGACCACCGCGATCCAGTCCGGAATGTCGAAGGCCAGGTACTTCGGGTCATGCCGGCTCAGGGACCAGAGGGCCACATGGTAGGCTACGGTCCCGACGAACCAGAGCACCGCCCCCATGGCCGAGATGATCGCCAGCCGCTTCGAAGCCTCCCGGAGGATGTCCTCCGGAATGGCCCGGCGCCCGACCCGCCGGGTGGCACCCGCCGGCGTCGAGCTGCCGACAGGCGGACCGATCATCTGGGGATTGTCCATCATTTCAAGGTCCGCTTCACGGAACGACTGTCAACGTCAGGCGGGGCGGTGTGCCTCCCACCAGCGGCGCGCGTCGGCGGGAGTCCAGGGCGCATGCGGTACGGTCGCGAGGGCCTCGGCCAGGGCCGCCGCGGATGGCGGCCGGTCGGCGGGCCGTTTGGCGAGACAACTCAGGATGATGCGGTCCAGTTCCGGCGGCACCGGCATCTCGGACAAGGTCGAGGGGGCGGCCGGCTCGTCCCGCATGTGCCGGGCGACCATTTCAACCGCGCCGTCGGCCTCGAAGACCAGGCGGCCCGTCAGCAGGAAGAATCCCACGCAGCCGAGCGAGTACAGGTCGGACCGGCCGTCGACCGGTTCAAGCCGCGCCGCTTCCGGCGCCAGGTAGGCGGGAGTTCCGGCGACCGAGCCGACCGCGGTGGCCAGTGTCTGCTCCCTGGCCCGCTGGTCGATCATCTTCACCAGGCCGAAATCGAGGACCTTGGCCCAATCCCAGGCGTTCGCCAGCCGGCCGAGGTGGATGTTGGCCGGCTTGATGTCGCGGTGAACCAGCCCCGCCCCGTGCGCCTCCTCCAGGGACTCACAGACCTGGCGCAGGATGCTGATGACGCGATTGGCGGGCAGCGGGCCCTTCCGGCGCACCAGCGTCTCGAGATCCATCCCTTCCAGCAGCTCCATCACGAAGTAGAGCGTGTGATCCTCGGCGACGCCGAAATCGTACAGCTCCACCGTGTGCGGCGAGCGGAGACTGGCCGCCGCGGTCGCCTCGCGGTGAAAACGGCGCACCGCCATCTGGGCGCCCTCGCCGCCCGGCTCTCCCAGCATCTCGGGACGGATCAGCTTGATGGCGGAAGGACGGGCCAGCATCCGGTGGGTGGCCTTGTACACCTCGCCCATCCCCCCCCTGCCCAGCAGCTCACCGAGGTGATAGCTCCCCACCTCCCGCGCCGCCTGCACCTGCTTGCCCAGCCCATAGATCATCCGCGCCGCGAACCAGGCAAAGCCCGCCGAGGCCAGTGGGCCGAAGGTCTGCTCGAACCAGGTCCCCCAGTCGGGCACATGGATCAGCCCGCGGGACTGCAGCAGGTACAGTGAGAGTGGCGCGGTGAGCGCCGAAGCCACCGCCGCCGCCAGCATCCGCCTGGGCGGCCCCGGCACCATGAGCGGAAAGACGATGACCACTGCCGGCACCCAGGTGAGGTTGGGCAGCACTCCCTTCGCCGCATAGTAGGACCAGTAGGTGACGATCGAAATCAGGAAACAGATCTCGACTTCAAAAAGCAGGGCAAAGGTATGCAGCACGCCGGCGCTGATCTTCGTGCTGCGCGAAGCCAGCCAGAGCACGCCGGCGCCCAGCACCGCCACGGCGTTCACCCACTGGAAGTCCCCGGTGCGCACCAGGTCCACCGGCATCCTGCCGCCGGTCCGGGCCATGATCGCGCCCAGGACCAGGTAGATGACGATGTCGAACCCGAACGCGAGGGCAAACAGCGCCGTCATCATCCGGACTCGGCCGCGGACCTGGCCCAGCAGTTCGGGAGGGAGTGTTCCCGAAAATCCTTCCGGACGCGCCTGGACTACCCGCGTCCTGGCGGGGGTGGGGAGGACAATCGTGGATGAAGTCGTGGGATCAACGGCCGCCATGCTGGAAGCTGGCGTTCACCGGGGCGCTGTCAACCGCCCCGGGGCGGCGGTCTCAATGGAGAATAGTGGGCTGAACGGCGGCGCCTGGCTTGGCAGCCACGGCGCGGACCATGAGGGTGTCCTTCACCTTGCGGTCCTTGAGCGAGGCGGTGAGCAGCTGCGGGGCGACCCGCCCGCTCAGCGTCCAGCTCGTGACCGCGATGCCGCGGGCATCGGTCGTCACCTTGATCGGGGCGACCCGGCCGTCCTGGGTCGAGAACAGCACTTCCTGCCCCTTGAGCGGATTGCCGAACGGATCGAACACGGTGACCCTGACTGGACGAGGCAGGACCTTTCCGGCCGCCGAGGTGGGGCCAGCCGCCCCGAATTCGACTTTGGAGGCGTGCGCGGCGAGCGCCGTGGCCTCGATGGTCAGCGGGGTGGCAAGGCCCTCGACCCGCGCCACCAGCTTCTGCGCTCCCGCGGCCCGGCCGAGGGTCCACGGGATCCGGACGGTGCCGGAGGAATCCGTGACGACCGAGCTGTCGGGAACCGTGCCGGCCTCGGGGTGAAGCAGTATCCTCGCGAGTGGCACACGATTGCCGCTGCGGTCGTTCACCCGGAGTGTCACGGCCTGGGCCAGGGCGGTGTGCACCGTCCCCTTCTGCCCCGCGCCTGCGACGATCGCGGCCGCCGCCGGCCGGCCGGCCGTGGCGGTGCTCTTGATTGCGAAGGCCGGCAGACGGCGAGGATTGCCGACCTGGACCCGGCTCCGCTGCAGCCCCGCCTTCGGACCGAGAACCCAGATTGCGCGGGCCTCCCCCGCCGAATCGGTCCGCGAGGCCAGTCCGCTGATCTTGCCGCCATCGAGCGCGGTCCATGCCACCGGCAAATCGGCGAGCGCGGTGCCCATCGAGTCGGTCACCCGGACCACGACCGGCTGCGGCAGGGAATCGCCTACGACGGCGGCGCCCGGCTCGGCCCCAAGCACGATCCTCGTGTTTGCGGGCAGGGGATCCGCCTCCGCCACGAGCGAGAGCGAAGTATCGAGACCGGGAACGGAGACACTGAGCCGTTGCCGCCCCGGCACGGTCCCCAGGCTCCACTCGGCGTGGGCGCGGCCCTGGGCATCGGTGAGCCCGGTCTGGGCCGTCGTCGTCCCCGAGCCGGCCTCGGTCGCAAAGCGCACCGGCACGCCCTCCATCGCCCGCCGGCCGCGCGACAGCACCTGGATGACGACCGGCTGCGCCAGCCCGGCGCCGGCATCGCCCCGCTGGTGGTCGCCGGCGACGATGGCGGCGGAACCGGGCATGGGAGTGACCTCGAACTCGATGCGCGCCGAGGCGCCCTCAACCTTTGCTTCGAGCATCGTGCGGCCGGGCACCAGTGCCTTGACCACGCCATTGCTGTCGACCCGGGCGATGGTGCTGTCGCTCACCTGCCAGGCGGCCGAACTCCGCGCCAGCCGGTGCCCCCGCGCGTCCATCGCCTTGATGGTGGCGCTGCGGGATTCGCCCTCCGGAATCCGGAAGCTGCTGTCGAAGACCACCTCGATGGTCGCAACCCGCGGCCGCACGGCGATGTGCGATCGCGCGATCCGTCCCCCCGCCGCCACCACGATGCTGACGCTGCCCTCGCCATTGGCGACCACCGTCCCCGCCTGGTCGACGGACGCGATCGACGGGTCATCGCTGCTCCAGGCGGCGGACGTACCCGGGATCAGCGCGCCATGCGCGTCCTTGAGCGCCGCGGTGAGCTGGATGGTATCGCCAAGTGCACCCGCCGTGTCCGTCTCCGGCCACACGCCGAGCCAGACGGCCGCCGGTGCGGCCTGGGCGACGACGGCGGCGGGCGGCTCCTCGATCCAGCCGTGTGACCGGGCAAAGGAGAACACCGAGACCGCCGCCGCTCCCGCGGAAAGCGCCGCGGCCACGACCTTGACCGCCACCGCGGTGCCGCGAGTGAGCGGATGCTGAGTCAGGTATTTGCGTATTCCCATGACGTTACTTCCGGCCACGGACCACCGCCGGGACGCTGGCCGGGCCGCGCGAGAGTTCGACGGTCACCCCGCCGCTTGCGGCGATGGTGGCGCTGCCGCCGCGGGCGAAAGCGACGATTGCGCCGCTCGATTCATCGCGCACCACCGCCATCGGGTAGGCGGGATCCCAGCGCAGACTTACGTGGCCGGCGCCCGCGGGCTCCACGTCCACCTGGGGAGACGCCGCCGCCGTCGCGGCGCGGCGTACCGACTGGTGGCTGATGCTGCTCAGGCGGATGGTGGCGAGGCCCGCCGCGCGCGCCTCACTCATCGGGATCACGAAGGCGAAGTGCCGCGCAGGCAGTCCCGGATGGTCGGCCACGAGATCGCCCGCGAAGCTCAGGTCGAAACTGGTCGACCCATCCGCGGCCGTTCCCGTCAGATGGTACGGACCCGTCGCGGACGGCAGCCGGGCCGGCGCGTTCACCCGGAAGGCGGGCTCGAGCACGATCGAGTCACCCACGATCCGGCCCCACACCAGGAGACCAGGCGCGGCCGCCACCTGGATCGCCGCACCGCCAGTCAGGAAATTGAAAACCCCCAGGTAGGTGTAGTCGCTGATCCAGTTGGGAGAGCAGTAGCTCATGAGATCGGTGAAGGCCAGTGGTGCCTTGAGCGCATTGGTGCCCTGGTCGTAGCCCCACGCACCGATCACCGCGCCGGGATACGGGTAGCCCGCGTCGGGACTGCCGGGGTTGCCGCACGGCGCGTGCTGCCGCCCGAAGTTGTGCCCCACTTCGTGCGCTGCCACGCCGTCGACATTTCCCTTGTCCCAGCCGATAGCGGCCGGGAGCCCCACGTAGCCCAGCCCCGCGATGCCGCTGTTGTAGCTGGGATGGACGACGCCGTAGTAGTACCGGTCGCCGCCCTCGGAAGCGCGGAGGGCGTTGAGTTCGCTCAGGATCTGGATCCAGGCGCCGTTGCTGTCCCCGCTCACGAGTGCGGGGGCGCTGGTGGTATACGCCGCCCGCACATCGACGGTCAGCGTGGAGAGCGGGAAGATGCGCTTGATCAGATCGGTGTAGCTGCTCTGATTGGCCGTGTTGACGTTGCCCAGCGAGCCGTTCACCTGCTGCCGGACCGGCACCAGGCGCAGCCTGACGGGCGGCACCGTCAGCACGGTCGGCGTGAAGCGCCCGGAGCCGGTGGGGAACCGGTTGTCCGATTCACTCGCCTCCGAATACTGGTCGTCGGGATCGACCATCGCATCGAACGAGAGTCCCGCCGTCATGCGGTTGGCGGGAATGGTGAAATTCCAGGTGGCGGAGAGGGAGGCCGTGTCGTTGACCTGCGGCACGGGCACCGGGCCCGTTGCCGTCAGGCTGTCAACCAGCGTGCCGCTTTGGAAGAGGTGAACCCGCACCTTGAGGGGAGCGCTGGAGGACTGGTTGGCCAGCACGAACACCCGCAGCAGGGCGGCGCGCCCCGCCACCATCGGAATCGAGTTGGTGGCAGTCTGGCTGCTCTGGAAGAGCTGGATCCCGTCGATGCGGAAGTTGATCGAGGGAAGAGCGTTCCCCGTGTAGGTGACCAGCACGGTGTCCGACTCGCTGCCAGTCAGCGTCACCGTGCCCGGCGCGGCCGAGGCGGTGTAATCCTGCCCGCCCGTGACGACGTGCAGCCCGCTCACCGTGTAGGTGCCGGCGGCCAGGCCGCTCAGGGTACCCGCGGCCGAGAGGTGGCGGACTTCGACGCCGGGGCCGGCAACCAGGAGGCGCGGAACCGCCCCACCCGGCAGTCCGGTCACCTGCAGGACCAGCTTGGCGCTCCCGCTGGGCCCCTGCGTTTCGCCCCCGCCGCAGGCCGCGAGGATCGCTGCAATACCCAGCGTGAGCCAGCCCCCCGCCCTGCGCTGCACCGAGTGCCTCATCTCAACTCCAGTCAACGAATTACCACGCCAGGCCCGGCCCCGGAAATGAGAGCCCCCGGGGTGCAATGCAGGAGCGCGGCCACGAAGCCTGGTGGCGTGGGATAAATCGGGCACCTCGGCAACTCTTCGGCAGAGGGGCATGATTCCAATGTCGGCGGGGACCCCCGGTGCTTCAAGCCGCGAGGAATCGAACAGTGCAGGAATTTGACAGCGGAAAATGAACGGCTGGAATGGGCTAGGCGGAGGGACGGACGAGCTGCTCCCCGGTGTTGCCGGATTCGGGGCCGATTACCCGGTTTCGGCCCAGATCCTTGGCGTGATAGAGCCGGGCATCCGCCCGGTCGAGCAGATCCTCGACCTCGGTCCCGTCGGGCTCCCCGTAGCTCGCGATGCCCACGCTGATCGTCATCCCGGGGGCATCCGGCCGGCCCGGAATCATCAGCGGAATTTCGGCGATGGCCTGGCGGATCAGGTTCATCCGGTTCACGGCACCGGCGGCATCGAGATAGGGAAAGACCACCAGGAATTCCTCGCCGCCGTAGCGGACCAGGATGTCCCGATCCCGCACCATGCGCCGGAGGGTGGTGGCCACGGCCCGGAGGGCGATGTCCCCCGCGGCGTGACCCATGGTGTCGTTGAACCGCTTGAAATGATCGATATCGAGCATCGCGATCGACAGGGAATGCCCGAACCGGCGCGCGCGGGCCAATTCGATCGTGACCCGCTCGTCGAAGTAGCCGCGATTGGGGAGCCCGGTGAGCCGGTCGCTGCGGGAAAGGAGCCGCAGGTACTGCGAGCGCAGCACCAGGCTGGCGCTGATGCCGGACGCCGCCAGGAGCATGATGACGCGGGCGGCCTGGTCCTGCCACTCGAAGGTGCCGTAGACGAAGGGGCTGAACGTGGTGTCGTTGAGGTCCCAACGGCTCACGGCCGCCAGCACGATGGCCCCGTACTGGCTGGCCGCGACCAGTCCGGTCACCACGCAGATCCTGGGATCCGACCGGAGACTCGTCGCGGCGATGACCAGGAAATACGCGTCGAAGATGACCCGGTTGTTGACCGCGGCGTGCGGCTCGCCCAGGAAGAGCCAGACCGCCAGCCCGGCGCTCACCACGCTGGCATCGAGGCCGCTGGTGGCAAAGCCCAGCCAGGGGCGGTAGAAGCCGCGGGTGACGAGCACGAACAGCCCCAGCGAGACGGTGACCAGCGCGAGCACGACCGCGAGCCCCAGCCACGCCTCGGTCCGCTGGCCGCCGAAGAGGCGGAGGATCGGAATCAGGAGGAGGCTGTTGGCGAACCAGAGGCGGATGCGCGCCACCCGCAGCTCGCCGGCGGCACCGGCGTCCACCTGCAGCGGATCGGGCGCGCGGAAGAGGCTTTCCCAGATGGCGGAGGCGCCGGCGGCGGGATCGACGACGGCATTGAAGGCGCGGGACTGGCGGCGCTGCGGCTGGAGCTGGAGGCGCGAGGAGTCCCGGCTCACGTCACATCGACCGGTACTTGGGGCCGCTGCCGCCTTCGCGCGGAGTCCAGCGCGGCCCGAGTACGTCGGTCGCCTTGCAGTCGACACAATTCGGCGCGTTGACGCGCAGCTCGTCCCCCACCCGCTCGTACACCCCGGCCGGACAGAGATGGCTGTAGAACTCCGCCACCTCCGCACTCACGTCCTGGCCCACGATCAGGTGGGACGGAATCGTATCCCGGGTGGCGTTCCCCGACTTGAAGACCGCATCCACCTTGCTCACGGTGAGCTTCCCGTCGGGCAACAGGGGTGCCGCCGGCCCGGGCGACTTGGGCACCTCGGCATCGGCCAGCATCTCGATCCGGCCACCGGGAAACCGGCCGCCGGTGATCGTCATGAGTCCCGCCTTGATGGCCCCCGGCACGAACCCATCCTTGAAGGCCAGCCGCATGTTCCGGGTCCGGCGCAGGTCCTCGATGACGTAGCTCGCCTCGAGCATCCGGTCATACTCGGCGAGCGCGGCGGTGGAGGTGTCGTTCCGCTTCAGCGCGTTGAATGCGGCACGGGCGGCATAGATCCCGGACTGCATCGCGTAATGGATGCCCTTGAGCGAGGGAACGTCCACGAACCCGGCCGTATCTCCCACCAGCATCAGCCCGTCGCTGACTCGCCGCTCGGGGAGGGCGTAGTAGCCGCCTTCGGGAATGGTCTTGGCGCCCCACTCTAGCAGCTCTCCCCCTTCGAGCACCGGTCGGACCAGCGGATGCAGCTTGAACTGCTGCAGCATCTGGTGGACATCGAGGGCCGCGTCATGGTAGTCGAGCCCCACCACGAGCCCGATCGCCACCATGTCCTTGCCGAGTGGATAGAAGAAGCTGCCGCCGAAGGCATCGAGCGGCAGCGGCCAGCCCAGCGTGTGGATGACCCGGTCGAGCGGCTGCCCGACCCGCCAGACCTCCTTGACCCCCAGCGCGAACAGCTGCGGATTCGGCGCGCCCACCTGCTGCCACTGCCGCCAGGCCTGCCCCAGCGTTCCCCGGGTTCCCTCCGACAGCACCGTGATCCGCGCGGTGATATCGGTAGGCTCCATGAATCCGGAGCCAGGCTGGCCATTGCGGTCGAGCCCCTGGGCCGTGGTCCGCACTCCGCGCACCGCCTGCCCGTCGACGAGCAGCGCCTCCGCCGGAAACCCCGGGAAGATGTTGACGCCCAATGACTCAGCCTGCTCACCGAGCCAGCGCACGATCTCGCAGAGGGAGGCGGTATAGTACCCGCTGTTGTGCATGGTGGGGGGCGTCGGCAGCCGGATGGAGCCGCCGGAGGTCATGAAATAAACCGCTTCCGCCGGCACGGGCTGACGGAAGGGAAAATCGGCGTCCTTGAGGTCGGGGAACAGTTCGCGGAAGGCACGGGGATTGACCACCGCGCCCGAGAGATTGTGCTCGCCCAGGCTGCCGGCCTTTTCGAGCACGCCGATGTTGAGGTCGGGAACGCTCTCGCCCGCGGCTTGCGCCTTTTTGACCAGGCGGGCCAGCTCGATGGCGCCCGCCAGCCCGGCCGGACCCGCTCCCACGAACAGCACGTCCATCTCAATGGCTTCGGGGTTCGGCGCCTCGGACAGAATCAAGCGTTCGAGAGGCAGCGCGCGCTGGTGCCGCGAAGGCAGGATCGGAGACAGGGCGACACTCCAGGTTCGATTTGGGGCCTGGGAACCGGTGGGAATATAAGCGGAGAAAGTAGATAGGAGATAGCAGATAGGACCAGCAACACCTCTCTGAAGCGGCTTTTCCCATCTCCTATCTCCTCTCTTCCATCTCCGTGATTCAGCCTAGATTTCAAGACATGCCTCAGACTCCCATCCCCGGCTTCCGCCAGGTTCCCTTCACCGGCGTCATCTACGTCATGGCCGAGGCGGCCCGGCTGGGCTATCGGCACCTGCACCCGGACTGGTGCAACCTGGGCCAGGGGCAACCGGAAACCGGCCCTCTCCCGGGGGCCCCGGAGCGGATCACCCGGGCCGAGATGGATCCCGAGGACCAGGACTACGCCCCGGTACCCGGCGTGGCGGAACTGAGGGAAGCGGTGGCGGCGCTCTACAACCACCGCTACCGTCAGGGGAAACCGTCCCGCTACACCGCCGACAATGTCTGCATCTGCGGCGGCGGGCGGATGTCGCTCACCCGCGCGGTCGCGGCACTGGGCCATATCAATCTGGGTCACTTTCTCCCCGACTACACCGCCTACGAAGAGCTGCTGGACATCTTCCGCCTGTTCACCGCCATCCCGATCCTCCTCGATGGCAGCCGGGGCTACGAATTTTCGGTGGAAGAACTGCGGCGGGAAATCACCGGACGCGGGCTCTCGGCGCTGCTGCTGTCCAACCCCTGCAACCCGACCGGCCGGGTCATCCAGGGCGCCGAACTGCGGAGCTGGGTGGAACTCGCGCGCGAGGTGCAGTGCACCCTGCTCATCGACGAGTTCTACAGCCACTACGTCTGGAATGAAGGCGGGACAGGTCCGATTTCGGCGGCGGAGTTCGTGGAGGACGTGGACCGCGATCCGGTCGTGCTGTTCGACGGCCTGACCAAGAACTGGCGCTATCCGGGATGGCGAACCACGTGGATCGTGGGGCCCAGGGCGGTCATCGATGCCGCTTCGAGCAGCGGCTCGTTTCTGGATGGCGGCGGCAGCAAACCGCTGCAGCGTGCCGCGGTCCCGCTGCTGGACCCGTCCCACGCGGACCGGGAAGCGGCGGTCATCCAGCGGGTCTTTTCCGCCAAGCGCCGGCTGCTGATCGACGGGCTGGCCGCGGCCGGGGTGCGGCTCGACCTCGAGCCGCGCGGCACGTTCTACTGCTGGGGGGATGTCTCGGGGCTGCCCGCGGGGCTCAATGACGGGATGTCCTTCTTCCGCGCGGCGTTGAAGGAGCAGGTCATCTGCGTGCCGGGGGAATTCTTCGACATCAATCCCGGGAAGCGGCGGAGCGGACGGCCCAGCCGCTTCCGGAACTACGTGCGGTTCTCGTTTGGCCCCGAGGAGGGGACGGTCCGGGAGGGCGTCGCGCGCATCCAGAAGATGGTGGGAGGTGAGAGGTAGGAGGGAACAGCTTGTCCCTCTCACTTCTCACGTCTCACGCAGTTGCTTTTCCCGCCCTCTTCACCAGCCAGTACACCGGCCAGCTCACCGCCAGCAGGACCAGCGACAACAGCGTGTTGTTCCGGTCGCCGACGTAGACCCCCACCATGAACAGGATCGCGATCACGGTGAGCAGCACCGGGACCACCGGATAGCCCCACGCCCGGTACGGCCTCGGCGCATCCGGTTCGCGGCGCCGCAGGACAATGATCGAGACGAACGCCATGGCATACTGGAAGACGTAATACAGCGCCGCGATCGCGATGGCGCGCCCGAACGTACCCGTGGCGATCAGGGCCACGGTGGCGGCCCAGACGAACAGCAAGGCCAGACTCGGCGTTCCCCCCGCGTTCAGGTCGCCGAGGCGGGCGGGGGCCAGGCCGTCGCGGGCCATCGAACAGGGAATGCGCTGGACCATGAGGAGGATGGCGTTGGCCGCGCTGACCAGTGAAATCAGGATGACCAGGCGTACTACCCGGTCGCCGATCGGACCGAAGACCGCCTGGGCCGCCGTGCCCGCCACCAGGTTCTGCCCCGCCATCCCGCTCAGTCCGAGCACGTGGGAAAAGCCCGCAATCAGAAACAGGTAGATCGCGACGACGAGCAGGACGCCGCCGGCCATCCCGCGCGGCACACTGCGGCCGGGATCCTTGACCTCGTCGCCGAAGTAGAGCATCCCGTTCCAGCCGTCGTAGGTATAGATCACCGACTGCAGCGCCAGGATGAGGGAGGAGAAGGACAGCGCGGCCGGCAGCGCAACGGCGGGGGGGGCGACTTCCCTGACCGGGAGGAGGAGGCAGACCAGCGCCAGCCCGGTCAGGACCACCATCTTGGCGAGGCTGGTCAGCTGCTGCACGGCGTCACCGATCCGGATGCCGCGCCACTGAACGAGCGCCAGGACCGTCGTGATGACGATCGCGATCTGCGAACCCCTGCCCTGCAGTGCCGGCACCAGCCCTTCGGCGTACTCACCGAACGCGATCGTGATCGCGGCCACGGCGGCACAGGTCGAGATCGTGTCTGTCCAGCCGATCGCGAAGCCGGGATATCGCCCCATCGCCCGCAGCACGACCACGTACATCCCGCCCGACCGGGGCAGCATGGTGGCCGCCTCGGCCAGCGTCATGGCGCCGAAGAGCGCGTAGATCCCGCCGGCGATCCAGACCCCGATGAACCAGGGCAGCGACGGCAGCAGCGCCGCCACATCGCCCGGGGTGCGCATGATGCCGACGCCGATGGTGTTGCCCACGATGATCGCCAGGCCGAAGGCCACGCCGAGGATCTGGAGGAAGCGGCCTTTCGAGACGGGCTTGGATGTCGGTGAATTGGTCACGCGGGAGGAGCCGTAAGCTCCAAGCCATAAGCCATAAGCATGAGGTCCCGGATTGAGAGTCGGGGGTGAACCGCAAGGGGATTCGCACTTCAGTACTTCAGCACTTTAGTACTGGAGTACTGGAGTACTAGAGTGCTCGAGTTACACGGGAGTAGGCTTCCGCCGTTTACTGCTCCGCCTTCGCCTTCCGAATCTCCTCCGTGAGTTTCGGTACGACTTCGAACAGGTCGCCTACGATCCCGTAGTCGGCGACCTTGAAGATCGGGGCGTCTTTGTCCCGGTTGATGGCGACGATCACCTTGGCGGTGCGCATCCCCGCCAGGTGCTGAATGGCGCCCGAGATTCCGACCGCGACGTAGAGGCCGGGACTTACCGTCTTCCCGGTCTGGCCCACCTGGGCGCCATGGTCCCTCCAGCCGGCATCGACCACGGCTCGGCTCGCGCCGACTGCGGCATTCCCGAACGCACCGGCCAACGCCTCGAGCAGCGCGAAGTGCTGTGGCTCCTTGAGCCCGCGCCCGCCGGACACGACGACCGGCGCTTCCGTCACGTCCAGCGCGGCGCTGGCCGGCGCCTTGATGGCCGTGACGGTAACCCGGGCGGTGAATGCGGGTACCGCGAACGCCTCCGAAGCCCCTGCCTTGCCCGCACTGACCGGCGGGAAGGTGTTGGGCCGGATCGAGACCAGCGCCGGCGTCCCGCCGAGCTGCACCCGCTGCAGCGCCTTGCCGGCATAGACGGGACGGGTGGCGACCACCTTGCCGCCCTCGAGCGCCAGCGCCGTCACATCGGTGGCGCAGGATACGCCCAGGCTGGCGGCCACCCGCGGAGCGAGATCGCGACCGGTTGCGGTCGCCGCGATGACGACAGCGGCGTGACCCGCCGCAGCGGCGGCGACCGTCGCCGCCTGCCCGTCAGGCGAATAGAGCTTGAAGTCCGCATGGGTAGCGAGCAGCACGCGATCCGCACCCGCCACGCCCAGGCTGTCCACACCCGCGACCGCCCCATCGGAGCAGAGGAGCGCATCCACGGTGCCGCCCAGCCCGTCGGCCAGCTGGCGCGCGGCGGCGAGCACCTCCAGCGAGACTTTGCGGAGGGCGCCGGAGCGGGATTCGAGTACGGCAAGGACTGCGGTCATTGAATGTCGCCTTTGGCCGTAAGCCATAAGCCGTAAGCCATAAGCTTGTGCCGTAGCAGCTTTGCTTACGGCTCAAGGCTTATGGCTTAAGGCTAGATCACTTTCGCTTCGAACCGGAGCAGCTTGACCAGTTCGGGAACCGCATCTGCTCCCTCACCCACGATGCGACCAGCCTTGCGCTCCGGCGGCAAGGTGAGTCCGAGCACCGTGGTGGTGCCGGCGCCCAGGGTCACCGGCTTCGTCTCCAGCGGCTTCTTCTTGGCCGCCATGATCCCTTTGAGGGCCGGGAGCCGGGGGGTGTTGAGCCCCTTGTCGCAGGTGATGAGGGCGGGGAGCTGGCAGGTGGACACCTCGACGCCGCCCTCGATTTCCCGCTCCGCGGTCACGGCTCGGCCCTCGATCTTGAGCGCCACGGCCGAAGTGATGCAGGGCAGCTCGAGCAGCTCTGCCACCATCACGCCGACCTGGTGGTGGTAATCATCCACTGCGACCTTGCCGCACAGAATCAGGTCGTAGTTTCCCGACTTGAGCTCGGCGGCAATGACACGGGCCGCCTCGAGGGGATCCGCGGCCCCGGACGCCTGCAGCAGGATGCCGCGGTCGGCGCCCATGGCGAGCGCGGTGCGGATGGTTTCCTGCGCCTGGTCCCCGCCCAGACTCACCACCACGACTTCGCCGGCGCCGGCGGCTTCCTTGAGCTTCAGCGCCTCTTCGACCGCGAACTCGTCATAGGGATTGGCAACGAACTTGACCCCGGCCTCGTTGATCGACTTGCCGTCGGCCGCGATGACGATGTTGGTGGTGGTGTCGGGAACCCGCTTGAGGCAGACCGCAATGCGCACGCTGAACCCTCACGAAACCGATGGGAATTGGTGCAGAACTGGCGCGAGAAGGTAGCGGGGGAGGCGGGTGATCGCCAGTCAAAGTTGCCGGGGCGGACCGTCGAGGAGCGCCCGCAGGCGACGGGCCAACTCCTGCAACCGGAAGGGCTTGGCCAGGAAAGTCACCCCCGGCTGGCGGATCAGCTCGGGCGGCACTTCCCGCTCGACGTAGCCCGAAACGAGCACAATCCGGCAGCGCTGGCCGTCGGCGCGCATCCGGGTGGCGAGCTCGAGGCCGCCCATTCGCGGCATGATCAGGTCCGTAATCATCGCGTCGATCGGCTCCTTCTGCTCGGCGATGACGCGGAGCGCTTCCTCGCCCTCGGCCGCCTCGAGGACCGTGTAGCCGATCCGCCGCAGGAACCGGCTGGCGAGCGACCGAAGCTGCGGCTCGTCCTCCACCAGCAGGATCGTCTCGCTGCCGCCGGCGGTCGGCACCGGGACGGGTGAGTCCGCCCCGCGGATCTCCTCGAGCGAGCGCGGCAGGATGACCCGGAAGATGGCCCCGGTGCCCCAGTCGCTCTCCACGATGATGTGGCCGCCACTCTGCTTCACGATGCCGTAGGTCGTGGCGAGTCCGAGCCCGGTGCCCTGCCCCACTTCCTTGGTCGTGAAGAACGGCTCGAAGATGTGAGGCAGCACGTCCGGCGCGACCCCCGTGCCGGCATCCCGCACCGTCAGCTCGACGTACTCTCCCGCAGGAATGCTCACGCCGCCGAGGACGGTGTCCTCGTCGAGACGCAGGTCGCGCGTGGCGAGCCACAGCTTGCCCCCGTCCGGCATCGCATCCCGCGCGTTGGACACGAGGTTGATGACGACCTGCTCGATCTGCACCGGGTCCACCCGCACGTTCCACAACTCCTCGCCCGGCAGGACCACCAGCTCGATGCTGGCGCCCACGCTCTTGCGGAGCATGGTGTCGAGGCCGAACAGCACCTCGTTCAGATTGACCACCCGCGGGTTGAAGATCTGGCGCCGCCCGAACGCCAGGAGCTGCTGCGAAACTCCCGCCGCCCGTTCACCCGCGAGGCGGATCTGCCGGAGATCCTCCCGGAGGCCCGGGGCATCCGGCGCCGACTCCTCGGCCAGCTGCGCGTATCCCAGCACGGCCGTCATCAGGTTGTTGATGTCGTGGGCCACGCCACCCGCAAGCCGCCCCACGCTTTCGAGTTTCGACGCCTGGGCCAGCTGCTGTTCCAGCCGCTGCCGCTCCGCCAGCTCCGCCTCGAGCTGCATGGTGCGCTCCCGCACCCGGTGATCCAGCTCGTCCCTCGAGGCCTCGAGTTCGCGGGTGCGCGCCGCCACCAGTTGCTCGAGCTGGCGGGACTGCAGCACGAGCTGTCGGGTGCGCCAGCGATACCAGGCCGCGACCAGCCCCGCCGCCAGCGTGATCATGAGGACCAGGAACCAGCGCTGCTCGTACAGCCTGGGGGCGAGCCGGACGGCGAGTTCGACCGGCGGCGACGGCCAGAGGCCGCCCCCGGGCCCGGCCTGGACCCGGAAGGTGTATTCCCCTCCCCGGAGGTTCGGGTAGACCGCTTCGCGCACCGGACCCGCCTCGACCCAGCCGGGGTCGACACCGACGAGCTGGTAGCGGAACCGCAGCACGCGGGATTTCCGCGATGCCGGCGTGGTGTACCGGATGGTGAGCCGCCCGCCCCGCCAGCTCAGCCGGTCGGCCACGTCGCTGGTGACATCGTGATCATCGAGGAGCACCTGGTCGATCACCGCGCGCGGCGGCGCCGAGTCCGCCCGGAACAGCTGCGGGTCAACCTCGACCAGCCCGACGGGCGAAGGGAACCAGAGGTGCCCGTCGGGGGTGCGGGCCCCGGACGCGCCGCCGGTGCTGTTGAACTCCGCCGAGAGCAGCCCGTCGTCCCGGTCGAACTCCTCCACGAAGGGATCGACCGGGCGTCCCTGCGCCACGGCCAGGAGATCGGCGGTGCGCACCCGCTGCAGGCCAAGGTTGGAGCTGATCCAGAGGAAGCCGAGGCCGTCCGGCATCACCCGGTGGGCCTCGCGCAGCAGGCTGGGCACCCGTCCCCGGAAGACGGTGAGATGCCCGCCGCGATACAGCGCGAGTCCCTCCCGGAAGGTGGTGAGCCAGAGGCGCTGGCCGTCCACTTCCAGATCCTCGATGCCGGCAAGAACCTTGTCGGCATCCCGGATGAGCGCATGGAAGTGGCCGAGGGTGTCCCGGCGCGAGAGGGCGTTGGCGCCGGCCAGCCAGAGCTCGCCGTTGGGCGCCTCGCGCATCACATAGATGTCGTGGTCGGCGAGACCGTCCTGCTCCGCATAGCGATGGAAGCCGGTACCGTCGCGCTGAAAGAGACCCTGACTCGTGGCCACCCAGAGCACACCGTGGCGGTCTTCGAGCAGGGACCGGGCTTCAATCACCTCGGGACCGGGAAGGGTGCCCGCGTCCGTGTAGTGACCGTCTCGCCAGCGCCCGATGCCGCCGCCTCGCAGGCCGAGCCAGATGCTCCCGTCGCGCGACTGGGCCATGGCGGAGATCAGCCGGTCCGGCAGCGGCGGCCGGGCCTCGACCGGCGCCAGCCGGCCGTTCTTCAGCCGCAGCGCGCCCCCCGAATTCGTGGCCAGCCAGAGGCTGCTGTCCTCCATCGCCGACACTTGCCAGATGAAATCCCGGGCCAGGTCCCGGCCGCTGCGGTGAGTGGTGAATCGTGATGGCCAGACATGGGTCAGGCCGGTATTCGAACCGACCCACATCGAGCCGTCGGACGCCGCGGCGAGAACCCGGACCGACCCGCCGGCGACCGTGTCCACGGGCACCGGCACGAACTTGCCTTCGCCCCGCCTGAAGACCCCGCCGCCGTCGAGTGCGACCCAGATCGCGCCGTCGGCTGCGGTAGCCACCGCCCGCAGGGAACCCGCGGGGACCCCCTGGTCCGCACCGATAGCCTGGTAGGCCCGGCCGCGCTCGATGCTCCGGCGGACGAGGAGGTGGTTGATATCGGTAATCCAGATGGCCCCGGTACTGTCGAGGGCGATGGACCTCTCGTACTCACGCCGGCTGAATACGGTGTCGGGGCTGTCCTCGCTGCCGATGCGGAACAGCTGGCGGGTCAGGCCCCAGACCACTCCGTCCCGGGACTGGACCAGCCCCTGCGGCGTGCTGTGATCGACGTGCACCGGCACCAGCGTGTCGGGGGAGAAGGTTGCGGTCAGCGCGTTGGTGGTGACTGTCAGGCCGCCATTGGCCAGCGCCAGCAGGGCGACGATGCGGGAGTTGCGCTCGGAGGGTGGAAGGTCGGCGGGCAGGAACCGGCCGTTGCGGTAGCGGACGAGCCCGGTAACGGTGCCGACCCAGAGTGTGCTGTCCCTCCCCAGGGCCAGGCAGAGGATCTCATCCGAGGGCAGAGTCGGGTAGTTGTCGTGAGTGAAGACGCGAAAGCCCGCTCCGTCGAAGCGGGCCAGCCCCCGGCGCGTGCCGATCCAGACAAAGCCGTCGTTGCCGGTGACGATCGACGTGACTCGGCTGTCGGGAAGGCCGTCCAGGCTCGTCCAGGCCCGGGACAGGAAATGCGGACGGGCCCCTCCCCCACCGGAGGCCTGCGCGGCGAGCGGAGCGACCCAGAGGAGGCTGATGACCAGCGAGGACGCACGAATCGGCATAGGGCCGAGGTCGAGGGGGCTGCCCCGGAAGCGAGCAGCGAATCTACGCCCCGGACGGACTCGGCAGCAATGCTTGGCGCGGTGCGGCGCCTAGTCGGTGTCCATCCCTCCCCCGCCGTTCCCGCCGCCGAAGCTGCGGCGCACGACCAGGCGGAAGGTGACTTTCTGTCCGGGAGTGAGGAACCGCTCCAGGGTATCCCCCGCCGGATTCCCCTGGTTGACGTTGTATGTGCCGAAGTTGGCGTACAGCGAGTTGAACAGGTTGTTGACCAGCCCGCTGATCTCCCACGGTCCGAAATGCACGGTCGCACGGGCGTCGGCCACGAAGTAGGTGTCGAGCGGCTTGTCCTCGTTGGCCTCATCCCCGCGCAGGTACTGATGGCCGATGAAGCGGCCGTCCGCCCCGAGAGTCAGGTGGTTCCCCACCTGGAAAGCCGCACCGAGCTTGACCTGCTGGTCCGGCACCAGCGGAATCCGGTCTCCCGGCCGGGCCACATTGCTGTCACTCCGAGGGCTCTGGATCGCGGCGATCGTCTGGAACGTGGCGCGGGTCCAGGCGTAGTTCAGGTACACCGAGTGTCCCCGGCCGAAGCCAAGGTTGAGTCCCAGCTCGGCGCCTTCGCGGCGAGTCTTGTCGATGTTGCCGAAATACCCGTCGATGGTGGAGCCCGACAGGGTGTCGGAGCCGGGAAAGAGGTAGATGTCGTCCCTCACATCGCTGCGGTAGAGCGAGGCGGTGAAGTCCACGGGCCCCAGCGGGACCTTGCCGCCGATTTCGTAGGTCGTCGCCACCACCGGCTTGATGGGCGGATCGTCTCCCAGTGAGAACGGCAGCAGACAGGGTTCCGCGGGGTCGGCGCACGCCAGTTCGATGACCGCGGGGGCCCGGAAGTTCTGCCCCACCGAGGCGTAGATCGACGCTCCGCCGCCCGCATCGACGCTGATCCCGCCCTTGGGGCTGACCCGCGAGAAGTGGCTGGTCGTGTCGTTGCTGTGGTCGAGCTGGTTTTCGAAGGGGATCTTGATGTAATCGTAGCGCGCGCCGGCCGAGAAGGTCACCCGGCCCACGGTGAGGTCGGCGGTGGCGAACCCGGCCGCATCCCACAGCGGCGCTTTCACGAACGTGGTCTGGGTCTGGCCGCCACCGAACTTGGTCGAATCGGCAAACAGCTGGACGCTGGTCTGATTGATGGTGCCGTCGGCGCCGAAGCGCAGGCCCAGCACGGCGGTTCCCAGGGGCTTGCCACAGCGGTAGTCGAAACTCCAGCCGAAGGTGGAATTGCGGCTCTTGCCGAGGGCATCGGGATCGGCGGCCTGGTTGACGTTGAACCGGTCCCCGCTGTGGCGCCGGTAGTACAGCCGGGCCGATCCCCGGCCGTCACCCATCCGCTTGTAGCCGGCCAGCGAGGTCTGGATCAGGTCGAGATTTTCGTAGTCCCCCGGCGTCATGTTCGAATCAGGGTTGGCCTGGAATACCGACTCGGGCAGCGACCCCGCGGTGCGGGCATCGCCCACTGCGCCGAAGGCCTGGAGGCTCACGCCCCAGGTGTCGGTCAGGCGCCCAAGATTGAGGAGGCCGTTGTACTGGTGCGCCCCGGTTGCCTGCCGCCAGCCATCTTCACGGTTGTATCCGGCGCCCAGGTAGTAGTCGATGCCGCCGTGCGTCACACCACCGACGGAGCCGTTGCCGTTGAAGGCCGAGAAGGACCCGCCCTGCACCTCGAGTTCGCCGTGGGCCGGCCCCTCGCCCCGCTGGGTGACGAGGTTGACCGCGCCGCCCAGTGCGTTCCGCCCCGTCAGCGAGGCGGTGCCGGCCAGCAGCTCCACCCGCTTGATGTACTGCATCGGCAGCAGATCGAAGTTGACCTGCGCCGCGTCCGCCTCATTCTGGCGCACCCCATCGAGAAAGACCGAAACACCCTGCGGCAGCCCCACTACCGGCGAGGCGAAGAACCCGCGGGTCGAGAGATTCATCTTGTAGGGGGAGCCCAGGTCGTCATACAGCGAGAAGCTGGGCTGCTGCGAGAGCACCTCGGAGAGCACCCGGGGCTCGTACGCATCCACCTGCTTGCCGGTCAGGATGGTGACGCGGGCGGGGATACTGGAGATGACGCCCGGATTGGCCGCCGGCTGGATGCTGCCGACCACCTCGATCGGCGCCAGGGTGACCACGGTGTCCTTCTTGACCCTGGTGGTATCGGTCTGCTGGGCAACGAGCGGGGTCACGGTCAGCAGGCTGGCCGCCGAGAGCTGGTACAGCAGGCGCATGGATTGTCCTGAACTCGGGGAAAAGAGACCCGCCCGGCGGTGCCATGGTACGAGGGCCGCGAGTACGGCCCTTTCCCGAATCGCCCGCAGCGGGTCCCCCGCGATCCTTCACTCCTACAATCCCTCAGACTCTCGTCTCTTGTCTCTCGTCTTTCGACTCAGAAAGCACTGAGTCCGGTAATCTCCTGCCCCAGAATAAGACCGTGCATGTCATGGGTCCCTTCGTACGTATACACCGACTCCAGGTTGGCCATGTGCCGCATCGAGTGATATTCGGCCAGGATGCCGTTGGCACCCAGGAGCCGCCGCGCCTCGCGCGCGATGTTGCAGGCCATGTCGACGTTGTTCCGTTTGGCCAGCGACACCTGCTGCGGCGTCATCGTGCCGCGGTCCTTGAGCCGGCCCAGCTGGAGCGAGAGGAGCTGGGCCTTGGTGATTTCGGTGAGCATGTCCGCCAGCCGCACCTGCTGCAGCTGGGTCTGCGCGATCGGCTTGTCGAACATGATCCGGTTGCCGGCATAGCGCCGGGCCTCGTCGAAGCAGGCCATCGCCGCGCCGGTCGCCCCCCAGGCGATCCCGTAGCGCGCCTGCGTGAGGCACATGAGCGGGCTCTTGAGGCCGCCGGAGTTTGGCAGGACGGCGTCGGCGGGGAGGCGCACATCGCTCAGCACCAGCTCACTGGTATCGGAGGCGCGGAGCGAGAGTTTGCCTTTCTGGTCGCGGGCGGAAAAACCGGGAGTATTGGTGGGGACGATGAATCCGCGGACGGACTTCGCGTCGTCAATCGCGCCGGTCTTGGCCCAGATCACGGCCACGGTGGCCTGGCTGCCATTGGTGATCCACATCTTGGCGCCGTTCAGGATCCAGCCGTCCTTCGTCTGCTTCGCGGTGGTGATCATTCCGGCGGGATTGGACCCGAAATCGGGCTCGGTGAGCCCGAAGCAGCCGATCGCCTGGCCGCTTGCCAGGATCGGCAGCCATTCCTGCTTCTGCGCCTCGCTGCCGAAGGCGTAGATCGGATACATCACCAGCGCGCCCTGTACCGAGGCAAAGGAGCGGATGCCCGAGTCGCCCCGCTCCAGCTCCTGCATGATGAGGCCGTAGGCCACGTTGTTGAGCCCCGCGCAGCCGTACTCCTCCGGCAGGTTGGCACCCAGGAACCCCAGTTCTGCCATGCCGGGGATCAGTTCCTTCGGGAAGCGGCCGTCGATATAGGCCTGGCCGATCACCGGCATCAGGTGGTCGTCGACCCAGGTGCGCACCGTGTCCCGCACCGCCCGCTCCTCTTCGGAGAGGAGGCCGTCGACGTCGTAGAAGTCGGTGCCGGAGAATGAGCCAGACATCATCGTGTTCCTCAGATCGAATTCGAGGGAGCAGGGAGCGGTGAGCAGGGAGCGGTGGCTCGTCTCCTGCTCCCCGCTCCCAGCTCCCCGCTCCCTCCTATCCGTCCACCTGAACCGCGCGGGGTGCTATCCCCACCTCGCGCGCCTTTCGCCGGAACGCCCGCCCGTGATCCACCGCCAGCGCCGACTCCGCCTGCCACTGATGAACCATCTCGTGCAGCAGGGTGTCCCGGAGCGCGGGCCAGCCGTCGCGGCGGAGGTGCCGGCGGCTGAGCGCGATTTCCAGTGCGGCGCCGCTGTGCCGCTCCATCCGCAGTTCGCCGAGGCGGCTCCGCATCCGTCCCGACAACCGGATGGGAATGGCTGCCAGCCGGCCCTCAAAGTACTGCCGGTTGAGCGCGGCATGAAGATCGGTGAGCCGGGCCAGGATCGACTCGTCGTCCGGTCTGGCCCGTTCCGGGCGGCGCACCAGCGGCCGGTCCGGGGGAGCGTACTGTTCGACCGGAAAGGCCAGCAGGGTCTGCTTGTGGCGCATGCGGTCCGAACGCCGCGTGCCGCGCTTGAGAAAGCGGGTGATCGCATCGAGCACCGCGTCCGGAGCGTGGGCGTAGCCTTCGTGAAGCCGCAGTACCCCGGCCGGGGTGAGGCTCACCATCACGGTGCGATTGCGATGCAGGGAAACCCGCGTAATGTGACCCAGGCCGCCGGCGTGGAACCGGGCCAGCAGCTCGGCCGGGGCGCGCGGTGCCGCCGCCGAGTCAGGGCTGAGCGGGAACTCGAGCTGAGCCGGATTCGGCAGCGGGACGGGCAAAGACGTTGAGATCGGAGGAGAGAAATCGGGACGCGGACTTGTCCCAGCGCTGGAAACCGACTTCGACCCGGTCCGGCAGGAGGCGCACGACGTTGAACGAAGCCGGCCGCTCTCCCCGGACCCGGGTGGAGAGGGTGCTCGCGGTGCTGACCACGATCCGGTTCTCCAGCAGCCCGGTGCCTTCTTCGTGATCATGGCCGCAGAGCACCACATCGGCGCCGCAGGCGACCAGCCTCCGGCCCGCCGAACGCCAGTGCGACAGGCCCATGCGCTGCGACAGATTGCCGCGGAGCACGTTGTGGTGCAGCACCGCCACCCGGTACTCGTGCTGCGGCGTGCCCTGGAAGACCCTGGTCAGCCGCTTCGTTTCCGAGCGCGGCAGGTTCCCCTTCACCGCCATGTCGTTGGGGTTGAAGGTGAGCGAACCGAGGGCTATGCCATTGGCCGAGAGGGCGCCGGCAATGTGCACGCCCGGGATGATCAGGCCGGGGGTGAGGTCCTGGCCGAACCAGCGGCGGTGTTTGCGGTGCAGCACCGAGGTGCCGAGGAGATGGAAGGGGCTCCGCCACCACTGCACGTCGTGATTGCCGGGTACGGCCAGCACCGGTGCGATCGCCTTGAGGCGGTCGAGGTACAGGTGCGCCGCCTGGAACTCGCCATGCCGGGCCCGGAGCGTCAGGTCTCCGGAGACCACGACGGCCGCAGGGCGCAGGGCGGCGATTGCCGTCACTGCGCCCTCGAGCACCTGGAGATCCGCGACCTCGCCGAAGTGGAGATCGGAGAGGTGAGCCAGGAGTACTCCGCTCACCAGATGACCTTGACCTTGTACTTGAGCACCGCGTTGCCTCGCGCCGGCACCGGGACCCGGAACCGGTAGCGGGTCGAAGAGAGCTTCGTGGCAGTCACCGAACTGGAGAGCACCGACCATTCACCGCCCCGCTCCTCCAGCACGTCGATCGTGGCCGCGCTGTCGGTCGGGTTGGTCAGCGTGACCCGGTAGTCGGCCGTCGCGACCGTCCGCCACCCTTGCGGCAGACTGTCCCGCTTCGTCATGAAGGAGGCCTGCACCCGCTTGGCCGTCAGGTCGAAGGCGTTGCCGGCATAGAGGCGGAGCTCTTCTCCCGGCGGAGAGTGATCGATCGACGCCTCGCCCACCAGCTGCTGCCGCCCACCGGAATCGGGCTGGAAGATCCGGACCGTGCCGCCGGGAAGCGGACGATCGCCCAGATCGGTCTTGCGGGGGCGCTGCAGCACGTAGCTCACCTCGACCGGCGCGTCCTGCTCATCGCCCTGCTGGTAGAGGCCACCCCAGTAGGGAATCTGCCCGCGGACGACGTAACTCTTCTCGTACTTGGCCGAGGCGGGGTCGAAGAGCGAGATCGTGGTGGTGCGGCCGGGCAGGATCGAACTCTTGCCAGGCAGTGAGTACAGATGGAATTCGCCCACCTTCTGCTCCGAGGCATTGCGATAATCCGCCTGGGCCCGTGCTGCCTGCAATGACATGACGCCGCTCTTGGCCATCGGCGCCATCTCCGCCACCGCCCGGTTGACCGACCCGGCGAGCAGCTGCACCTCGGCGTCTTCCGCCTTGAACCCGGATGACTGGATCACCGCACTGCCGCTGACCGTGGCCTGGCCCGCATTGCCCAGCATCACGTGGTAGCTGGCCTGCCATTGGGCGCCTTCGGAGAAGTAGCCCAGCTTGAGTTCCTTCCGACCCTGCGAGCTGCGCAGCAGCAGATTGGTCACCGGCTCCACCGACACCAGCTCGGATGGGAAGAGCGGTATGCCGGGAGCCGAGAATGACACCGACCCGTCCGCCAGCTTGTAGATCTCGGGACTGACGCCGAGGATGGTGGCGCTGACGGTGTCCTTGCCGTTCTTGAACAGCAGCTTGCGCCCGACCGCGCGGCGCAGCGTCCCGCTGTAGTCACTGGCCGGATCGTAGGTGGCCCCGGCAATGACGATGGTCGAATCGAGCGAGAAGAGCGAGGCCGGATCCAGCAGGCCAAGCGCGGCCCACTGACTGGAATTGCCCTTGGGAATGTCCATCGCGAAGGACCGCCGGACCAGCACCCGGCCGTCGTTGTAGATGGTGACGCTCGACTGAGCGGTGAGAGGTGAGAGGTAAGAGGTGAGAGGGAACAGCACGAGCGCGGCGACTGCCATCAACTGGCGAACCTGTCCGCCCTGACCGCCCTGTCCGTCCAGACCAGTCCTCAGATGGCTATGCATCACTGGCTTCCTTTCGTGGCTCCCGGGCGAGATACACCAGCGCCACCCGGCTCGCGATCTGGTACACCAGAAGATAGGTGACCAGCACCGCGATCCCGCCATAGACTCTGAGGGGGGAGTCTCCCGGAATCCGGAGCCAGATGTCGAGTCCGAGGAGCAGGGCGGCCACGACAGAGATGCGCGAGGCCAGCCGCCTTGCACGGGTACGGTGCAGCTTCTGACAGTTCCGGCATTCTTCGCCCCAGGCCAGCCCCGCGACCCGGGTGCCGCAGCGGGCGCAGGGAACTTCAGGCGAGGCGACGAACGATGGCATCCCCGAACTCCCGGGTCGAGGCGGTGCCTCCCAGGTCGCGGGTCCGGACGTTGTCGGTGACGATGACCTGCTCGATGGCCTCGCGGATCCCTTGGGCCGGCTTGAGTTCACCCATGTGGTCGAGCATCATGGCCGCCGCCAGCATCTGCGCGGCCGGATTGGCGACGCCCTTCCCCGCGATGTCGGGCGCGCTGCCGTGCACCGCCTCGAAGATCGAGGCGTGGGCCCCGATGTTGGCCCCGGGCGCGAGGCCGAGGCCGCCCACCAGGCCGGACACCTCGTCGCTCAGGATGTCGCCGAACATGTTGGTCGTCACGATCACGTCGAACTGCTCGGGCTTGAGCACGAGCTGCATGGCGCAGTTGTCCACGATCAGGTCGTTGGACTGCACCCGGCCCTCGTACTCCTTCTGGATGAACTTGCCCACCTCGAGGAAGAGGCCGCTCACCATCTTGAGGATGTTCGCCTTGTGTACGATCGTGACCTTCTTGCGCCCGTGCCGGATGGCGTACTCGAATGCGTAACGGATGATCCGCTCGCACCCCGCCCGGCTCACGATCGCGGTGGACTCGCCCACCGCGCGGGGGTCTCCGCCGATCGCGATGAAGTGCTCGACCCCGACGTAGAGCCCCTCGAGATTTTCCCGCACCAGCACGATGTCCACGTTGGTGAACCGCCCGCCCGGAACGAACGAGCGGGCGGGCCTGAGGTTGGCGAACAGCTCGAATTCCTTGCGGAGCGCCACATTCACCGAGCGGAAGCCGGTGCCCACCGGCGTGGTGAGCGGCCCCTTGAGGGCCAGCTTGCGGCGCCGGATGCTCTCGATCGTGGCGTCCGGCAGCGGAGTGCCGGTCGCCTCCACCGCCGCGACACCCGCCAGCTGCTCATCCCAGTTGAACTTGATGCCCGTGGCCTCGAGCACACGCACCGTCTCGGCGGTGATCTCAGGCCCGATCCCGTCGCCGGGAATGAGGGTGACGTCGTAGGTGCTCATTTCTTGTCGATCTCGAGAGGAAGCACGGTGGCCATCGCGGCCTTGAGCGCCCGCTCGGGCGTACTGCCGAGGCCGGGAGCGAGGGTGCGGTAGACCACGTCACCCGTGCGGGTGTCGGTCATGACCATCGTAAGTTCGGCCTTGATGCCGCTGTCCGGCACGGTGCTGAAGAGCAGCGAGGCGGGGATCAGCACGTGGCGCCCGCCGGCCATGGCCGCCAGCGACCGGAGCGAGCTGCGCAGCGGATCGGGTGTGGTCTTGGTCTCGTGATCGCGCATGATGGCCTGCCCCATCCTGTCCGGATCGCTCACCACGCCGGGGCTGCGGAGCGCAATCTTGCGGAGCTCCGGCGGCAGGACCCATTTCACCTCGGTGGCACGGGCCTCGAGCTCCTGGCCGATCAGTGAATCGGCCCACTGCAGCGCCCTGGTCCGGTCGGCCAGCGCCGGAGGGGGAGTCGTGGTGTCGGTAAAGAACAGAAACGTGATCGGGACGACGGCCACCTGCTCGCCCGAGATCGGAAAGGTGCCGAGGGCGTTGGCCGGATAGACGGGCTTGGGCTTCGGAGTGGCGCCGGTCTCTGCCTGCTTGCCGCCGCATGCGGCCAGGGTAAGCACACCAATCGTGCCCCAACGGGCTCCACGCCACAGGACTCGCCGCCGGAGCCACCAGTTGGTCGCCACGCATCACTCCAAGGGGGGAAAGTGGGGGAAAGGTAATGACAGAGTGGCAGGGGGGCAGGGGGGCAGGGGGGCAGAAGCAGGGAGGCTAGTTGGCTGGTCGCTTCGACTCGCGCGTCGTGGCTCGCGACCCTCGACCCTCGACCCTCGACTCTCGACTCACTCCAGCGACAGTCCGCCGTCCACCACCAGCGTCTGTCCCGTGATGTGCCGCGCCTCCTCCGAGCAGAGAAACGACACCACATGGGCCACATCATCCGGCTCGGCCACCCGCCCGAGAACGCTGCTCCGCTGCACCCGCTCCACCACCTCCAGGGGCAGCATGGCCATCCGTTCGGTGCGGATGAAGCCCGGGGCGACGGCGTTCACATTCACGTTCGCCGGACCGAGTTCCACTGCGGCGGACCGGGTGAGGCCGTGCAGCGCCGCCTTGCTCGCGGCGTAGTTGGCCACGCCGAATCCGGGACGATCGGCCTGGTGCGCGCTGATGTTCACGATCTTGCCGAAGTGCTGCCGCCGGAAGGTGGGCGCCGCCGCGCGGATGCAGTTGAAGCTGCCGGTGATGTTGGTATCCATCACCTCGCGCCAGGCTTCGTCGGTGAGGCGCCAGAGTGCCCCGTCGATGGCGATCCCGGCGTTGTTGACCAGGTAGTGCACGCTGCCGAACCGGGCGCGGGTCTGGGTGAAGAAGAGTTCCACCGATGCGCTGTCCCGCACGTCGCAGCGGGCGCTGTACACGTTGGCGCCGAGGGCGCCGCAGGCGGTTTCGGTAAGCAGCGCCTGCTCCTGCACGTCGCGCCCCTTCATCGGCACCCAGCAGAACGCCACGTCGCAGCCGAGCCGGGCAAACTCGAGCGCGATGCTCCGGCCGAGGCCGGTGGCCCCGCCGGTAATCACCGCCGTCTTGCCCTTGAAGCCCGGTTCCACCGGCTGGAGCTCGGGCTGTTCCGCGAGCACCGCACCCGGCTCGGGTGCCGGCGCGGGCCAGCCACTCTCCGCCGAGTAGGAAAACAGGGGGTGAGGCATAAGGGCCCCAACCTACGGGCCGTCCGGACCTCCGGCAAGCGGAGCGCCGCGGTCTCCCCTACCGCGCCGGACCCGGCCGCCGCCATCTTCCGGGCATGCGGACACTGATCTGGTTTCTGGTGGCGCTGGCGGGGGCCGCCGGCTGGGCGGTGCTCGCCCTCTCCCGCGGCGAACCGGTGAGTGCGGCGTGGCTGGTCCTGGCCGCCGTCGGCACCTATCTCATCGCCTATCGCTTCTACAGCCGCCTCATCGCGACGCGGGTGTTCGAACTGGACGACCGCCGGGCCACCCCCTCCGAGCGACTCGACAACGGCCGCGATTTCAGCCCCACGGGGCGATGGGTGCTCTTCGGACACCACTTCGCGGCGATCGCCGGCGCCGGGCCGCTGATCGGGCCGGTGCTCGCGGCGCAGTTCGGCTACCTCCCGGGCACGATCTGGATCGTGGTGGGCGTGGTGCTCGCCGGCGCGGTGCAGGATTTCGTGATTCTCTGCGGCTCCATGCGCCGCGACGGCAAGTCCCTGGGCCAGATGGCCAAGGAGGAGATCGGTCCCGCCACCGGCGTCATCGCGATGGTCGCCGTGCTCGCCATCATGCTGATCCTCCTTGCCCCCCTCGGCCTCATCGTGGTCAATGCACTGCGCGGCAGTCCGTGGGGGGTGTTCACCATCGGGTGCACGATTCCGATCGCCTTCATAATGGGCTTCTGGATGAAGGTCTGGCGGCCCGGCCGCACCATGGAGGCCTCGACCATCGGTGTCGTGCTGCTCATTGCGGCGCTGATCGGCGGCCGCGCGGTCGCCGAGACCCCGGCGCTGGCCCAGGCCCTGACCTTTTCGGCGGTGACGCTGGCGTGGATGCTGATGGCGTACGGCTTCGTGGCGAGCGTGCTGCCGGTGTGGATGCTGCTGCTCCCCAGGGACTACCTCTCGACATTCATGAAGATCGGCGCGGTGCTGCTGCTCGCCGCCGGGATTCTCGTCGTCCTGCCCCCGCTCCAGATGCCGGCCGTGACGCGGTTCGTCGACGGCACCGGGCCGGTCTTCGCCGGCAAGCTCTTCCCCTTCGCGTTCATCACCATCGCCTGCGGCGCGATCAGCGGATTCCACGCTCTCATCGCCTCGGGCACGACGCCCAAGATGCTCCGCCGGGAAACCGACGCGCAGCTCATCGGCTACGGCGGCATGCTGATGGAGTCCTTCGTCGCCGTGATGGCCATCTGCGCGGCGGCGGTGCTCGATCCGGGCGTCTACTTCGCCATCAATGCCCCGATGGGCGCCCTGGGCGGAGATGCGGCCCACGCGGTGGACACCATCCGCCAGTGGGGATTCGCGCTGGAACCGGGACAGATGGAGGCGCTGGCCCGCTCGGTGGGCGAGACGACGCTGCTGGGACGCGTAGGCGGGGCGCCGTCCCTGGCCATGGGCATGGCCCACATCTTCAGCGGCGCCTTCGGCCAGGGGCTCATCGCGCTCTGGTATCACTTCGCCATCATGTTCGAGGCGCTGTTCGTGCTCACCACGCTCGATGCGGGCACGCGCGTGGGGCGCTTCATGCTGCAGGACCTGCTGGGCCAGCTCTGGGCCCCCATGGGAAAGACCAGCTGGTACCCCAGCATCATCCTCTCGTCGGCGCTGGTCGTGGCGGGGTGGGGCTACTTCCTGGTGCAGGGCGTGCTGGACCCGCTGGGCGGCATCAATTCGCTCTGGCCGCTGTTCGGCATCAGCAACCAGCTGCTGGCCTGCATCGCGCTCTGCGTGGGCACCACGCTCATCATCAAGCGCGGCAAGGCCCGCTACGCGTGGATCACGCTGGCGCCGATGGCCTGGGTGCTGCTCGTGACGCTCACCGCCGGCTCGCAAAAGATCTGGGCGGACGATCCCCGTCTCGGCTTCCTGTCCCACGCCACCGCCACCGCGGCGCAGATTGCCGCCGGAACGATGGACCCGGCCCGCGGCAGCCGCCTCATCTTCAACGACCGGCTCGATGCCGTCATCGCCGCGGGGTTCATGTCGGTCGTGGTGCTGGTGGTGCTCATCTCGGCGCGGGTGTGGCTCAGGATCCTGGCGGGACAATCGGTGCCGGCGCCCACCGAGACACCGTTCATGGAGACGGTGTATGAGAGCTAGGGGGGGCAGCGGGACTGGGGGGCAGTGGTTTCGATTGCCTGTGGGATGGGTATCCGTGATCCGGAAGATCGCCGGCATGCCGGACTATGAGGCCCATCTCAAGCATTTGCGCACCTGTCATCCCGACGCGGCGACGCCGACCGAACGGGAGTATTTCGACCAGTTTCTCCGCACGAAAAGCGGAAACTCGGGATCGCGCTGCTGCTAGGCTGTCGCTGCCCCGCTGCCCCGCTGCCCCCCTGCCCCGCCTATCGCTTCTCGCACATCAGCGCCAGCGTATTCCCCTCCGTGTCGTCGAAGAACGCCATCCAGAGATCGTGATCCGGCATTTTCGCGATGAGATGCGGCGGCGACTCGAACGCCACCCCCCGGGCCGACAGCTCGTCGTGCGCCGCCTCGATGTCCGGCACCTTGAAGTAGAGGACGGATCCGGGATGGTCGTGCTCCGGCGCCTCGGGTAGTGAGAGCATGAGCCGCAGCCCTGCCAGGTCGAAGAAGGCGAGCTTGGGCACCTGGAAAAGGAACCTGACGCCGAGTTTGTCCCGGTAGAAGGCGACCGCCCGGTCGAGGTTGCGGACGTTGGTGGCGATCTGACCGAGGGGACCGAGTGCGAGAGGAGGCATGGCGACCGCCTGAGAGGGGAGACGGAAGACGGGAGACGGGGGACGGAGCCACTTCCATCCCCCCATCTATTTCAGTCGGCCCAGCCACTCCGTCAGCCACCGCCCGGTCCGCGCCAGCACATAGGTGCTGTCGTTGGCCAGGAAGTCCAGGTCGGCATGGTTGAGTCGGGGGTCGCTGTAGATGCCGCGCGCGCGGGCGGCCGCGCGGGCCTCGAGCAGCCCCTGCAGGGCATCCCGGGTCCCGATCCACAGCAGTCCATCGGAGGCCCTGACGGCGAGTTGCGGCGGGACACCTAAGCTGTCGGGAGAGACGTAGACCCGCTTGAGCAGCGGGATCAGCCCCGGATCAGTGGAGAACGAAAGCAGGGTGAGGTAACGGATGCGGAGCTGCCGGTCGGTCGCCGCCAGGAATCGTGCCGCGATCGAGTCACTGGCGCCGGCGCCGAGGCGCCCCGACATCCAGGCATCCCCGAGATCATACTGTCCCAGCGGAACTCGGCGGAGGAGATCAGCCAGGAGCGCCGCGTCGCCCTTTGCGCCGCGCTGCCGCTGCAGATCGATCGCATGCAAGGCGGGGAGCAGGTCTCCGATGTCCACCCCCGGCGGAGCCTTGAGCGTTCCGCCTGCGATGCCTTTCTGCCAAGCCTTCGCCGAATCGGCCGAGGCGGGATCGGTCAGCTCGGCGAGACGGGTGAGGGCCTCGATCGCGTCGATCCACGGCCGCTGGTCCGCCAGTGCCTGCCGTGTGGTGGCCCAGAGGCGGGGCGCGCTCGTCGAGCCGAGGATCGCCAGCAGGGTGTCCGCCGCCGGCTTTCCCTCGACCAGCCCCTCGTGCAGCTCGGAATAGTTGGCCCGGGTGGAGTCACCGAACCGCAGCTGGGCCTGGGCGGCGAGTCGAGAAGACAAGAGACAAGAGACGAGAGCAGCGACCAGGCCGCCGCGGATTTGACGAATCAAGAGTGATTCCTTTTTTGGCTTACGGCTTACGGCTTAAGGCTTATGGCTTCCGTCTCACTCCTCCATCCCCATCCCCCACCGGATCAGCGACACCGGCAGCCCGCCGTAGGTCAGCAGCTCATCGTGGAATCGCTTGAGCGAGAAGCCGGCGCCATCCCTTGCCTCAATATCAGCGCGGAGGCGCAGCAACTCCCGGCGGCCGACCGCATAGCAGAGCTGATAGGTTGGCCAGGCGCAGTACCGCGCCACCTCGAGCGCCGCCTTGGCCCGGTCCATCCCGAGGCGGTCCACCATCTGGTCGGTGGCCTGCTCGGGAGTAAGGCCGCGGGTGTGCAGGCCGATATCGACCACGATCCGGAGCGCCCGCCAGAGCAGATGCAGGCGCTGGAACAGCCGCTCCGCCGCGCCTTCGAAGAAGCCGTGCTCCGCCATCAGCTCTTCGCAGTAGAGCGCCCAGCCTTCCACCATGACCGGCGTCGTCGTGATGCGCCGCACCAGCGAAGGGTTGTCCTGGGCCATCAGCAGCTGCACGTGATGCCCCGGGTATCCCTCGTGGAGGGCGGTGGCACCGATCTCGAGGCGGCAGGGGTCGTGGGCCTCGCCCTGGCCCGCACGACTGGACACGTAGAAGCGCCCGACGCGATCGGACCCGAACACCGGCGGCGGCTCGTACGCCGCGAACGGAATCAGCGGCTCCAGGAAGCTCGGCGTCGGCACGACCTCAAGCGGCCCGTCGGGGATGGTCATCAGGTCCCGTGCCGCGACAAACCGGCGGGCGCGCTCCATCGCCTCCCGCATCGCGACGACGGGATCGGAGCCGAGCGGGTGGCTCGCGCGCAGGCGTTCGACCACGGTGCGCCAGCCGGCCCGGGGATCGATGGTGCGGGCCAGCGCCTCGACGTCGGCGGCCACTTCGTCCACGAGGTGCAACCCGTAGCGGTACAGCTCGGGCGCGGTCGACTGCAATGCGTGCTCGTGGTGCAAACGCCGGTTGAACTGCTCCTCGCCGATGGCGAACGACTGATCGTCGGGATGTACCCGGAGATCGCTCCCCAGCGCCCGGGCAAACCGGTCCAGCGCCGATTCGGCCTCGTCGCAGGCGGTGTCGAGCTCGCCCGCCAGGTCGGGCGCCTCCGCCGACGCCAGCTCGGTCGCCGCCCGAAGCAGCGAGCGCCCGCCGGAAGACATCGAAACCGCGGTGTCGAGAAAGATGCGGGGCGGGTCCTTGAGCGTCTCTCGCGCGGCGTCGAGAAAGGCTGGCGCGCCGCGGAGCCGCTCCAGCACGCTCTCCGCGCGGCTGATGTCCTGCGGGGCGGGACGGACGAGGAGACCGTGGAACGCCCGGAACAGGTGGTGCAGCCAGAAGCCGGGATTGTGCACGTGGGGCTTCTCGTGCTCGAACCGGAGCACCGTGATTCGGATCTCGTCCAGGAACGCGGTGCGGTCGATCTCCTCCTGCAGGTCATCCACATCGAGCACCTCCACCGCGCCCGACAGCGAACGGAAGGCGGCCAGGTGCGCCCGCATCGAGGCGGCATCGAACGATCCCAGCCGGTGGTCCTCGCGGGTTTCGCCAGCGGCGGTCGCCGACGCCGGATCGAAGGCCCAGCGCAGGTCGAGATAGGAGCGGAACAGGTCGTCAGTAGCTGACATCGGCCGCTCCCGCCGCGATCCGGGTTCCCGCCGCCACGGCGAGCCGGTGGCATTCCAGGTCGGTCAGCGTCCGCGCCGAATCCTTGGCGGCGGCGAGGATGGCAGAGGCACCCTGCTGGTCCTCGGGATCGTAGCCATTCTCCCGCAGCCAGGAGCGCACATTGGACAGTCCGCTATGGGCCGAGATGGCGATCTCCTGGCCCCGGCCGAAGAGTCCGGCGGGCACGCTCGAGTAGACGAGATCCTGGAGCTCCGTCAGCCCCCGCTCGCGGGCCTTGAGGATCGCCGCAGCGTGGGTGCCCGACCCGGTCCGGAATACATCCTGGCCCACCATGGGATAGTTGTCGGGCAGCCTGACGCCGGTCGCGCGGGAAACCAGCTCGCAATATTCCGGCAGGCGGTCGAGGCCGGGGCGATCCATGCCGAGCAGGTGCAGGTTGAGCAGCAGCAGATCCATCTCGGCGTTGCCGGCCCGCTCGCCGATGCCCAGCGCCGTGGCATGGATCCGGTGCGCGCCCGCTTCGATTGCCGCGAGGCAGTTGGCCAGTCCCAGGCCGCGGTCCCGATGGCCGTGCCAGTCGATGCCCACGGCATTGGCGCCGGCGTGAATGACTTCGTGGCGCACGAACTCGATCAGAGCCCGCACCCCTGACGGAGTGGCGTGCCCGGCCGTATCGGCCAGGCAGATGCGCCGGGCACCGGCGTCGATGGCGCGGGTGAGCAGCAGGTGCAGCGTCTCGGGGTGGGCCCGGGTGGCATCTTCGGCCACGAACATCACCGGATGTCCCTCGCCCACGGCGAGCCGGACGGCGCGCTCCACGCCCTCGAGCAGTTCCGCCAGCCGCCACCCTTCGATAAAGTGTCTCAGCTCCGAAGCGCCGAGGAAGATGGCCGCCTCGATCGGGCAGCCGCTCTGCTGGGCGATCTCGAAGATCGGCTCGAGATCCCGCGCCACCGGCCTGGCGGCGCAACTCGCCGCGATCGGCAGCCCGCGGCCGGCGATCTCGTTGGCCAGCGCGCGCGCCTGCGCCCGCATCCGCGGACCCGCGCCGGGAAGGCCGACGTCCACGACGTCGATCCCGAGCGCGACCATGAGGTGCAGCAGTTCCCGCTTGGCCTCCGGGGAGGGATCGTGGACCGAGGGGGCCTGCAGGCCGTCGCGCAGGGTCTGGTCGAACAGCTCGATGCGGGCCGCCGCAAAATCGAAGGAACGCCCTCGGGCGTTCCAGTCGTGAATCAGCCGGCGCGCCGGCACCGCGCCGGGATCTCCGGGACGGAGTCGGGGATCAGGCCTGTCCGCCACGGATCTCCGCATCGTCGCCCAGCGTGGCCGATCCCTGGTAACGCTCGACGACCACCCGGTCGCCCAGCATCGAGTCGGCCAGCCGTGCGCGATCGATGATGGTCTTCCTGCCGATGACGCTGCTCCGGATTTGGCTGTCGCTGATCCGGGTGCCGCTCTCCACCGTGACGTTGGGACCGATGGTGCTGCGCTCGATGTGCACCCCGTCCTGGATCAGCACCGGGTCGATGAACGTGACACCGGGCAAGTTTGGTTTCCGGGCTGCGCCCTTGCGGAGCAGGATTTCGTTGGTCTCGAGCAGGGTGTCCAGCTTGCCGCAGTCGTACCAGCCGCCCACTTCGGCTGTGAGAATCCTGCGGCCGTGGTCGATCATGTACTGGAAGGCGTCGGTGAGGTAGTACTCGCCCTTGTTGGCCGGTGCGGCAAGGACGTGATCGATCCCCGCCCAGAGCGCGGCCACATCCTTGATGTAGTACAGGCCGATGTTGGCCAGCTTCGAGATCGGGGTGGACGGCTTCTCGACGATCTTCGTCATGTAGCCGTCTTTGTCTGTGACCACCACGCCGAAGCGCTGGTAGTCCTCGACTTCCTTGGCCCAGATGATCCCGTCGGCGCTGCTGCGGTTGATCAGGGTCAGATCCGCCTCGAACACCGTGTCGACGAAGATGATCAGGACCGGACCGGTGACGAACGGCCGGGCCAGGTTGATGGCCCCCGCAGTCCCGTCCTGGACCTTCTGCTCGATGAACCGGCTGGGCCACCGGTAGCGCCCGGGGGTGTAGGCCTCGATCTGCTCCTTGAGGTGACCGGTGATGCAGATCAGCTCCGAAACCTCGAGCCCCTCGAGGGTGTCCATCACCCAGTCCATGACCGGGCGCCCCGCTACCCTGAGCAGCGGCTTGGGAATCAGGTGGGTGTGGGGCCGGAGCCGGGTGCCCTTCCCCGCGAGCGGGACGATGACTTGCATGATTATTTCCTGCCGTAGCGGTCTTCCAGCCGGACCAGGTCGTCCAGGTCCGGTGTCGAGGCCTCGAGCACGTCGCTGTCGACCACGGCTTCGATCTGGTGCACCATGGTGGGCGGGATGTGGACGCTCTCGCCCGCCTTGAACGCCCGGGCCACGAGATCGTTGCCCGTCTTCGTGCGGAGAATAAGCTCGCCCCGGAGGACGTGCATCGTCTCGTCCTTCCGGTTGTGATACTGGAGGCTCAGGATCTGCCCGGCCTTCACATGCAGCACCTTGCCCACGTACCGGTCGGTGCGTGCCCAGACCAGCTCGTAGCCCCAGGGTTTGTCCACCCGATACGGCACTTCGGCCATCAGCCCTCGGCTGTCAGGAGATTGAATGACGATGGGCTGGTGATGCACGCCCGCACGCAGATCCCGCACCCCACGCACCCTTCCGCCCGGATCACCGGGTGACCGCCCTCGTCCATGCTCAGGGCAGCCTCCCCCACCGGACAGGCGCGGGCGCAGACCCCGCAGGGAGTGCCGTGGAAGGTCACACAGCGATCCGGAATCAGTTGCAGCGAAGCAAGACGATACCCTGCCCAGCCATTCGGCGGGAGGGTCAGCGCGTCGGTCGGGCAGGCCTTGGCGCAGGGCATGTCCGGACAGACGGTACAGGGCTGCCGGTCGGGATCGATGTAAGGCGTCCCTGCCGCCAGCCCTCCGTCGGGCGACACCCGCGCGATCGCGTGCGGGGGACAGACCTCGATGCACGCGCTGCACCGGGTACAGGCCGCCAGGAAGGCGATTTCGGCCAGGGCACCAGGCGGCCGCATGTAGCGCTTCTGGACCAAACGCTCTTCGGTGCGGGCCACCAGGTCCTCGACCCAGCGCCCCACCGCACCGCGGAAGAAGTCGCGGCGGTCTCCACCCGCAAAGTCCCGGAAGTCTACCATGCCTGCTCGAAGCTGAAGACCCAGCGGAACCGGATTTGCTCGCCGGCGTGGGCGCCATCGACACCCAGTTCGGGCCGGCTCACATACAACGGCACGTCGAACCGGGTCACGAAATCGGTCTGGCCGATGCGATGGGCCATTCTGACCCCGAGGCCGGCATCCCCGGCAAACTTGAGCCCGGTTTCTCCCTGGACCGCCGCCACATCGCCGTTGGCCAGCGCCGCATCTCCGAACGCCGCGAGATCGATCCGCCGGAACAGCTTCCCCTTCCCCTTCTGGTCGAAGGCATTCCACTCCAGCTCCCCACCGAGCGAGTACGCCTGGGTGGCCGCGGCCAGCGGCGAGAGCCCGCGGACCCCCGCACCACCCGGCGTCTGATAGTGGAAGTCCTCTCCCGCCAGCGGAGAGCCCGCGGACCGGAGGAATGGGTTGCGGAACTGCTCGTACGGGTCCGCGCCGGCGAGGAAAATCTGCCGCTGGCGCACCACCGGATCTCCGGATTCGGAGACGCCCGCGAAGGCCCGCCAGTTGGTCCTGAACTTGGTGCCGAGCGTCCGGCGTGCGGTAAGTTCGGCGGTTCCGTGGAAGTAGAGGCCGGTATCGTAGCGCCGAGCCGTCGAGACACCGGGACCGAGCTGGGAGTACATCACGCCGCCGCCCACCGAGGTGGCCGCGGCTACGGTCCAGCGCCCATGCCGGGCTTCGCTCCTGAGGAAGAGCTGTCCTTCGAGCGTGCCGGCGTCATCGTACTGGCCCGCCACCAGGTACCGCATGTCGTAGACGTCGAGCCACTGGAGCGAGACGCCGCCGGTTGTCCTCGACCGCGTGCCGAGCCGCTCGAGCTTGTCCTGGGCAAACTCGACCCGGGCGCCGATCCGGCCTTCCTGGCGCAGGAATTCGAAGGTCTGGCTGGCACCAGGGGCCCGGAGCCAGGTCGGGTTGCCCGCCCGCAGGAAGAGATGCCAGTCGCTCACGCTGGCGTCGTCGCCGCCGATGTGGGTGTTGTACCCGAAGTAGAGCTGGTTCAGCTCGAACATCCCCAGGTAGTCCGACCGCACTCGGATGCCGGCCAGGAGCCCGCCCGGATCCGTGTACCAGAGCGTCGGCGCCCACAGCTCGGTCAGGCGGTCCCGCGCCGTCGGTCTCGTGAAGAGGTAGTCGACCTTCCGGTTGACCCGGTGCGGGGAGAGGTTAAACCCCAGCTTCCGGTCATTGTTCAGCATGTTCCAGTCGTGAGTGCGGATCTCGGGGTCGAGCACCACCTGCTTCGGCTTGCCCTCCGTCCGTACCTCCACCCACTCCCGCTCGGCGAGGCCGTCCGTCTCTACTCTAGCGGTATCCCGGTCGCTGATCACTTCGACCGTCACGGGGACCATTCCCGGCGCCTTGCGCAGCACTTCGACGCGGGTGACGTAGCCACTGTCCGCCTGCCCGCCCGCCCGCCTGTCCGCCTTCACGCGCCCCACCGCATAGTCGTACAGCTCCGTTGAGTGGAGCCACTGAGCGAAGAACGTCGACAGGTCCCGGTGCGACACCTCCTCGGCGACCTCCCGGAACGCCGCCTCGTCCACATGCTTGAGCTTCCACCGGTCATAATAGGTCCGGAGGATCTGCCGCATCACGGAATCGCCCACGATGCCGCGGAGCTGGTGGTAGAACAGCTCGCCGCGGCTGTAGATCATCGTGTTGTAGGTGGCAAAATCGCGGTACTTCTCGCTCTGCAGGCTGGTCGGCTCCGACCGGCCGTCGAGATCGAGGCCCAGGATCCCCTCTTCCAGGCCGTGCCAGTCGCTCCCGCGGCCCGCGGCCTCGTCGAACCAGCTGGTCTGGAAGGAGGTGAACCCCTCGTCGAGATAGCCCTCCCGCCACTCGTTGTTGGCCAGGATGCCCATGACGTAGTTGTGGCCCACCTCGTGGACGATCAGCCCCTGCCCAGCCGAGCCGTTGTGCACCATCATGGGGAATTCGGTGCCGCCCCCTTCGATCCGGTGCACGTTGGTGAGCTGGGGCCAGGGAAAGGAGCCGAACAGCTGGTCAAGCCACGTCAGCGCCGCCACCGTGCGGGTCACGGCAATGCCGCCGCCCCAGCTCTTCTCGTCCCCCGGCTGGTAGAGCACATGCACCGTCGTCTTTCCCGCCTTGCCCTGCTCGTACTTATAGGCCGGGTTCATTGACATGGCGAAGTGGTGCACATCCTTCGCGTACCAGATCAGCCGCTTGCGGCCCTGGTCCACCGGCGCCGAGCAGCGCGTCTTCATCGCCGCGTCGGCGGCGTTGCCGTACCAGTCGCGCTGGTATTCGATCGGCTGGTCAGGCACCATCGCGGCGTGCTCCCAGCCCGGATCACCGCAGACGGGCACGCCCGTCGCCCCCATCACCTCGTCGGCCGGCAGATCGAGATCGACCAGGAACGAGCCGAACTCCCCGTAGAACTCGCCCGCCGGCACCAGCGCGTGCTCGTTCCAGCCGTGCTTGTCGTAGGTGACCACCCGCGGGTACCACTGGGCAAAGTCGAACCGGCGCCCCTGGCGTCCCTGCCGCCGCGGCGTGGTCGAAGGCCGGGCGTCCCATTGCATGGTGACCGTGAGCTCGCCGCCCGGCGCCAGCGGCTCCGGCAGCACGAACCGCACGATGGTGCTGTCCGGCGCGAGGGGATAGATCGGCGTGAGCACATGACCGCCGATTGTCACCTCGCTCACGTGATTGAAGCCGAAGTCGGGATCCTTCAGGTCGTTGAACCGCCGCCGGCCTTCGACGGAATCAGTGGCCGACCAGCGGGACCCGGGCCGGAAGGCGTTGAGATAGAGATGGAAGGAGATGGTCCGGAGCGTGTCCGGCGAATGATTCTGGTAGCGCACCGATTCTGTCCCGGCCAGCACCCCGCTCGGCTCGTCGAGCCGGGCCCGGATGTCGTACGCCACCGCCTGCTGCCAGTAAGGGGCCGACGACTGCACCGGCGAGGCGATTTGAAGGGCCAGCAGAGTTGTGAAAAATGTCATTGATACGATCAGTGCAGTGGGAAGGAAGGGAAACCAAGTCTCTCGTCTCTTGTCCCTTGTCTCTCGACTCCAGAAACTAACAAGTGCCGGAGACTCTCGCCCCCGGCACTCGAAATGAAATCGCATCCACGCCGCAGAACTACCGGACCAGTTGCCTCCGCAGGCTCGCCACCCTCAGCCGGAGCGAACCGTCGTAGATCCGGTCACCCACCCGCACCACCACCCCACCCAGCAGCGACGCGTCTTCCGAGAACCGGGCCAGCACTTCCTTGCCCGTCACCTCGCTCAGCGCCTTGACGATCTCCTTCTGCAGCGCGGCCGACGCCGGACGCGCCACCGTGACGCTGGCGCGGACCCGGTTGAGCTTGGTGTCGAGCAGCCCCTGGTATCGCGTGGCGATGAGCGACAGGATGCCCTGGCGCCCCCGCTTGATCACCGCCTGGAGGAAGAGGATCAGCGGCTTCGGCGCCCTGGGCAGCGACTGGGCCAGGATCTTCCCCTTCTCCGCCTTCGTCACCCGGGGCGACATCAGCACGGCCTCGATGGCCGGCGTGGTGCTGATTGCCCCCGCCACCGCCTCGATCCACTCGCCGTACACCGTGGCTTTCCCCTCGCGGTCCGCGATCGCGAACAGCGCCTCGGCGTAGTTGAGCGCTACCGATTCCGCTCTCAATTGCGCTCCAGCGAGGCCAGGTAATCGGTCACCAGCTTGCGGTCCGCCTCACTGTCGAGCCGGGTCCCCACCAGCTTGGTCGCGGCGGCAAGGGAAAGATCCACTGCCTCGCGGCGCAGCTCGATCAGCGCCTTGTCCTTCTCGGCGGCGATGTCCCTCCGGGCCCGGGCCAGCAGGTCCTCCTGCTCGTTCCGGGTCCGCTCCAGCGCGGCCGCCCGCTCCTTCTCGGTGGCCACCTTGGCCTCGGCCAGCAGCGTCTGGGCCTGCGCCCGGGCGTCGGCCAGCAGCCGCTTGTTTTCCTCGAGCAGCGCCTGGGCATCGCGGTTGGCCTTGTCGGCCTCCTCCAGCTGCCGCGCGATGGTCCGCTCCCGCTCCTCGGTGGCCTTCAGGATCGCCGGCCAGGCATATCTCTTCAGCGTGAAGAAGAGCGCCCCGAAGACAATCACGGTCCAGAACATCAGGCCGAAGTTCACCTCGAAGGGTGACGCCGGCCCGGCGTGCTCGCCGCCCTCCTGGGCCAATGCCAGCAGCGTGAGCATCATGATCCGCATGTCCTACTTGATCAGCTTGTACAGCAGGGCAAAGACGAGCGCGATGATCGTGACGCCTTCGAGCAGCACGGCGATCAGCAGGCCCGCGCCGCGGATTTCGCCGGCGGCTTCCGGCTGCCGGGCGATCGACTCGGCCATCGAGCCGCCGATCCGGCCCAGGCCGATGCCGGCGCCGATCAGCGCGAGGCCCATGCCGATACCGGCACCGAGGGTACCGTAGTTGGGGGCCACCGCGGCGGCCGCGTCCTGCACCAGGGCGAGCATGTTCAGCATGTAAGGCTCCATTCAGCGTTCGGAAGATTCTGGTCGGTCGCGTCCGCCGGCCGGTCCGCCGAGTCTTCCGGCTCGGCGCCGTATCCGTGGCCCGTCATCGGTCCGGAGACCAACGGGCTTGGCCCGCCATCCGGCGGGGTACTCACCGGATCGAGCGGACGCTCAGAATCCGGCTGAAACCTTCTCGTCGATTCAGGGGACAGGCTCGAGAATTCTGCCCGCCTGCCCGCCTGCCCGCCTCTAGTGCTCGTGCTGCATCAACCCGATGAACACCGCGCTGAGCAGCGCGAAGACATAGGCCTGCAGGAAGGCCACGATCAGCTCCAGCATCATGATGCCCAGGACCAGAAGCGCCGTCGAAATGCCGATCGCCCAGTTCCAGCCCTGCAGGTCGCCGAACAGGAAGATGATGCCGTACAGCGCCAGGATGGCGAAGTGGCCGGCCGTCATGTTGCCGAAGAGACGGACCGCCAGGGCGAACGGCTTCACCAGCTTGGAGATGATTTCGATCGGCGCCATGGCGATGGACATCACCGTCCCGCCGGCGCCCTCGATGCCCGGGATGTGCGGAAAGATCGTCCCCAGGTATCCCTTGGCGCCCAGCTTCCGCGCCCCGCCGATTTCGACCGTGAAGAAAACGATCAGCGCCAGCGTCGCGGTGACAGCGAGGTTGCCGGTGACCGACGCTCCCCACGGCACGAGGCCGAGCAGGTTGGCGTACAGGATGAAGAAGAACAGCGTCATGATCAGCGGCGCGAACCTGGCGCCGTCGTGGCCGATGCTGGCGATGCAGATCTCGTCCCGCACGTACAGGACCAGCCCCTCCATCGCGGCGCCGAACCCCTTCGGCGCCTGCTGGCCGGCCCGCTGCCGTTCCAGCGACCGCCCCGCCAGCCACATGGACAGGAACACGAGTCCCGCCGTCAGGAGCATGAACACGACATGCTTCGTCGGGGAGAGATTGACCGAGATCGGCCCCAGGTGCGTGTCGGGCCAGCGCGGCAGGTGCCACTCGAAGCCGAATGGCAGCTCCACGGTCCAGGCATCGGCCGTGTGATGCATCAGCATTCCCGAGATGTCGGGCCCCTGGAGCAGCATCATCGGACCTGGCGAACCTCCAGAAAAAGCAGGGGGATCAGCACCCCGAGAAAGCCGAATGCCGTCGGCATCGGCGCAAACCGCGCGGGAGCCACCACGATCGCGAGCAGGATGAGGACGACTCCCGCCATCCGGAGCGCCATCCCGGTACCCATGGCGCCGAAGAACTCGGCGTTGCTGCCCCGAAAGTGCCGCTGCAACCGCCGGGTCGCTACCACCTGGATCAGCACCGCCAGCAGACCGGCCGCCAGCCCTGCCGCCACGGCTTCCGGCCCCCAGACCAGCCAGAAGAGGCTGTTCACGGCGGCGGTCAGTGCGAGGCCGATTCCCAAGGTCCTCACCGGCCCGGCCGGCCCTCGTCCGACTTCCGGGCCTCGCTGTCGGCCTGGAGCTTCAGATACACCCAGTAGAAGCTGAGGCCGGACCCCGCCAGCGTACCCACCACCGTCATGACCGGCAGGATGCCCAGCCAGCGGTCCAGCAGGTATCCGCCCCCCATAAACAGCAGGATCCCGCCCGCGAAACTGATCCCCAGGGAGACATACTTGTACCCCAGGCCCAATTCCTGTCCAACCGGTTCTTCAGGGGGCTTCGGCTTCATTATTCGGGCGCCAATCTACCCGCTTGTGAAATTTTTCGCAAGGAAACTGCCCTTTGCCCCACCCCTCGGAAACGGCTATGCTCAACCCCCGTAGGAAGCCTGTCCCGAACCCCTGAGATCATGCCGCAAAGCGCTCCCGCCGCCGCCCCAGCCGCCCAAGACGATCTCCAGCAGCTGGCCCGGCTGGCCACCGCCATCCAGGCCCTCCGGACCCAGGTCGGGGCCCGGATCGTGGGCCAGACGGAGGCGGTGGAGGGGATCCTGACCTGCCTGCTCGCCGGCGGCCACACCCTGCTCATCGGCGTTCCCGGGCTGGCCAAGACCCTGATGGTCCACACGGTGGCGGAGGCGCTCGACCTGTCCTTCAACCGGGTCCAGTTCACCCCGGACCTGATGCCGGGAGACATCACCGGCACCGACATCCTGGAAGAGGACCACGCCACCGGCCACCGCGCCTTCCGGTTTGTCCAGGGCCCGCTCTTCGCCAACATGGTCCTGGCGGACGAGATCAACCGTACCCCGCCCAAGACCCAGGCGGCCCTGCTCCAGGCCATGCAGGAGCATGTCGTCACCGCCGGCGGCCAGACCTATCCGCTCCCCGCGCCCTTCTTCGTGCTCGCGACCCAGAACCCGATCGAGCAGGAGGGCACCTATCCGCTGCCCGAGGCGCAGCTCGACCGTTTCATGTTCGAGCTCCGGCTGAGCTATCCCAGCCGGGCGGAGGAAGAAGCCATCGTCGAACAGACCACCGGAATGACGCGGGCCGCGGTCGCGCCGGTGCTTGATGCCCCCGCGCTGCGAGCGATGCAGGACCTGGTGCGGCGGATTGCGGTGTCCAAGCAGCTGGTCCGCGCCGCCGTGGCGCTGACCCGGATGACCCGGCCCTCGGAACCGGACGCCCCGTCGTTGATGCGCGAGTACGTCGACTGGGGCGCCGGCCCGCGGGCCTCACAGTACCTCGTCCTCGGCGCCAAGGCCCGCGCGGCGCTCGAAGGCCGCCCCATGGCCGACCTGGAAGACGTCCGCAAGGTCGCCCAGTCGGTGCTGCGGCACCGGGTGGTCACCAACTTCGCGGCCGAAGCCGCGGGCCGCAAATCGGAGGACCTCATCCGCGAGCTGCTCGAAGGCAAGAGCTGGATGAACGTCTAGACAGGCGGGCAGGCGGGCAGGCGGACCGAACTTACAGATGCACCTCATCCTGAGCGCAGCGAAGGATCTCCAAGGTTGGGTGCGAAGATAGAACGAGGCCCGGATCAGATCTCTGACCCGGGCCTCCTTGCTTGCAGCTTATGGCTTAAGGCTTATGGCTTACGGCTCTCTTCACAGCGCCGCGATCGTCGGCACCGCTCCGCACCCGTTGAACTGGATGCTGAAGCCGTGGCTCCGCTTGGCCGCGATCTGCCCCTCGATCGTCCCCGACCCGAAGATCGGTGAATCGACACAGCTCCCGTCGTAGGCAAGAGGGTCCGTCGAGACCAGGATCAGCGACCACGACTTGCCGTTCACGCTCGCGTTGAAGCTTCCGGCAATCGTAAAGCTGCCGGCCGGCAGTGCGGTGGCGTTGCCCGGAATCGTGGCCGTCGGGTCGAAGGCGAGCGACCACGCCTCGCTCAGCGTGGCGGAGTTGCCGCTGTTGCTCGACACGGCCACGTGCAGGTTCTGCCCCACGCTGGCGGCCTGGCTGCCCACGTCGGCCGAGTAGCTGCCGGTGAGGGTGATGGACCCGCTGGCCGACCCGTTGGTCAGGTCATAGCGCAGGGTGTTGAAGTTGACCTGGAATCCGTAGATCGTGCCCTTGTCCTGCACCCGGATCGACCCCGTGGCAATGACGGTGGTGCCCGTGCCATTCACGTACGTGCAGTTGCCCGCCGTGAAGGTGGCCGTGGCGTCGTTGTAGATCCCGTCGTGGTCGCTGTCGGTCGTATCGGAAATGGTGGGCGTGCAGTTGTCCAGCACGCCGCCGTCCGCCTGCAGCGGCGGGTTCAGCCCCCGCCCCATCCGGGCCCCGGCCCGGAGCGCCGAAAGGAAGATCGAGCGGCCCCGCGGCGCGGCGCCGGGAGAAAGATCAGGGTCGGTCAGGGTACCGTCGTCGACCGAAAAGCTGGTCAGCGAGGCAGCGGCGCCGTCGATCAGGGTGCCCACCGTGTTACCCACGTTGTCGGCCTCGCCCGCCGTCATCGTGTCGCTGCTGCTCGAACCGGTGCTGTCGCTGCCGCCGCAGGCGGCCAGGGCCGCGATGGCCACGATCCCGGCCAGCAGGGGAAGACGGTGTGGACGCATCGAGACCTCCGGAGAGAGGAAACGCCGAATGGCAAAAGCGATCCGGCGGCCCGGGAGGGCCGCCGGATCAAATGTGCCGGACCGCCAGACCGCTGTAAAGCAGGCTCAGCTGGTCGTGGCTGGGACGAACTCCCGGGTCGGCGGCGTGCCGCACGCGGTGAAGGTCAGCTTGAGCGTGCCGCTCTTGTCACCCCAGGTGCCGGTGAAGTCGAGCTCGCCGGCCTTGATGCGCTGCCGGGTCAGGGTGCAGCTCTTGTCGTACTGCAGCAGCACCGGCGTGGTCACGGTGAAGTTGAAGTTTTCATCTCCCCGCTGCCAGGTCTGCATCCCCTCCACATCGAACGTCCCGTCGGGCAGCCGGCGGCTCACGAACAGCGATTCCCCTTCGGCCGCGGTGAACGTGATGGTCACCTGGCGGTCGATGGTGGCGTCCGGCTTGCCGGTGCGCTGGCGCACGATGTTCATGTCGATGGCCAGGCTGGCCGAGGCAAAGGTGCCGGCCCGCTCCCGGGTGCCGTTGCGGGTGGCCTTGAAGCTCCGGTCGCCATGGTTGTCGGTCAGCTGCCAGGCAAAGCCGGTCAGCGTCTGCTTGAGGTCGAAGGCGTTGTCGGGATTGGTGTCCTGGATCCGCATGTCCCCGGTGCGGCTCAGGGTGAAGGGACCGGCGGTGAAGCTGCAGTCGAAGGTCAGGGTCACGTCATCCGGAATCCCGTCGCCATCGGTGTCCGCCGGATCGGCGGGATTGACCGTGACACAGGCCGGCGGGCTGATGGCGTTGGGGCCCTGGATGGCCGCCGCAGGGGCAAAGCCCATCGGGTTGAACGTCTCGTCCATGGTAAACGAGCTGATATCGGCGTCCGTCTCGTCCTCGGCGGCGTAGGCCACTTCGGTCTGGGTCTGGGCCGTGGGGCCGCCGGTGGTATTCATCGGGGCCGCGTTCTCGCTGCAGGCCGAAAGCCCGAGCAGCGCCAGGCCGGCCAAGGCCAGAAGGGCCGAAGATTGCTTCTGCATGGGTCGTCTCCGTCGCTATATGAATGAAGTGAAGCCTCGGCGGGCCATCGCCGAACCAGGCCCAGAGACGGGGCCGGCCACTTCACGTTAAGTGATGATAGATCGGGGAGGTGTAACGATCTGACAGTGACAGGTGTCACAGAACCTTCCGGCCAATCGGGCGGGGCCCAGGCCGTCCTTCCGGCGTCCGGAATCCGGGCGCACATTACAAATCCTCTCCCGCCGGCGCCGGGCCGGCAATTCCGGTTTGACGATGGTTTGATTCCCGGCCTGCAGCTTCGGACCGCGCTTCACAGGAAGCCTCGGATGCCGCCTCATTACTACCTCCGCTGCCTCGGGAGCCCGACCCTGGTCGGCCCCGCCGGCGAGCCCATCCAGTTCAAGACCCGCAAACACCTGGCCCTGCTTGTGTACCTCGCGCTGGAGCGCGAGCACGCACACCGGAGGGAGCGGCTGGCCGATCTGCTCTGGCCCCGCGGGGGCGAGGCTGAAGCGCGGCATTCGGTGGCCACCGCGATCTCGATGTTCCGCAATCGCCTCGGTCCACGGGCCGTGGCCGCCGACCGGGATCATGTGCGGCTCACGCTGGAGGGGCTGGAACTCGACCTCGAGCGACTCGAACGCGGTGAAGTGCTCGGCGATGACATCACGCCGCCGCTCGAAATCGCCAGCTTCCTCGATCAGTTCGACATCGCCGAGGCGCCCGAATTTGCGCTCTGGCGCGATCGACAGCAGGCCAGGCTGTTTCCGGCAATCCGTGAAGGGCTTCTCCTGCTCATCGACCGGTGCCGGCGGACCGGAAACTTCCGGCAGATCGAAATCCTGGCCGATCGGCTCCTCGGTATCGATCACCTGAGCGAGGACGGGATCCGCGCCAAGATGGAAGCGCGGGCCTTCGATGGAGATCGTCTCTCGGCGCTCAAGTTCTTCGAGCAGTGGAGTGCCCGTCTCAAGGAGGAGCTCGGCGCATCGCCATCCGCCCAGGTCGAGGGCATTGCGCTTCGACTGAGGCGAAGGGGCTGGGAGCGCTCGACCGGCAACGAAATCCCCACCGTGCCTACCGATCACTGGCGAGGCCACCGCTTCGTCGGACGGGGCCGTGAGTACCGGGCGCTGTACGAAAGCTGGGAAAAGACCTGCCGCTCCGATCCCACCAATCTCCTGGTCCTGGGCGATTCGGGTGTCGGCAAGACCACGCTCACCGACCGGCTGATCACTGCCGCAGGCCTCGAGGGCGCCGCCACCATCCGGGTACAGTGCTATGAGCTGGACCGGGAGATTCCCTATGCCACACTGGCCGGGCTGATTCGGGGACTGCTCGAGCGACCCGGAGCAACCGGCACCAGACCCGAGGCGCTCGCCAATCTCTCAGTGTGCATCCCGGAAATCCGGCAACGATTTCCCGACCTCCCGCAACCGGCGTTCGCCGACGGAGAAGGAGTCAGGGTTCAGCTGGCGGAGGGGATGCATGAGCTGCTGAGCGCAGTGCGGGAGGAAACGCCCGTCATTCTCGTCGTGGACGACCTGCATCTTGCTGACGACGTCAGTATCGCCGTGCTGCACCAGGTGCTCAGGAGAACGGCGGCGCAGCCAGTAATGCTGGTCCTGACCGCCCGGCCGAGCGAATTGACCCGTTCTCCCAGCGCCCGCCGGATCCGCGAGAGTACGGGCGCACTGGGCATCCGGATCGTCGAAGTGCCCCCAATGACCGAAGACGAGAGCCGGGAGCTCCTGGCGGTTCTTCTCGAGAACTCGGCTTCGCTGCCGAACGCTGCCGAGCGGCACGCTCTGCTGACCGCGGCGTCAGGATACCCCATGGTTCTCGAACTCTTCGTTCGAGACTGGATGGCCAACGGGCGCAACGCCATGGCGCTGACCCTGGGCGCCATGACGCCTGAGCCTGGCCACGCCGCCTCGCCCGAGCATCACTACAAGGCGCTCATCGACCGGATCATTCAGGAACTTCCCGCAGACACCCGCAGCGTGCTCAATCTGGCTGCCATCCTCGGCAACCGGCTCAACGACCTGGAGATGTATCAGCTGGTGGACCTTACACTCGCATCGACGATGACGGGAATGACGGCACTGAATGATTTGCGCTTGCTGCGAGACAACGGTAGGGAGTTGGGATTCAGGAATGAG